>NZ_VISI01000002.1:2280000-2605000 GCF_007827365.1 Olleya sp. Hel_I_94
TAATATTCCAAAAAATAGTTTCAGAAAAAAAACATAAAAACTATCAATAATTAGTAATGCTATAGCAGCATACATCAAAAACTTAGTCTTATGAGTATTGTATAATTTTTTAAGTTTAAATGTTTTAAAACTTTGTTTAATTACTAACCTATAATAAGCATACATAGTAATCCAAAAAAAGACAAATAATAAAAAACTTGATACAATTAATTTAGTTATAAAATGTACACCATCTGTAGACTTATCGTTTGTTGATACTGCTTCTTTATTTATAAAATTAGAAAACTCGTTAGCATAAATTGGATCATCAATTAATTTAATAAGCTCTGAGGTTGCATCATCAATACCTTCAAAAAAACGACCTTGTTTAAAAAGTGGTGTTATCCTATGTCTAATAACTCTTGATGCAAAAGCGTCTGTAATAATAGGCTCTAAACCATCTCCTACTTCTATCCTAACCTTCTTGTCATTAACAGCTATTAAAATTAAAATACCATTGTCAACATCTACTTTACCAAAGTTATTACCTTCTTGATTAAATACAGAATACGCATAATACTCAATATTTTCACCATCCAAATCTGGTATGGTTAGTACAACAATTTCATGTGTTGTTCTGGCTTCAAAAGCAGTTAATTTATCTCTTAAAAGTTGGGCTTCATTGTTACTAAAAATATAGGCATTATCTGTTACCATGTCACTAATAACAGGATAGTCTTGTGCGTTTGTATTATTAATACAAACAATAAGAAAAAATAGTACTATTTTTAGTTGTTTCAATATAAAAAAATAACCTATCAAACTTTTACATTTGATAGGTTTTTAAATTATTAGTTAAGCGCTTTTGCTTCGTTTACTAACAGCTCGCTTTTGTCTTCCAACGCTTTGTTAATAAAGTCGGTTATCGCTTCGTTTTTATCTAAACCATTATCTAGTAAAACACCCAAGGTTATCATAGTAATAACACGAGTTCCTACTTTTTTAACTGCTGTACCAAAAAGTGGCTCTAAATCTTGATAGGCAACGTCCTTAGCTAGTGCTTGTATTTCGGCTTTAGCCTTATCTTGTTGTTCTGGCTTCATCCTATCATACTTTTTACCGTATGATTTTATTTGCTCTATAGCAGGACGATTGTTTTGCTGTGTTTGTTTTTGTTGGTTATTTTGCGCATTACTAGCTGGTTTTTGTTTTGCCCAACTATCACGTAAACCAACAGTTTTATTAAATACTAAAGCGTCTGCTTTAGAGTCGTTATCCACATTAAAATATCCTAAACGTTGAAACTGAAACTGCTCTCCTACCTTAGCTTCTTTTAAACTAGGCTCCACAAAAGCGTCTATAATTTTTAAAGAGTTTGGATTAATAAACTCCATAAAATCTTTATCCTCGTGACTATCTGGTGCTTCGTCTAAAAATAATCTATCGTATTCTCTAACCTCAGCTTTAACTGCATGCTTAATACTTACCCAATGTAAAGTCCCTTTAATACGACGTTCTGTGTCTTCAGAGTATGTACAATGTACTTCTGTTATATTTCCTTTAGCATCCTTAACAACGCTATCTGCTTTAATGATATAAGCGTTTTTAAGACGCACTTCTCCGCCTAGTTTTAGTCTAAAAAACTTACTACTAGCTTCCTCTTTAAAATCTTCTTTTTCAATATAGATTTCTCTAGAAAAAGGTACTTTTCTAAAACCTGCTGCATCATCTTCTTGGTTATTTTCGGCTTCTAACCATTCCTCTTTATCTTCAGGATAATTTGTAATAACCACTTTTAAAGGGTCTAAAACAGCCATTACACGTGGTGCTTTTTTGTTTAAATCCTCACGTATACAAAACTCTAAAAGTGCAACATCAATAATATTATCACGTTTAGCGACTCCAACAGTTTCTACAAATTTTCTGATAGCTGTTGGTGTAAAACCACGACGACGTAGTCCTGAAATTGTAGGCATACGTGGATCATCCCAACCGTTTACAATACCTTCTTCTACTAACTTAAGCAACTTACGTTTACTCATGATAGTATAACTAAGGTTTAAACGTGCAAACTCACGTTGTTTAGGTTGCATTGGATACTCTGATTTAGAATAATCATACACTTGCTCCTTAAACCAGTCGTAAAGCTCTCTGTGAGGCTTAAACTCTAGTGAGCATAAACTATGTGAAATTTGCTCGATATAGTCACTTTCTCCATGCGTCCAGTCATACATTGGATAAATACACCAATCGTCTCCTGTCCTATGGTGTGCTTTCTTTAAAATACGATACATTAATGGATCACGCATTAACATGTTAGGATGCTGCATGTCTATTTTAGCACGTAAAATATGTTCGCCTTCATTAAACTCGCCATTTTTCATGCGCATAAAAAGGTCTAAGTTTTCTGCTACAGTTCTATTTCTAAATGGTCCATCAACTCCTGGTTGTGTTGGTGTCCCTTTTTGTTCTGCCATAGCGACAGAAGATTGAGAATCCACATACGCTTTACCATCTTTAATTAATTGTACAGCCCAATCAAATAGAATTTGAAAATAGTCTGACGAGTATACCTCGTTTGCCCATTTATAGCCTAACCAAGAGATATCCTCTTTAATAGCATCTACATACTCCTGCTCTTCTTTTGCTGGATTAGTATCATCAAACCTAAGGTTAACTGGTGCATTATATTTTTCGCCTAAACCAAAACTAATACCAATTGCTTTAGTATGACCAATATGTAAATACCCATTTGGTTCTGGCGGAAATCTAAAACGTAGTTTACTTTGATCTAAACCATTGGTTAAATCTTCTTCTATAATTTGCTCTAAAAAATTGAGTGACTTTTTATCTTCAGACATACGTGTTTTGCTTTATTGTAATTGATTATTGCTATTATATCAACTTAATAATAAGCTGTAAAATTAGTTATTTTTTAGTTGAAATGAATTTAACCACACTTTAAAAATTTAGTAAACTACTATTTTAGGTACTTTTGTTCAAAATTTAAAGAAAATGGGAATAATTAAAGTTGAAAATATACGTGTTACTGCATATCATGGTTGTTTAAAAGAAGAAACTGCTATTGGAAGCGACTATTTAGTAAATTTAAAAGTGAAAGCAGATTTACAAAAAAGTACAACATCTGATAAATTAGAAGATACAGTAGATTACGTATTTTTAAACAAAGTTGTAGTTGAAGAAATGGCGACACCAAGTGCACTTTTAGAGCATGTTGCCAAGCGTATTTTAGATCGTATTTTTAAAGAAGATACATTAATTACTATTGCAACGGTTGCTGTAAGTAAAATAAATCCTCCAATTGGTGGTGATGTACAGATGGTTACAGTAGAATTAACAGAAAAAAGAAAAAACTAACAGAAATAGGGTAAAACGGTAATTATTTTTATATTTGCTGTCCTATTAAGGGTGTCGTGGCCGAGTGGCTAGGCAGTGGTCTGCAACACCATCTACAGCGGTTCGAATCCGCTCGACACCTCAAGAAAGCGTTACTTTATAAGTAGCGCTTTTTTTTATATGAATTTTAAATGATTAAAAGCAGGTTACACAATAACAATCATGTAAGTATAAAACTTAGATAAAACATTTATTTTTTCTAATTATGATTGAAAATTATGAAAAGATTGCTTCGTGCCTCGCAATGACAAGTTAATTAAACCACACCGCATATTTTTTTCGACGTAAGTCTAAAGCTAATGCTTCTTCCATTTTTAAAGCTTCTGCTCTAGTTGCAATTGGACCAATATGGTTGTATAAACTAGGTCGTAAATACATGCCATACTTCTGGACAATATTTGACGATAAATTGTGTCCTTTTTTATTAATGTAACCTGTTTTATGTTGTAAAAAACGTTCTTTAGGTGTTTTGCTTGTCATGCCAACATACAAACATTCTAGTACACCATTAAACTGTGGATTGGCAACTCTAAACTTTGTATTTTGAGTAAATACTTTTTTAGATAATTCCACAACGTATATATGATATTGCGTTTTAGACATCTTATTTTTTGCGTCTTACAAAATAATCTACAATCAATATAATAGCAGCCAAAACAACACCTAAAGTAAATAAGATATTTGCGTAAGGCCAATGTTGAATTTTAAAAATTGAACCAAAAGCAATACTACCAATACTAATAGCTACAAAACCGTAATATACTTTTTGTGCAATATAGGAAAGGACAAGTCGATTGTTATTAAAATAATTAGCGCTATCTATTAATAACCACCAACCAAACAGTATTAAAAGACCTCCAAAACTAAATACCTGATTAAATCCAAGAAGAAAATTTAAACACCATAAAACAATCATAACAACTTTAATATAATCCATGGTTACTTTGTCTTGTTTAAAGAAAAATCTAATTGGATATACTATCAAAATACCTTTAATACCAATAGTCATTAGTTGATAAGCATTTGGCCAATGCATAATTTTAAATAAGCTACCTAAAAGTATTATTGAAATACAAATGCGAAGTGGTAAACTAAATTTTTTAGGTGGAAAGGTTTTCAAATAATTGAAATTATAATGGATTAATTTGCTCAAGCTTTTCTTTAATTTTTTCTTTTTCTTCTGGAAAAAAACCTTGTGCTAACAGCAAAATACCAAATCCTAAAATAACTAAAGCAATAATTTTTTTAGTTTTAAAAATAAGACGTGGCGTTAATTTATTTTTAAGTCTTTTAGCTGCAATAATTTTTACTAGATCTGTTACAAAATAGGCAACCAACATGGTTGTAACAAAAACAATTACTCCGTTATGCGAAGTTGTAATTTTACTTGCCAAAACTATAAAACCTAGCCAACCTAATAAGACACCAATGTTAATAAAGTTAAGTAAAAATCCTTTGACAAATAATTTACCGTAGCCTTTTTTAAATTCTACTTTATGGTATTCTTTAACAATAGATCTAAACGAGCGCGATGTTTTAACAAACGAAATTATGCCATAAAACACCAATAATACACCACCAAATATTATAAAATTAGGGTCATTTTCAATTTTACCCAGTAACCTTTCAGTACTAAAAAAGGCGACTACAATAAATAAAATATCGGCTAAAATTACACCAGCATCAAATATTAATGCACTTCTTACCCCTTTAGTAGCACTAGTTTCTAACAATACAAAAAATACAGGTCCTACGGTAAAAGAAAGTATTATACCAAAAGGGATAGCTGCAAGTATATCGTCAAACATTGATTTTAATTGTGTTTATTACAAAGTAAAGAAAATATTTAATTAACACATAGTACTATAGCTACAAATAAAAAAAGCTTCAAATTAAATTTGAAGCCTTATTATAAACCGAGTCAAGTTATTTACTCATTTTTTACAGAGATAGAACCTCCAAACGTGTGCTTTTTAGTTACTATTTGTGGATCTCCATAAATATCAATGGTTCCACCTGCTGTAATACGTGCATCTACAGAATCGCTTGCATTAACCTCTGCTTCACCAGCTGCTCTAACTTTTACTGTTGTATTTTTTGTTTCAAAATCACGACCTTCATAAATACCTCCTGTATTAAGCGTAATATCTTGGGTGTTGGCTTTACCTCTAGTTTCTACAATACCTCCAGAAACAGCCCTTACATTAACTGTATTAACGTCTAACCCAACAATTATAGAAGCACCTTCTTGTGCACGAAGCTCTATGCTGTCCTGAGTTATTAACTCGTTACCAACAACTATGGCTCCTTCATTAGCATCTATGACCTTTAAATCTGTATAATGTACAGCTACAAACGTTTTGGTACCATCAAAACTACGGTCAAATTTCATGCGTACTTTTAAAGTATTGTTTTTAATTATAATCTCTACATCATCTACATCCTCTCCAGTAATCATAACTTTATTTTCGTCAGATTTTACAAGACTTACTTTAATTAAGTCAAAGACTTTAACTTCGTTAAAATCACCAACATTTTTGTTTTTTGGATTTTGAGCAAAAATTAAAGTTGTTGCTAAAAAGAAAACTGTAACTAATAAATTTTTCATTTTAAAAAAGGTTTTGTTTTAATAAAGAGGCTTCTTTTTTGCAAGTGTTACACTTTTAGTAATATTAGTTTTTATTTATAACCACACTAAAAAAATAAAAAGACTAAGTATTTATTTTTGAGGCGCTACGCTTACTGCTGTTCCTGTTACTGAAACAAAAAAATAAGAGCCATTTACGGTTTCAAAATCAACATTTATGCCAACTACTGCATTTGCATTTAAATTACTTGCATTGGTTTGTAACTCTTGAAAAGCATGCTCCTTTGCTTCATTTATAACGTCTGTTGTTAACTCTTTATTTTTTTCGGTCTTAAAAGAAAATTTTGTTTTAGTCTCAAAAGAGGTTCCTGTTATAATCCCTTTGTATTCAATTATTCTAAATCCTTCAATAGAATTTGTTGTTGTTAATATCATGGTTATTGGTTTTAAATATTAGTAGTTAAATGTAATAAAAAGTTACTGTTAATAACGAAAACTATATACTGGTTAAAAAAAAATGTATCAAAAACTTAAAGTTAATTGATACATTTTTTAAAATTTTTTTGAGGGTTAAAAAAGGTTAGTTACTATTAACCTTCGTGCTTACCAATTAAGTTAAAGTCAAGATGACGTTTTACTAAATCGGCTTGTTTTACTTTAACAATCACCTCATCTCCAAGTTGATATACTTTTTTAGTATTACGTCCAACTAATGCAAATTGCTCTTGATCAAAATCATAATGATCGTCATTAATATCTCTAATTCTAACCATACCTTCACATTTATTAGAGATAATCTCTACATAAATTCCCCAATCGGTTACACCAGAAATTACACCAACAAATTCCTCGTCTTGATGGTCTTGCATAAATCTAATTTGCATGTATTTAATCGAGTCACGTTCTGCTTTAGTTGCTAAATATTCCATGTTACTAGAATGTTTACACTTCTCTTCATATTCCTCTTGATTAGCACTTTTTTCGCCATCTAAATAACGTTGTAACAATCTATGTGCCATGACATCTGGATAACGTCTAATTGGTGAGGTAAAATGAGAATAATCTCCAAAAGCCAATCCGTAATGTCCTATATTTTTAGTGGTATACTCTGCTTTAGACATGGTTCTAATTGCTAAAGTATCTACCAAATTTTGTTCTTTTTTACCTTGAACATCTGTTAATAACTGGTTTAAAGATGATGCAATTCCGGCTTTACTTTTAAAGTTTAGTTTATGACCAAACTTAGCAACTACGCCTTGTAAAGCAGCTAGTTTACTTTCATCTGGCTCGTCATGAACACGGTAAACAAAAGTTTTTTCTGGTTTCATTTTAGAAACAAACTCTGATACTTTTTTGTTAGCCAGAAGCATAAATTCTTCTATTAACTTGTTAGCATCTTTACTAGTTTTAAAGTGAACACCAATAGGATTTGCATCTTGATCTAAAGAGAATTTAACTTCTACTTTATCAAAACTAATAGCTCCTGATTGCATACGTTTATTACGCATTTTTTTAGCTAGTTCGTCTAATTTTAAAACCGCTTGTGCTATTTCTGGAGTTGTATTATACTGTTTACCAGTTAATGATACTTCATTTGGAATGGTTGTATCTATTTTTTCTGGGTTAGAAATGATTTCGGATTTGTTAAAAGTAATATTATTTTCGATGATTGCCTGTGCTTCTTCATAAGCAAAACGAGCATCACTATACGTTACTGTACGACCAAACCATTGGTCTTTAATTTCGGCTTTATCATTAATTTTAAATACTGCTGAAAACGTATATTTCTCTTCATGAGGACGTAATGAACAAGCACCATTAGATAAAATTTCTGGTAACATAGGTACTACTCTATCTACTAAGTATACTGAAGTTGCACGCTCATAGGCTTCGTCATCTAAAACAGTATTTTCCTTAAGGTAGTGTGATACATCTGCAATATGGATTCCAATTTCATATAAACCATTATCTAAAACTGTAAATGATAACGCATCATCAAAATCTTTTGCATCTTTTGGATCTATGGTAAAGGTTAAATCTTTACGCATATCACGACGTTTTGCTATTTCTTTTGCAGTAATATTTAAGTCAATAGAATTTGCATAATCCTCTACTTCGGTTGGAAACTCGTATGGTAAACCATATTCTGCTAGTATAGAATGTATTTCTGTATTATGCTCACCTGCTTTACCTAAAACTTTAATTACACGACCATTAGGAGAATCTGCTTTGTCTGGCCAATCCTCCATTGTAACCACAACTTTATCGCCATCTTGGGCTTTTAAAGTTTTATTAATTGGCACAAAAATGTCAGTTTTCATTTTATTACCATCTACAACAACAAAAGCAAAGTTTTTCTTTTCGTGTATTTGTATAATACCAACATACTCAGTTTTAGCACGTTTGATAATATTGGTAATTTCGCCTTCAAGCTTACCTTGTTTTCTTCGTTTATAAACGTATAATTCTACTTCGTCACCATTTAGAGCTTTATTAACATTGTTAGAAGCTATATAAATATCGTTCTCAAAAGCATCGCAAATAACGTAACCGTTACCACGTTGAGCTGCATCAAAAATACCAGTATGATACTCAGTGTTAACAACTGCTTTAAATTTTCCACGATCTGTTTCTATAATCTCCTCTTTAGCTTTAAGTTGCGCTAATTTTTTAATAATCTGATTACGACTACTAGCATCATTAACTCCTATTTTAGCTGCTATTTGCTTATAGTTAAAGCTTTGGTTTCTTTCTTTTTTTAAAATACTTAAGATTGTATTTGTAAGGTTGGAAATCTTATTATTTGAAGGTTTCCTGTGTGTTTTTTTTGTCATTTAATTTGTAATCTATTGAATCTCTAAGATACTTGAAATTCTGTTATTTATAACTTAATACAAGGAGAAGATTGGTTATTAAGTTTATACAAAGCTACGTTATTATAATTTAATGGATATTAAACTAATATTAAATCTTGAATTTAGAGTTATTCACATATATACTATATATCATTTATTTTCTTTTAAATTTTAAAAAAAAAATAGTGATTATTATAGCTTGTTAATAGCGGTATAACTTTTTTAGATTTTGATTTGATTTGTGTAATAATAGAGTCTATTAACAAGTTATTAGCTATCTAAAGTATTTGGTTTTAAAGTAAATACTTATGTTATTAACAACTGTTAATAACGACTGTTGACAACAGATTTTTGATAAGTATTTTAAAAATTGATGTTGGTATCTGTAATTTTTTTAATGATAAGTATGCAAAAAAAAAAGGCTAACTTTTTTGGTTGTTAATAACCAATTTTGGTTTGTAAAATTAACTGGATAATCCTAACAAAAGTTTTAAAAAACAATCACAAGATATTAACAAGTAATTAATACTTAATCCTAAGTAGTTAACAATTTAATAATAGTGATTGATTTTTAAATAATTACGAATTTAATTTTTATGAATAAGTTAATACCTATTACTTATTAATACTTGTAATCAATTATTAACTTTGAAATCTAATAAACAATAACACAACTACTACTATGAAAATATCAATTGGTAACGATCATGCAGGCACAGACTATAAGTTTGCTATCCTCAAACATTTAGAAGCAAAAGGTTACACTGTTAATAACTATGGTACTGACCAAACAGACAGCGTAGATTATCCAGATTTTGTACATCCTGTTGCAAATGATGTAGCAAACAATACTGTAGATTTTGGAATTTTAATTTGCGGTAGTGCCAATGGTGTAGCTATGACTGCTAATAAACACCAAAAAGTTAGAGCTGGTATATGCTGGACTAAAGAAATTACAGAGTTAACAAGACAACACAATGATGCTAATATTATTTGTATTCCTGCACGTTATACAGCTATACAACAAGCTATAGCTATGGTAGATACATTTTTAGAAACTAAGTTTGAAGGTGGTCGTCATCAAAACCGTGTCGATAAAATACCAGTTAATTGTTAATAACCCAATATTAGACTGCAAGCTTATTAAGGTTGTAGTCTAATTTATTACTTTACTTTAATTATTTACTATTATGTTAGACATACAAACTAAAACTTTTGACCAATTAACAATACAAGAGTTGTATGATATTTTACAATTACGAAGTGAAGTTTTTGTGGTTGAACAAGATTGTGTGTATCAGGATATTGATGGTAAAGATCAAAAAGCACTACATATTATAGGTTTTAAAAACAAAAAAGTAGTGGCTTACACACGTGTTTTTAAACCAGGTGATTATTTTGAATTTTCTAGTATTGGTAGAGTAGTGGTTGCCCATAATGAGCGCCAACATAAATATGGTGTTGCTATAATGAAAGCCTCAATAGAAGCTATTGCAGCATATTATAACGAAACTAAAATTAAGATTTCTGCGCAGTGTTATTTAAAACGTTTTTATAACAGTTTAGAATTTTTTGAAATAGGTGAGGAGTACCTAGAAGATGGTATACCACACGTAGCGATGATTAAAGATTAATTAATCTTCTTTACCTACATATGTTACTAAAATTTCCACACGTCTGTCTAGTTCTGGAGCTCCACCAAGTGGAAATTTACGACGCATTCCTACGTATTTCATTCGTTTTTTATCAACGCCTTTTCTAGCTAAATAATCATAAATATATTTAGCTCTGGCTACAGATAGATTGCGTTTTTTGGTTTTTTTATCTACCGCATCACGACTCATTTGCGTGCAACATACATGACCTTGTATGGTAAAATAGATGTTTTTTTTAGCGACTAAAATTTTAGCTAAATCTTCTAAAGTTTTTTTAGACTCTGAGGTTACGTAACTATAACTGGTTTTAAAATAAATTTTATCTAGCGTTATTTTATCGCCTTTTTTTATGGTGCCTTTAGCTATGTCATCTGTAGTTTTTTTACTATCATCTGTATCATTTTCAGTGACTTCTTCAGGTTTAGTAATGGTCTTTTTTTCGGGAAGTTTTGGCGTAACAATAATTTCTACCTTACGGTTTAAACCTCTTATTTGGTGGACTTCTTCTTCGTTTAAAACTTTTAGTAGTATTTCACCTTTTCCGTTTACATTGGTAATTAAATTTTCGTCAATTCCGTAACCGGAAAACAACTCTTTAATTGTATTTGCTCTGTTTTGTGATAACTCTAAATTATAGTCATTAGAGCCTCTATCATCGGTAAAACCATAGATAGATATTTTTTGAATTGCTATGGTATCTAAGTTAGAAATAAATAGTAAAATACGGTTTTCTTCAGTTAAAGGAACGTCGTATTCGTCTGTATTAAAATACACATCATGTGTTAATTCGCTTTGCGAAAAACCTAATGTTGTGCTTAATAATATTAATAAAAATAAATGCTTCATGATTATAAACTAGCATTAAATATACCAAAAATTTAATATGTTAAAATGTGTTAGCTTATTTAGTTTAAATATCTGTTGTATTTTGAGGTATTTGATAAAATATCTGTTGCAGTTTTAATCTCTTCATTATGAGTTTTGTAGTACTCATATAACCCTTCTCTGTAGACGTAACGTTTAACAATTTCATCTGTTAATAAGTTAATTAATTGTTTTTTATTATTCTCTACTGCTTTAGCTTTAGAGTTGTCTAGATTAGTTATTAAGGTTTTATAATCCTTGCCAATATCGTCATCTAAATTTTCAGATTTTGAAACTTCCATTGCTTTTTTAAGTGCTTTTTCAGTTTCCGTTTCAAACTCAAAACCTGATGTATTTAGGTAGTTTTTAAAGGTATTAAAGTCGGTATCTGTTAATTTAAATTTAGAGATATCTTCTATCTTGTTGTTATAGTAATAGGTTGTTGCAAAATCAAATATGCTTTGACTATTTAAAATAGCGTCTGTTATTGCTGTATTTTTAGTCACCTCTAAAGCTTCGTCAGGAAAGACACCACCACCATCAAACACTTTACGACCATTTTTAGTTTTAAAGACATTGTAATTTTCTTGTTTAACTCTTACAGCGTTACCGTTGTCATCTCTGTTCCAATAATCTAAAGCCTGTATACATCTTCCAGAAGGTGTGTAATATCTTGATATTGTTACTTTTAATTGTGTACCATAAGTTAGCTTTTTAGGACGTTGTACTAGTCCTTTACCAAAACTTCTAGACCCAACTATAACTGCACGATCAATGTCTTGTAGTGTCCCAGAAACAATCTCTGATGCAGATGCACTGCGACCATCAATTAATACTACAACTGGGATGTTTGTGTCTATAGGTTCTTTAGATGTGTAATAGGTTTTATTGTATTTTTTTACTTTAGATTTTGTGGTAACTACTAATTGTCCCTTTGGTACAAACAGGTTAACTACATTAACCGCTTCGTTTAATAAGCCACCAGGATTACCTCTTAAATCTAAGATTACTTGTGTTGCACCTTGTGCTTTTAAATCTTTTAAAGCATAACCAGTTTGTAAAGACGCTTTTTCGTTAAATTTTTGAAGCACAATATAACCTGTTTTAGCGTCTATCATGGAAAAGTGAGGAACAGCATCAATTTCTATTTCAGATCGTGTAACAGTGGTTGTATTTGTTTTTCCTTGACGTTTATAGGTAATTTCTAATGTAGAGTTTGGTGTTCCTTTTAAAAGGTCTGAAGCATCACCATCAAAACCATCTAGTATTGTGCCATCTACTGCTGTAATTTCGTCACCAGCTTTTAATCCTGCTTTGTCTGCTGGATAGTCTTTGTAGGGCTCAATAACCAATAATTTATCTTTTAGTGTCTTAATCCTTGCTCCAACTCCTGTATAATCTCCTGTACGACGTATACGCTCTGCTTCTACATCTTGCTCGTTATAAAATTTTGTATATGGATCCAAGTCGTTAAGCATATTTTTAATGGCATTATCCATTAATTCTGCAGGATTAGTTTCATCCACATAGTTCATATTCAATTCTTTAAAAAGGGTAGTGAATATTTCTATTTGTTTAGCTATTTCAAAAAAATCGCTTTTAAAAGCAGTACCTGTAAATAAAATGGTAACAGCTAATATTGGAATTATAAGACGTTTTTTTAATATGTTTTTCATGATATTTTTTTTGAACTAAATGCGATAAGAATTTTGAAAATAAAAGTCCTTATGGTTTAGAAATTTGGTCATTAAATTTAGATAATAACGTTTTCATTTTTTGATTAATTACCTCAAAATCTGGCATTTCTTTACTAAGATATAAAATCATAAGCGTGAAATGGTCATTATTATTGTCTATTAATAGATTTTTATTTAATCTGTAGCCTTCCCTAAGTAAGCGTTTAACACGAATCCTATCTACAGCTTTTTTAAAATTACGTTTACTAGCAGATACACCAACTTTTAAAGTAGTATCATTTTTTAAATATACCATACGTAATGGATAAGCAGACACTGATTTACCTTGTTCAAACAATTTTTCGATTGCTTTTTGGCTTTTAAGTTTTTCGTGTTTATTATAAGTAAGACGCATTATTAGTTATTTTTTAAGTCTTTTTTTAATACTGAATCTTGTAATTGTACTAATTTAGTTTCAAGTTCATGCAACCTATCGTAGACATCAACAGGTTGAGCTATTTGTTTAGATGCAAACATTTTTACGTGCCAAATTTCCATAATATCTTCAATGTTTATTGAAAAATCAGGATAATTTCCGTCCTTATTATCACTTTTTAAAATCAGTTTTTTATCCGTTGTAGTGGTATTAATAATACGCTTTAAAACAATACCATCGTTTTTACTAATTACAACATAAATTTGATCATTTTTTATATCCTGTAATTGTTCTACATATTTAGCAAATACTAAATCTCCATCAAAAAATGTACTTACCATTGAGTGACCTTGAACTTCAAAACACCTAAACGTACCATGGGCAAGATTAGGCATATAAAAAGAAGGTAAGGTTTGAATATACTGGGTGTCAGCATAGCCATTTAGGTAGCCTGCTCTTGCTTTTATAGGTACATAAATTACATTTTCGTTATTATCACTTGTTACCGAAATTACCTGAGGCACACTAGAAAATGATGGACTACTGGGTAAATCTTGATTTAGCATAACTTTACTTTTTCCAAATAGATAATTTGGATTGATATCAAATACATTAATAATGGCGTTTAATACGTCATAACCAGGCTTAGTTTTTTTACGTGTACCATCCTTTTGTAAACGTCCATTTATAATACTGTCAATAGTTGTACCAGTCACACCTATACGTTTTGAAAACGCATAATTATTAAGATTAAAATGGTTAATTATTGTGGTGATTTTTTGATCAATCTGCTGCATGGTTCAAGAAGTAATCCTGTTTAAAATCTAATTAAAGGCTAATATACAAATTAATAAAAGTTAAACATTTGTACTATTTAAAACAAGTATAAGATACGCTCTTGATTATCTGGTAATCCAATGATATTATTACAATAGTCATTTTGGTAAATTAAGTCCCCTTTTTTAATATAACCTTCTGCTTTTGGCATACAAGCATCCCAAGCATTTGATGGTTTACAATCTTGTAAATTTAACTTAATTATAGTATGATCTTCTACAGTAATAACTGCATAGTCATGTTTTTTAGCTAAGTTTAAACTAGTTTTAAGATTGTCACTAGTTATATATATAACTTCTTTTGCTTCTGTTGTTGCAGATTTTTTAAAAGCCTCTATTGAATTGGTTGCAGCATCCTTTTCTAAATTTTTTACATTTACAAGAAAAGCTAGCGTTGTATTAGGTTTGGTGTTTTTTTCATTATTGTTAGTGGTCTTATTGCTGTTAGGTGTGATTATATCGTTAGAATTATTTTTACAAGAAAAAATTAAGACACATAAGGTAAGCAGTATAATTTTTTTCATAATAATGTATTGCTCAAAGTTTATTAAATATATCGTTTTAAAAACCAAAAAAGCTACAACCTAAGTTGTAGCTTTTATAAAATAGATTAATCTATTTTTATCTACTGTTTTACAGTATTATTAGTTTTATCTATATCTGCCATTAACTGATTTGGATCTATAGTTATAGATTTAATCATGCTTTTTGGCTTACTAATACTAAAGCTGTAGGTTGGCATTGCCCAAGCCCAATCGTTTATAATTTTAGTTGTTGTTGCTACTGGTTTTTCACCACGCATCATTTGTAACGGAATGTAATATTGCTCTGTTGTTCCGTCTGTATATTCTACTTCTAAATCTAAAGGCATTGGCATTAGCCCAATACGCTCTAAATTAACGGTTGTAATGCTATTATTTTCTTCAAGAGATGTAATGGCATAGTCAATGGTATTTGTAGTCTGTGTCCAGTCCATTAAGTACCAATCTAGCTCTAAACCAGAAATCTTTTCAGCAGTTCTAATAATATCAAGTGGTCTAGGGTGTTTAAAAGAAAAATCATCAAAATATTTTTTAAGCGTTTTCTTTAGGTTATCCTCTCCAATAATATATCCTAATTGAGATAAAAATACAGATCCTTTATTATAAGCAGTAATACCGTAAGCCATGTTAGTTTCATAGCGATCTGCATGAGTTGACTGTGGTTTTTCTTTTCCTGATTTTACTAAATAGTAATAACCATTATATGCTCCAGCAGCTGGATTTTTTAGGTTAGTATTATTAATTGCATCCATTGCATAATCACTAATGTAACTTGTAAAACCTTCGTCCATCCATTCATGTTTTGCTTCATTAGAAGCTAATAAAAATTGAAACCAAGTATGTGCCATTTCGTGTGCAGTAACACCAACTAAACTACCAAAACTACGTTTTCCTGTAATTAAAGTACACATAGCGTACTCCATTCCACCATCTCCACCTTGTATAACAGAGTATTGATCGTATGGATATTTTCCAACGTTTTCAGATAGATATTGCATTAATTGTACTGTTTTAGGCTGTAAATCTTTCCAAAACTGTAAATTTTCTGCTGGTAAATCGTTTTTGTAATAAAAGTTTAGCATCGGACCATTAGGTACTTGCATAGTATCGTGGATGTAATCTGGATCTGCAGCCCAAGTAAAGTCATGTACTTTAGGTGCTTTAAAACGTAACGTTTTTTTGTTTCCTTTTACTTCAGCTTCGCCTTGTTGGTAACCTGTACCACCAACAACGTAATTTTTATCAATAGTTAAATTTACTTCAAAATCTCCCCAAACACCATGAAACTCACGTCCAATGTATGGGTCAGCATGCCATCCTTCAAAATCATATTCTGCTAATTTAGGATACCATTGCGTCATTGATAAAGCAACACCTTCTGCATTATCACGACCAGAACGTCTAATTTGTTGTGGTACTTGTGCATCAAAATCCATTGTAAAAGTCACACTTTCTCCTGGCTGAATAGGTTTTGCTAAGTCAACTTCTAGAACTGTTCCAACAGTCTCATGGCTTAATGTTTTACCATCTTGCTTTAAGCTTTTTACTTTAATGTAACCAATCTCGTTTGGAGCCAATTTACTAATACGATCTCCAACACGTCTATCTGGATCTTCAATAGTACGAGAACGTACATCCATCTCGCTACCTGGTTGGAAGGCATTAAAATATAAATGGTAATACACGCGATTTAAAACATCTGGCGAGTTGTTAGTATACACTAACGTTTGTTTACCATTGTATTGATACGTGTTTACATCCATATCAATATCCATTTTATAATCTACATGTTGTTGCCAATAGGTAGATTTAGAATCTGTTGTGTTACTAGATGAATTGGCAACTTGTTTGGTAGAATTACAAGACGATAAAATACCAAAAGCGGAAATTAAAAGAAATAATTTTTTCATTGTTTTAAATTGAAATAAAAAAGCCTCAACATAATAGGTTGAGGCTTTTTTGAATTATTAATTGTTATTTAGAAATTTGTGAAGCCATAACTAAAGCGTTATAAGCATTTACAATTTTAGCCGATTGACTTAGGTCAGAAAATGGTTGAATGTTTTTAGCATCTCCACCAACAATAACTTTAGACGTTACAGCTAAACCAGAATCCATAATAATTTGTTTTACTTGTGCACCTGTTAGTTTTGGATATTGTGACCAAACTAAAGCAGCAACACCTGCAACAGCAGGAGCAGCCATACTTGTACCACCTTTAGTATCATATTCGTTTTCTGGAGTTGTAGAATATACTTGAGCTCCTGGAGCAAAAACATCTACATTTTTCTTACCGTAGTTAGAAAAACCAGCAACTAATTTTGTACCATAACTTGGTGCTAATGCACCAACACGAATGTAAGTGTTTGATAACTCTACATAATCAATATTGTCATCAGGGAAGTTAGCTTCAACATCTACATCTTTACTATCGTTACCAGCAGCATGTACAAAAATCACACCTTTATCACTTGCATATTTGATAGCATCTCTTACCCATTCTGGGTGCATAGAAAAGCTTTTACCAAAACTACCGTTAATTACTTTAGCGCCATTATCTACAGCATATCTAATTGCTTTTGCAATATCTTTATCGTACTCGTCACCATTTGGTACTGCACGAAGCGACATAATTTTTACGTTATTAGCAACACCATTTGCTCCTAAACCATTGTTACGCTCTGCAGCAATAATACCCGCAACGTGTGTTCCATGACTTTCAGATTTTTTTACTGGCATAACGTTTCCGTTTCCGTAACCTGGCTTATCGTTAAAATCGTTTGGATTATCTCCTGTTTTACGACCGTTAAAGTCTTTGTTTAAGTTAGCGTTTAATTGGTCAGTAAAATACTCTACACCACCTTTAATTTGCTTTTCAGCTTCAGAAATAGATGTCATCCCGTTAGCATACATAAATTTAGCTGTAGCTACTGCTGTTGCTAATTCAGATCCTTCTTCTGCAGTGATTGCGTTAACTTCTGCAGGTGTATAATCTTCTTTTTTAAAGTGTGCAGTTAATACTTTATTTGCGCTACTTACTTGACCATATATTTGGTCGTAACGTTGCTTACCACTTAAGGCTTGTTGGTAATCTTTTTCTAGTTTTTCTGCTGCTTCAGCATATCTTGGGATACTTGTGTCTCCAGTTGCAACAATACGCGTCATTTCTAACTGCTCGTCATAACCATCTCCTAAAAAGTTCCATCCATGGACATCATCGATGTAACCATTATTGTCATCATCTTTTCCGTTTCCTGCAATTTCTTTAGGGTTAGTCCAGATAACACCATCTAAATCTTCGTGTGTAATATCTATACCAGAGTCAATAACAGCAACAATAATTTGCTGTCCTTTTTTACCTTTAATAATTTCGGCGTAAGCCTTATCAACACTCATACCAGGAATAGTATCTTTTACTAAATCTAAGTGTCCCCAATTGTGTGCTTCTGCGTCTGTTAAAGCAGATTCTTTCATTGGTGTGTTGTCAATATTTTCTATAGGTGTAGATAATATTGGAGCACTTCCACCGCAACTAGATAAAACTATCGCAGCAAAAGCCGAAAATAAAATTGGTTTATAGGTAATCTTCATTATAAATTGTTTTGAATTGTTAATTAAAAATATCGTTACAAGTAAAGGTGTCTTTTAATCGTACGCCTTTTTCTGTGTGTTGCACAGTAATTATTTCGTTGTGTGCATCGTGTTCCAAAAATAAGTAATAATTGTTATCTGCTGCTAGATTCAGGAATTTTTCTTTTTCGTCTAACGTCAACAATGGTCTTGTATCATAACCCATTACAAAGGGTAAAGGTAAATGTCCAACGGTTGGTAATAAGTCTGCCATAAAACAAATGGTTTTACCTTTGTAATTAATCATTGGTATCATTTGTTTGTCTGTATGTCCATTGGCATAAAATATATCGAAACCTAAAGCTGAATTTTTTAAAATATCATCCTGCGGAAGGTCTGTAAATTTTAGTCGTCCACTTTGTTCCATTGGCAATATGTTTTCTTTTAAAAACGAGGCAACTTCACGTCTATTAGGTTCTGTTGCCCATTTCCAATGGTCTTTATTGCTCCAAAAGTGAGCATTTTTAAAGGCAGATTCTAATTTTGTACGGTCTTTATTATAATTAAAAGCACCTCCAGAATGGTCAAAATGTAAGTGTGTTAAAAACACATCTGTAACATCGTCTGTAGAGAAACCTGCTGCTTTTAAAGATTTTTCAATAGTATCATCTCCATATAAGTTGTAATGACCATAAAACTTTTCGCTTTGTTTGGTTCCCATTCCTGTGTCAATTAGTGTCAAACGGTTTCCGTCTTCAATTAATAAACAACGTGCAGCGATATCTATTAAATTATTAGCATCTGCTGGATTGGTTCTGGTCCATAAAGTTTTTGGGACAACACCAAACATGGCACCTCCATCTAGTTTAAAATGACCAGCTTGTATTGGGTGTAATTTCATTATAAAGTATTAGTATTAAAACTACCTGCAAATTACTAAATAAGTGTTAAACACTTAAAATATTAAGGTTTTATTAAGAAATAACCGCTTTTAGACGTTTACCAAAATCGTAAATTGCTTTAATTTCTTTTATACTAGCTAATCGCTCGCGTCCAAAGACCAACAAATCTTGACCATTAGACTCGATATGGTAGTAGGGATTACTTTCAAAAAAGTGCGTGATTTCATCTGTAAAAAACTGTTGTATAGCTTGCGTATCTTCACCTAGTAAATAAAAGCGATTGGAAAAATCGGTGTGGTTTTTAATAGGAATATCTTTAAAACCTGCAAAAGCATAGACTTTTTCTAAAAACCCTTCTCTGTCTAGAGTAAACTCTGGAATTTGTTTGTTTAGTTTAATATGAAGCATTGTACTACGCACGACTTCTTTAGCAATAAATTCTCCTTCAGAAAACTCGATATCAAATAATTTTAAACCATTGCTTTTATTAATGGTTTGGTTATAGATGTAGTTGATTTGTTTTACCCTGAAAAATAAAAAATTGTTTAAAAAGCCCGTTTGTTTTTCTTTTTTAGCATTGTAGTCTAAGTTGTAATCGTTTGCTAACTCCTCCATGGTGGTTTGACGACGCGTCAAGCTATTTTTAATAACATTTGGTACAGGAAGTAAGCGACGCAATGCAAATGGATGTTCTGAGTCTGTATCGTGTAAATCTAAGCCTAAAACTTCAAAGTGTCCACCACGTTTTGCAAATAGCTCTTGATAGTTATTAAGGTTTTCCATAACGGTATGGTCCACAAATTGGCATAGCGAAAAATCAATAATAACGTCTTCGTTTTCTGGTACTGCATCTAATTTAGCTTTTAATTTATAGAAATTTAAAAAGCTACAAAAATGCTTAACACTTATGTAATAATGACCATCTTCTTGAAACATTAAAACGTTTGGTTTAAGCCAATTTCTGGCAAAAAGTGATATACTTTTATTTAAGACAATATGTATAATAAATGTGATTAATACTCCTGATAAAATACCTGAAATTAAACCAATTTTTAATGTAACAATTAGGGTAACAAAAAAGATGATTAACTGTTCTTTTCCAATTCTAAAAATCTTTTTAATATTTTCTGGAGACGCTAGTTTATATCCTGTGTAAACTAATATTGCCATTAATGCTGGTAATGGTATACGTGCTAATTGCGTACTAAATAAGACAATAAAAATAACTAAAAAGAAAGCATGAAAAAAGTTGGAAGACCTATTACTACCGCCATTATTAACGTTAACTGAGCTTCTTGCAATTACAGTTACGACATTAAGACCACCTAAAAATCCACTTCCTATGGTTGCTAATCCTAAGGCTTTAAGATCTCTGTTTACATTACTTCTTCTTTTTTCTGGATCTAATTTATCTACAGCTTTGATGCTTAACAAGGACTCTATACTAGCAATTAATGTTAAAGCTAATACACTAGTCCAAAACGGAAATGTCCCGATTTTACTAAAATCCACAGTTGGTATTTGCGATATAATTTCTGAAAATTCTGGTATACCAGAAATCATGTAATTTATTGCAATTGGGTTGGCTTGATGCGCAACCAACTCAAAGTAATAACTAAATCCAATAGAAAGTATAACAATCCACATTGGAGCAGGTATAAGTTGTAAGTATTTGTTTCTTAGTTTAGAATAAAATATCATAATTAAAAAACTAATAACTCCAGCTAATGCAGCATAAATTAATCCTGTATTATCGTAATGTATAGCATCGTTTATAGTAAATGGGATTTCGAATAAATAATCAACCGTATCTTCCCTTTTAATCCTATGCGCTAACATAATATGAAACTGTTTTCCTAGTATAATAAGACCAATAGCAGCTAGCATACCTTGAATGGCAGAGGATGGAAAAAAATCTGCTAATTTGCCTAATCTTAAAAAGCCTAAAAGTAATAATAAGGCTCCAGAGCAAATAATGGCAGCATAAGCACTTTCTATACCCAAGGTTAAAATAGTACCTAAAAGTACACCAACTAATCCGTTACCTGGACCAGAGATAGTAACGTGACTACCACCTAAAATAGAGACTAAAATTCCACCAATTACAGCAGCAATTACTCCAGAAATTGGAGGTGCATCACTAGCCATAGCCAAGCCTAAACCTAAAGGTAAGGCAATAAGACTTACCACAAAACCAGAAAATATATTTTTAGGTAATGCTTTAAAAAAGACTGTTGTATTATTTTGTTTTGGACTCATTGAATAATTAAAACATCGGTTGGTAGCTCAGTTAAAATATGTTCAATATCATGCGGAAATAAACGATCCCAAAACGTCATTTTTGTTGGCGCGTTCATGACTAACAAATCTGCTCGAGATATTTGGGCATAATGACCAATGGAATACCCTTGGGTTCCAAAAATAGGTTGCGATTTTATTGCAATAGTATTAGTATATTCTTGTGGTAAATCTTCAATTATATGATTAATTCTTGAGGTTTCACGATTACTAATACGTTCTCTGACAATATTAGCATGTCTTAAAGATTTGTCATCATCCACATTAACTGCAATTTCATTGGGCTTAATTTCTTCTACTATTGTTATTTTTTCGGCTTTAAGTTTTGATGCAACATAAAAGGCAGTCGCTATGGTTTGTTCGGTTTTTGGATCTTCTAATCCATTAACAACTATGTGTCTACATACAATTCTGTCAATAGATGGATTAATTAATAATAGTAGACTACACTTGGCTTGTCTAGTTATTTTCCTAGCAATAGAACCAACATAGTATTTTAATAAATTTTCACGTTTAGCAGCTCCAATAATTAAAAGGTCTATATCTTTTTTATTTGTAGTGTCTAATATAGCAGCAACTGGGTTTCCTGATTTAAAGACGACTTCATACTTTAGATTATCTTTCTTAAAGCTACTTAATATACTATTTATGGTTTTTGACTTATCATCAGATTGTGCTCCAATATGAATCATAATTAGTTTAGCATCAAAAAATAAAGCTAGTCTAGCAGCTTCAAAAATATTAGCTTTAAGATTGGGCGAAAACGCGATACCAATTCCAATGGTTTTAAAGGGCTTTATTGTCAATTAGGTTAGTAGTTTTTTGATGAAAAATTGTAAGATACCATTTTTTTAAGTTTAAAAAAATTGAGTTAGATAGTGGTCTAGGCTTAAAAATTTAACTTTTTACTCTAAATTTGGGTTAAATTATAGAAGTAGAATTTTAGAATTAGTATTTTCACCAAAACGATAATTGAATGATAGAATTAGGAGGAATCATTATTTTAGGAATACTTGCACAATGGGTTGCTTGGAAATTAAAAATACCAGCAATTTTACCTTTAATATTAATTGGCTTGTTGGTTGGTCCAATTGCAGCCGAGTTTTTAAGTGAAGATGGAACCAAATGGATAGAACCAATATGGAATGGTGACGAAGGTTTATTTCCTGGCGAAAGCTTGTTTTATTTTGTATCCTTAGCCATTAGTATTATTCTTTTTGAAGGAGGTTTAACCTTAAAAATGAGCGAAATTAAAAATGTTGGACCTGTAATTACCAAGTTAATATCTGTAGGGTCTTTGGTTACCTTTTTTGGAGCTGGTATTGCAGCACATTACGTATTTGGGTTAACATGGGAGATTTCATATTTATTTTCAGGATTAATTATTGTTACAGGACCAACAGTAATTACACCTATTTTAAGAAACATTCCGCTTAAAAAAGACATCTCTGCAGTTTTAAAATGGGAAGGGATTTTAATTGATCCAATCGGAGCATTAGTAGCAGTATTAGTATTTGAATTTATTAGTGTTGACGCAGGTGGAGAGTTTACTAAAACCGCATTAATAGAGTTTGGTAAAATTGTGTTATTTGGAGCTACCTTTGGATTTACTTTTGCACATGCTTTAAATTTTATTATTAATAAAAAGTGGGTACCTCATTATTTATTAAATGTCTTTGCATTAGCAGCTGTTTTAGGTGTTTTTGTATTGTCGGATGTCTTTGCGCACGAGTCTGGATTACTTGCAGTAGTGGTCATGGGAATGGTGTTAGGTAACTCAAACTCTCCATACCTAAAAGACTTATTATATTTTAAAGAATCTTTAAGCGTACTATTAATTTCAATATTATTTATTTTACTAGCAGCTAATATTAATTACAGCGAGCTATTATTAATTTATAACTGGAATACAGTAGCGCTTTTTGCTATAATAATATTAGTTATTAGACCTATTGGTGTCTTTTTAAGCACGTATGGATCTAAGCTCAAATTAAACGAAAAAC
The DNA here is from genome assembly GCF_007827365.1 of Olleya sp. Hel_I_94. Taxonomy (NCBI): domain Bacteria; kingdom Pseudomonadati; phylum Bacteroidota; class Flavobacteriia; order Flavobacteriales; family Flavobacteriaceae; genus Olleya; species Olleya sp. Hel_I_94. The sequence goes on from NZ_VISI01000002.1 coordinate 2,303,621, forward strand.
TGTTTATTAGTTGGGTTGGACCACGTGGTATTGTAGCTGCAGGAATCGCTTCGCTTTTTGGTTTAAAATTAGCTAGTAAAGGTGTTGAAGGAGCCGAGTATATTACACCTTTAGTATTTGTAATTGTTTTAGGTACTGTACTTTTAAATGCGACAACAGCTAGACTTTTTGCTAAGTTAGTTGGTGTGTTTTTAACCCAATCTAATGGAATACTAATAGTAGGAGCATCAAAAGTATCTAGGTTAATTGGGCACTACTTAGAGTCACATGGTAGACATGTGGTCCTAATTGATAGTAATCAAAATAACATTAACAAAGCTAAAGAGCTTGGTTTGGAAGCTATAAACACCAATATCTATTCTGAAACATTAACTGATAATATCGAGCTTAATGATGTTGGATATTTAATGGCTTTAACAGGAAACAACGAAATTAATAAATATGCTATCAATAAATTTTCAAAGCAATTTGGAGAAAATGGTGCGTTTAGATTAGTGTCTACAGAAGAGATGTTAGATGAAAATAATAATCCACATGAAGGTTTATTTTCTCATACAGATGACTTTAACACACTTTCAGATGTAACTAGAAAATTTCCTAGTATTCAAGAAATTGAAATTATAGATAAAGCACATCTAATGGATTTAATTAAAACCACAAATGAAGACCGTGAAATAGTTCCATTATTTATAAAGGATGACGAAGGAGAGTTACACATAATATCGTCTTACAACACTAATTTTGAAGACGTAAGTGAAGGTTATTATTTAGTCTATTTAGGAAAACCTTTAGACGTAGAAAAAGTAGACACAGTCTAACTAAAAGTATAAGGCATAAAAAAACCTTCATTTTAACAATGAAGGTTTTTTTATATCTAATAGTTAACTTAATCGTTAAGTTTTAAAACAGCCATAAATGCTTGTTGAGGTATTTCTACATTACCTACTTGACGCATACGTTTTTTACCTTTTTTCTGTTTCTCTAAAAGTTTACGCTTACGCGAAATATCACCACCATAACATTTTGCGGTAACATCCTTACGTAAAGCCTTAACGGTTTCTCTAGCTATAATTTTTGCTCCAATTGCAGCTTGAATAGGAATATCAAATTGTTGACGCGGAATTAATTCTTTTAACTTCTCACACATCTTTTTACCTATGTTATGTGCGTTATCTGCGTGTATTAAAGCAGACAAAGCATCTACAGGCTGTGCATTTAATAATACGTCTAATCGTACTAATTTAGACACCTTCATACCTATTGGGTGGTAGTCAAAAGATGCGTAACCTTTAGACACTGTTTTTAATCGGTCATAAAAGTCAAATACAATTTCGGCAAGAGGCATTTCAAAAGTTAATTCTACACGTTCTGGTGTTAAATACGTTTGATTAATAATCATCCCTCGTTTTTCTATACATAAGCTCATTACATTACCAACAAAGTCTGATTTTGTAATTATCGTTGCTTTAATATAAGGTTCCTCAACACGATTTACGGTTGAAGGATCTGGTAAATCCGAAGGGTTATTCACTATAAAAGCATCTTCAGGATTTTTATTTGTGTAAGCATGGTACGATACGTTAGGTACAGTAGTAATAACCGTCATGTCAAACTCACGCTCTAAACGCTCTTGGATAATTTCCATGTGTAACATTCCTAAAAATCCACAACGGAAACCAAAACCTAAAGCTGCAGAGCTTTCTGCCTGAAACACTAAGGATGCATCATTAAGTTGTAGCTTTTCCATACTGTTTCTCAGCTCTTCATAATCCTCTGTATCTACTGGATAAATACCAGCAAAAACCATTGGTTTTACGTCCTCAAAACCTTCGACAATATTAGTCGTTGGATTAGCAAAGTCCGTAATAGTATCTCCTACTTTTACCTCTTTAGCAGTTTTAATACCTGTAATTAGGTAACCTACATCTCCTGTTTTAACACTTTGTTTTGCAACCTGAGTTAGTTTTAAAGTACCAACTTCGTCTGCATTATACTCTTTATCTGTAGCAACAAATTTAATTTTTTGTCCTTTTTTAATTTCACCATTAAATACTCTAAAATAAGTTTCAATACCTCTAAAAGTATTATAAACTGAGTCAAATATTAAGGCTTGTAAAGGCGCATCAGGATCACCTTTTGGTGCAGGAATACGCTCAATAATTGCTTTTAAAATGTTTTCTACTCCAAAACCTGTTTTACCACTTGCATGGATAACATCTTCTGGTTTGCAACCTAATAAATCTACAATATCATCTGTAACTTCTTCTGGATTTGCACTTGGTAAATCTACTTTATTTAAAACAGGAATAATCTCTAAATCATTCTCTAAGGCTAAATAAAGGTTAGATATAGTTTGCGCTTGTATACTTTGGGCAGCATCTACAATTAGTAAAGCACCTTCACAAGCTGCAATAGATCTTGACACTTCATAAGAAAAATCTACGTGACCAGGTGTGTCAATTAAGTTTAAAACAAATTTTTCGCCTTCATAAATGTAGTCCATTTGGATAGCATGCGACTTAATGGTAATACCACGTTCGCGTTCTAAATCCATACTATCTAATAATTGGGCTTGTTGTTCTCTTGCTGTTACAGAGCCAGTAGCGTCTAGTAACCTATCGGCAAGTGTACTTTTTCCGTGATCAATATGTGCAATTATGCAAAAATTTCTGATGTTCTTCATAGTCAAATCTCTTTATAAATAAAGATATTGCAAATATATAGTAATTATTGGGCTTTTTTTCTTTTTTCTTAGGAATACAAATTCATATAAATTTGCGGTTTTTCCCACACTTTAATGTTAATTACAATTATTATATTGCAGGCTTAACCTATTATAAATGAATCGCTTTAATTTTATTATCGTTTTTTGTTTATCTATGACTACTTATGCTCAGGATTTAACCATTTCTGGGAACGTTGTAGATGACTCAAATCAACCCATTTTATTTGCTAACGCAATCATGTATACTTCTGATCAATCACAAGTTATATCAGGATCAAGTACTAATGAAGATGGTCAATTTAGTATTGACAATTTAACCTCTGGAGAGTATGTTTTAAAAATCTCGTTTTTAGGTTTTGAAACCGAAACTAAAAATATAACATTGACTAATGATGTTAATTTAGATACCATAATATTAAAAACACTACCAGAAACTTTAGGCGAAGTAACCGTTAATGCAAAAAAACCAACGTTTACTAAACAAGCAGATCGCATGATATTTAACGTTGCAAATACTGCTTTAGTGGAAGGTACAATGCTTGATGTTTTAAAAAGTACACCAGGTGTTTTGGTTTTGGACGATAATATTTTGGTTAAAAATAGTAGCCCAACAATTTATATAAACGATAAAAAAGTAAACTTATCAGCATCAGAGTTAGCTATGTTGTTAAATGCGTCTTCAGCAAATGCGGTCCAAAAAATAGAAGTTATTACCAGTCCATCTGCTAAATATGATGCTTCTAGTGGTGTTGTCTTAAAAATTGTGATGAGTAAAAACCTAATTATGGGTTACAGAGGTAGCGTTACAACGCATTACACACAAGGTGTATATCCTAGATATGATGGTGGATTAAATCAGTTTTATAAAACGGATAAAATAAACGTTAATCTTAATTACAGCTACAATCATACTAAGATAAATAGACACAATTTAGACGAAATTAATTACCAAGAAAACAATACTGCAACAGAATTTTGGAGAACAGATTTGGACCGAAATACAACGTCTAATACACACAATGCAAATCTAAATTTTGATTATTATATTAACGATAATAATACCCTTAGCTTGTCTTCAAACGTATTGTATTTACCATATTTTGATTATCAAACAAACGGAAGCACTTTTGTAAACGACTTACAAGGGTTAAATGACTACAATTTTAATTCTTATAACTCATCTAAAGATGACAAGTATAATATTGGTACAGATTTAGACTATAAGCTTAATTTAAAAAATGGTGCTAAATTTTTAGCAAATGCACATTATACGACCTATGATTTTAATAGAAGTCAACATGTCAATTCTGACTATTTTTTCCAGAATAACGCTTCAAACTTTAGTACTGCTTTTAATACCAGAAATAATCAATCTACAGATATTTTTTCTTTAAAATTAGATTACGAACTACCAATCAATGATAGTTCTAACCTATCCTTTGGTGTTAAATCCTCTAGCATAAATACAGACAGCGACATTGTGCAATTTGATGTGGACCAAACTACAGGTAACCAAGTATTAAATACAGCTAATACAAATGCTTTTAATTATGACGAGTCTGTTTATGCAGGATATTTAAGTTATGATAAAAGTTGGGATAAATGGAGTATGTCTGCAGGTTTAAGATTAGAGCATACTGATCTAGAAGGGTTTTCTCCTGCGACTAATGTAAGTCAAACACAAGACTACTTGGAGTTGTTTCCAACACTAAATGTAACTTGGCAAGCGTTTGAAAAAGCTAACCTTTATGTATCCTATAAAAGATATATACAACGTCCTAATTACACAAATTTAAATCCGTTTAACTTCTTTTTAAACGATAACATTATAGTTTCAGGTAATCCTAACTTACAACCATCGTTTACAACATACTCTACCATTGGGACTTCTATTAACAACACCTTTACTATAGAGGCATATTACAAAACAGTATCCAACCAAATTAACGAATTACCTATACAAGATAACGCCAATAATTTTTTGATTTATTCGCCTACCAATATTCAAAATGTTAGAGAATATGGACTTGATTTTATGGCAGATTTATATATCTCAAACAAGTATTCAGTCTTCTTTTTGACTAGTCTTTTTAATCACGATTTTGATATCGATTTTAATAATCAAACGTCTAATTTTAATCAGTGGTCAAACTACTCCGAAATTAATGCTGGGTTTAATATGCTAAAAGATAACAGTCTATCTGTTAACCTTTCCGTAGCTTATTATAGTCAATTTTTACAAGGTACTTTATTAGGAGAGTCAATAACATATTCTAATTTAAGTTTAAGTAAAAAGGCCTTAAAAAACAAAGCAGTAATTAGTTTAATGTTTGCCGATTTATTTAACCAACAAGACCTTGGGGCAAGATCTAAATTTGCTAACCAAAACAATTACAGTTATCATAATATAGATAACCGTTACGTTAAATTAGGTTTTAGTTACAAGTTTGGAAACACTACGTTACAAACAAACGAGCGTACTAAATCGCTAAAAGAACGTGAACGCCTAGAGAAGTAGTATAATAGCTATTTTTTATTGTGTTTATGGTTTATAGGCATTTTATTTAATTGTTAGCAGTTATTTGAGAAATGACATCCAGAAAAACAAACATCAAGCAACATTATGTGCCTCAATTCTATTTGCGAAACTTCGCTGATGAAAATGAAAAGTTTTTTGTATTTGATGTAAATAGAGAAAATAAATATCAAACTTCCCCAAAAAAAGAATGTTACGAAAAACTTCTTTATGATATAAATCCTGATATTCTGAATAAATTTAGTGACCATTCAGAAAATTACGAAGAAATTGTTGATGACAATATTAGAATCTTAAACGAAGAAGTTTCTGCTATTTTATTGAACTTCCTAGATAGAACTATAAAATCTGAAAAAGACTTTAAATTTGAAAGACCTGAAAGAGAAAAATTATATGACTTCATATTGTTACAAACTTTTAGGACACCATTTTACAGGGAAAGACTAGGATATTTAGGTGTTTCATTTGCTTTAAAAACTGGTGTTAACGATTTAGAAGACAAAGAGTTTTTAGATGTAATCCATAATCTACTAATTTTCGGAATTATTGAGCAACTTTATGGTTTAGACTTCAAACTAAACAAAACTTACCACCTGTTTTTTGACCATTTAATTGACGAAATTTTAAATATTAAAACTCAATTAAGAAATGCGGGAAAGTTATTTTTATTAAATAAATCAAAAGAACACTTTATCACAACCAACACACCAATAAACATTCGGTGGAAACCAGATTTTCTTGCTCACCATAGAGCTTTAATGACATTTCCTGGAGAAGACAAACCTGTAGTTGATATTGGAAATTATATTGAGTTTTTAACAATACATCTGCCTATATCAAGTGACTTTTCTATTTTTATTTTCGAGAAAGAACTTGATAAAAACCTCACGGAATTGAATCGAGGAATTGGAATAATTAAAGATTGGAATTCTGATTTGATTACAAATTTAAACTATAGTGCATTTCTGAAAAGTTCTGACAAAGTCATCTCTAAAACAAATGATTTTGAGAAATATGTAGAAATGAAAAAACAAAGACAAAACCCAGCTATGAATTTCAGATTTAGTGAATAAAAACAACTGCTAACACCGTGTATAACTTATTGTTAGTGCTTGCCTATTTACTACAATCCTCAGAGATTTTCTATTCAGTTTGTATTTATTAAATTAGATGCATAAACACAAAACAGTCCATCATGGAAATAGGAACAAAATTTATTAAAATCAATTGGAAATATCGAGTACTATTTGCAATAGGTACAGGTCTGTTGTACGGTTTTACACTATGGCTTTTTGATTATTTTTCTGATGAAAATATTTACTCAACAAACAATATTATTTTTCAAGCCCTTTTCTTTGGTTTATTTTTTGGTATTGGATTTCCGTATATAAATCAAAAGCTTGCTGACAAGTTTTCTAATAAAATAGGACATACAATCAAACCAGATTTATCACCAGACGAAACTGTTGAAGTAGAAGGTCCTGCTAATCTATTTCGTGGTATGGAAGGTGTAGGTGGAAAAATATTTTTGACCAATAAAAAGCTAATCTTTAAATCGCACAAAATTAATATTCAAACAGGACAAACAGATATTGCTTATTCAGATATTGATCAAATTATAAACCGTAAAACTGCAAAACTAATTAATAACGGAATTAGGATTGTGACTAAAGACGGTAAACAATTTGATTTTGTAGTTAATGAAAGAGGAGTATGGTTGGACCACATTAATAATCACCTAAAATAAGATTTTAAGACATTTTAAACTGCCAATAATGTAAATGTGTGCAACCTATATTATTAGCACCTAAAACTACCTTAAAATTAGCTTAATACCGTTTTAATTAAAGTAGATTAATCTACCCATTCTGCGATAAACAAATTAGTATCGCGTCCACCACCATTATTACGGTTAGACGAAAACGCTAACTTTTTACCATCGTTAGAAAACACCGGAAACGCATCAAACGTTTCGCCATGTGTAACACGCTCTAGGTTTTTACCATCAATATCAATTAAGTATAAATTAAACGGAAAACCACGTTCTGCTTCAAAATTAGAAGAGAATAATACCTTGTTACCACTTGGGTGAAAAAACGGACTCCAATTGGCATTTCCTAAATCCGTTAATTGGCGTAAATCACTACCATCTGCATTACAAATGTATAGTTCCATATCTGTTGGCTCAACTAAACCTTCGGCTAACAAATCTTTATAGTCTTTAATTTCTTGTTCAGTTTTTGGTCTAGACGATCGGAAAATTATTTTTGTTCCGTCAGGCGAGAAAAATGCACCTCCATCATAACCTAATTCATCTGTAATTTGTTTTACATCACTACCATCCAAATTCATAGTATATAACTCTAAATCGCCACTTCTGGTAGACGTAAATACAATTTTATCTCCTTTTGGAGATACTGTTGGCTCAGCATCATAACCAACCTCATTAGTCAATTGCTTAACAATATTACCCTCTAAATCTGCAACAAAAATGTCAAACGTATCATAAACAGGCCAAATATATTTACCGTTTTTACGTAAAGGGGTTTCAGGACAGTCTTTATCTGCTAAATGTGTTGATGCATAAATAATATGCTTATTATCTGGCATAAAATAAGAGCATGTTGTACGTCCCATTCCTGTACTAACCATTGGTGGTGCAATACTATCAAAGGTTTGATTGGCATCCATTAAAAACATTTGGTCACAACCAACACTCCATTTTTTGTAATTAGATTGAAACACTAATTTACTATCATCAAAACTCCAATAGGCTTCAGCATTATCACCTCCAAAAGTCACTTGACGTAAATTTTTAAAATGAATTTCTTCAGGATAAATCAAAGGGTTTTTTACTTCAGTAACTTCAGGTTTTACGGTTGTATTAGTAACATCAGTTTTAGTTTCATTTTTACATGAAAAAATAAAAGCTGTAACTAGTAAAATTCCGAATAAGCGTGTTTTCATAATAGGTTTTATTAAATGGCTTTAATTGCCTAATTTTGAGTAAAATTAATACTTCTTATCATGAAATTAATAAAACTACTTGTTTTTTTACTTGTTTTCACCTCATGTAAACACGAAATTTTAAAAGAAATTACCATTCAAGAGGATGTTCAGTTTTTAGCTGACGATGCTTTGGAAGGTCGTCAAACAGGTACAAATGGCGAGCAAAAAGCTGCAAAATATATTGCAGAACGTTTTAAAAATTTAGGCTTAACACCAAAAGGTACCGATGGTTATTTTCAGGCGTTTTCGTTTAAACCAAAAACAGATCCACATCAAGAAGTAAAGTATAATGTAAAGGATGGTGATAGTACAATTACAGGCACAAACGTCCTTGGTTTTATTGATAACAAAGCCGATAACACTGTAATTATTGGCGCACACTATGACCATTTAGGTTATGGAGCAGAAGGGAGTTTATTTAGAGGCGAAAAAAAAGAAATACATAATGGAGCAGATGATAACGCAAGTGGAGTAGCAGTGCTACTAAATTTAGCACAAAAGCTAAAGGCTAAAAACACAAATAATAACTATTTATTTATCACATTTTCTGGCGAAGAAATGGGCTTATTAGGCTCTAATTATTACACAAAAAATCCAACAATCGACAACAAAAAAGCCAATTATATGATTAACATGGATATGGTTGGTCGTTTAAAAGCAGATAGTACATTGGCTGTTTACGGTGTTGGTACGTCACCCATTTTTAAACAGACGTTACAAGCACACAATAACCGTTTTAAATTAGTACAAAAAGAGTCTGGAGTTGGACCAAGTGATCATACTAGTTTTTATAATTCTGACATACCTGTATTGCACTTTTTTACAGGTCAGCATGAAGATTACCACAAACCATCTGATGACACAGAGCGTTTACATTTTAATGGTATGCAAATCATTTCAAATTATATTTTTGAAATCATAACAGATTTAGATAACAACGGGAAACTACCCTTTAGAAAAACTAAAAACGAAAGCGATGAAGTGCCACGTTTTAAAGTAGGACTTGGTGTAATACCAGATTATTTATTTGACGGAAAAGGCATGCGAATTGATGGTATAAGCGAAGATAAACCAGCACAAAAAGCGAACCTTAAAAAAGGTGATATTGTTGTCAAACTTGGCGATAGTACAGTTTTTGATATGATGAGTTACATGAAGGTATTAGCAACTTTTAAAGAAGGTGATAAAACAAATATAACAGTAGACAGACAAGGCACAATGGTTGATGCTGAAATACAATTTTAAAGCTTCCTAATTAAACCATGAAAATCACCAACCAGGACATAATAACAAAAATACACTTAATCATATCTGTATGTATTGTTGTTCCTGTGTCTTTTTTTTATGGTTTTAATCCAAGCTCTCAGTTCGATATTCATTTAAACACCATTGACGAGCATAATTTTTTTAAAGCCATTATGGGCCTATATATAGGGTTTTCTATACTTTGGATTTTGGGTGTATTTAAAGCCAATTATTTAAAAATGGCATTGGTAACCAATATGATATTTATGCTGGGTTTAGGTTTTGGAAGGTTGCTAAGTTTAACATTAGACGGTGTTCCAACCTTTGGCTTTAAATTTGGGACTATTGCAGAGTTATTTTTAGGGTTTTATGGATTGTGGGTATTACTAAGCCATCATACTACCACAAATACCTAAACTAACAATTACATAAACAGCAGCTAGTATAAATAATACTTTAGCTGCTTTTTTGTTTTTTTTAAGCAACGCCAAACCAATAATAGCTAATAAAATGGCTGGTCCAAACATGATAGCAGCAAAAAATAAGACTATTCCGTCATAATTTCCTCCTCCAGTAGCTTCTATTAAAAAAAATGTATTCATAAAATTCCGCAATAGCCTAAGCTAATTAATACATAAACAGCAGTTAAAATACCAATAACTTTAGCTGTTTTTCGCTTTTTGTTTCTTAAAGATAACGCAATAATTGTTGCAATTATTGGTACACCATAAAAGATAAAAAGCAGTAGTAATATAGTATTTCCGCTAATATTCAAAATCATTGCTTGAAGCATATTTTATTTTTTATGATTAAAAACAGTAGTGACATAACTCTATATTTATTTTTACTTAGTAATTAAATCTCGTTTCTAAGTTCTTCTAATCGGGCTTTTTTATCATCACGATAAAACAAATTCATGGTTTCAAAAGGGATGATTTTATTGTCTTTATCCACAATATGCACACATGATTTTTTAATGGCTCTAACATCAAAGTTATAAGCATCTATAAACTGCATAATAATCACTCTAAATAAATTATCATACCCTAATTCTGGAGCATCAATATTTGGTAAGCAACACATTATGGATTTTAGGTTTTCTTCTGCCACTTCAACCGAGTTTCCTGTACTAAACAACTCCACCATTTTACCTTGCAGTGCTTCATCTTGCTCGTAAATAATAGTGTTTTTACTATTATCTAATAAATCGTTTGGATTAATATAACGCGTTAACGGAAACACTTCGTCTCCTAATTTAAGTGCGTAACCCATAACTAATGCGTCGGGATTACAGGGTACAGGAAGTAAATCGTCAGCATTAAAAATAGTGGTTTGTTCCATTATTTTTCGACGTACTTCAGTAATAGTCATTCGATCCGTTTCTGGATTAAAATTATCCAAACGTCCTGCAATTTGTGTTGGTTGTAAGGTTACACCTCTAACACATTTTTGTTTTAAAGCGTAGTCAATAATTTTACCGATTTCGCCATCATTTAAGCCTTTTTGTAGGGTTACCACTAAAGTCGTTGACAGGTTTAGTTTGTTAAGGTTTTCAATAGCTTGTTTACGGATATCATTTAAATCGGCACCACGAAGCTCGCGCAACACACTGTTTTCAAACGAATCAAATTGTAAATAAATTTCAAAATCCGGAGCGTAGGTTTTTAGTCTTTCCGCGAAAGCAAAATCTTTAGCAATTTTAATCCCATTGGTGTTAAGCATTAAATGTCTAATCGGCAACGTTTTGGCGTAATCCATAATGTCCCAAAACTGAGGATGTATGGTTGGCTCTCCACCAGATATTTGTACTACATCAGGCTCCTTTTCGTTTCTAACAATAGTGTCCAACATAGCTTTAACTTCGTCCAAAGTACGATGTCTACCGTATGTTGGTGATGAGCCTGCATAACATGTCGGACAAGTCAAATTACAGCGATCCGTCACCTCAACAACCGTCAAACAACTGTGCTGCTCGTGGTCAGGACACAAACCACAATCATAAGGACAACCATAATCCGTTTTAGTGTTAAAAGTATAGGGTGTTTCGCTAGGCTTATTGTAGTTGCGTATGTTTTTATAATACTTAATATCGTCAGCAATTAACACCTTACTATTACCATGTTCCTTGCAACGTTTTAACATGTAAACATTATCATCTTCAAAAACAATTTTGGCATCCACACGTTTTAAACACTCAGGACACAGGCTTAAAGTAAAGTCGTAATAGGTGTAATTTCTAACTGGCATTTTCTGTTTTTTTAAGTTGTTTGGGCGTTACCACAAGGGTCGCGCTATCCACTAAATCTTTTTTATCGTACCTCAAAAAAGGATACCGTTTCTATCGCTAACGCAGGTGTTTTCCAAGTAAAAGACTAGCAATAAATTTGCTGTAATACAACCAACAAATTACACATAATATTTGGATACTGCTTAAGCCAAAAGTATAAAATACATTAGGTTTTAAAAACTCGATACAAAATCTAAAACAAAAATAACTTAGCATAAAAAACTTGAATAAATCACCATTTTTTAATCGGAAGGTTTTGTGTATAGTTTTTAAAGCAATAAATAATATAGTTAAAAAGACAAGTTCATATAAAGACGTGGGATGACGTAGTAATCCATCACCTAAATCCATTCCAAAAACTGACGTAGTTACTTTACCATAAGTAAACTCGTTAATACCAGATAAAAAACAACCAATACGACCAATAAAGATTCCTAAAATTATAGGAAACACAAATAAATCTCCAGACGATTGCTTTTCGCTAATTATTTTTTTTGCCAATTCTACACCAAGTAAACCGCCAAATAAACCACCCATTATGGTTTTTGTGTTTAGTAATGTAATGGCGTTTTTTAATGTAAATTCAATTAAAGGATTTTCTAAAAACCCAACCAATCTTGAGCCAATTAAAGCAGCCAAAGCTGCGCCTAAAATAATAGAGAGTCTATTATTGCTACTAATAACATCAGTACTGCGTTTTCTTAAAAACACATAATATCTATACGCTATAAAAAAGGCGAGATATTCTAATATAAGATGAATATTTATGTTAACGCCAAAAAGCTCAGGGTTGAAGGGTAGGTCCAAATAATGATAGATTATTAGTTAAATATACACAATTACCTAAAAAACACTAATTTTGCACCAAAATTGTATCGTGGTAAAAATAGGTAATATAGAACTTCCAGACTTCCCATTGTTGTTAGCACCAATGGAAGATGTGTCAGATCCACCATTTAGAGCGTTGTGTAAAGAGCAAGGTGCAGATGTTGTGTATACAGAGTTTGTAAGTAGTGAAGGTTTAATACGTAACGCAGCAAAAAGCGTTATGAAATTAGATATTTACGAAAAAGAACGTCCCGTTGGTATTCAAATCTTTGGAGCTAATTTGGATAGTATGTTACAAACCATTGATATTGTTGCCGAGTCTAAACCTGATATTATTGATATTAATTTTGGATGTCCTGTTAAAAAAGTAGTTAGTAAAGGTGCAGGAGCAGGAATCTTAAAAGATGTTTGCCTAATGGAACAACTAACAGCCGAAATGGTTAAACGCACTAACATCCCAATAACCGTAAAAACACGTTTAGGTTGGGACCACGATTCTATTAGAATTGTTGAGGTAGCAGAACGACTTCAAGATGTAGGTTGTAAGGCTATAGCAATACATGGTCGTACCAGAGCACAAATGTATAAAGGTGATGCCGATTGGAAACCGATTGCACAGGTAAAAAACAACCCACGTATGCATATTCCTGTTTTTGGAAATGGAGATGTGACTACACCAGAACGTGCAATGGAAATGCGTGATCAATATGGTTTAGATGGCTGTATGATTGGTCGTGCAACTATTGGTAATCCATGGTTTTTTAAGCAGGTCAAACACTTTTTTGAAACAGGAGAACATTACAGGCCAATTACTATGCAAGAGCGTGTGGATGCTGCACGCAGACACTTGCAAATGTCTATTGACTGGAAAGGAGAAACACTTGGTGTTTTTGAAACCAGACGTCATTATACAAATTACTTTAAAGGGATTCCGCATTTTAAAGAACACCGAATGAAAATGGTTACTAGTGATGCATCTGTAGATGTATTTGCTGCTTTTGATGAGGTTTTAGAATTGTTTGCAGATTTTCAATTTACAGAATAATCAAGCTAATACTTTGTTAAGCAAAGCGCCAACTATATATAACAGTAAGCGCAAGAAGGATGAAGCAATTTGTCTGAGCTCCTCGAAGAGAGCGAGTTGCGCGAGCCTGTTTGCCTGTTAAGGCAACTTGCCCCAATTTTAATTAGTTTTTACTAAATCACGTGTAATACGTGAGGCTGCTATTTTTGAAGCTATTATCCCTAAAATTGAAATAGTTAGCATGACTATCACAAAGTTTTTTAAGTGTATTGCAACTGGATAAGGTAAGCTTGGTGTAATCATTATTAAGTCAAAACTAGCTTGTAATTGAACAACTATGTAACCTATTACTAATCCTAAAAACCCACCAATAATAGTCATTAAAACACCTTGATAAAAAAAGATGTTTCTTATGTCTTTTGCTGTTGCTCCTATATTATATAGGGTACTTAAGGTTTTCTTTTTGTCTAAAATCATCATTATAATAGAACCTATGACGTTAAATAAGGCAATAATAAGTACTAATGTGAAAATTAAATAGACTGCTAAATTCTCTGTATTTAGCATTTTGTATATCGCATCGTTTAGTTGGTCCTTATTTTTTATCATAATGTTTTTACCTAAAATACTTTTAATGTTGGTTATAACTGTTTCTTGATTAGCATTGTCAGTCAATTTAAACTCTAAGCTGGTAATTTGATTGGGTTGGTAATTTAATAATTGACGTGCAGTATCAATAGATGCAAAAATGTACTTATTGTTAAGTTCTTCGTTAATATCATAAATACCTACATTTATGGTGTTTACTTGGTTTAGTGCTTGGTTTTGAGAGGTGATTTGACCTTTTCCTGGTTTTGGAACAGATAAGGTGACGGTTTTACTGTAATCGTTTACAAATACAGATAATCTATTAGATATTGCCCAACCAACAACTATTTGTGGTGTGTCTTGGTACAGCCAATTACCATAAGGTATAACAGAGTCTATAGCTGTTATTTTGTTATAATTGTTGTCTACACCTTTAATGTAAGCTGGATGGTTATTACCATCTGATGAAGCAATAATACGTTCTTCTATTATTTTAGAAAAGTTGGCAACACCATCTATAGCAAGCAATTGTTGGTTCTGGCTTTCATCTAGAGTAAATGATTTACCAATATTGGTTTCTGCTTTTAAATCAGGATCTATAATACTTGAAAATTCTAGCGTAAAATCTCTTAAGCCAGCAAAACCAGATAGTACTATAAACAGTGAAGCTGCACCTAAAACGATACCTACAATAGCTATTATTGTAATAAAGTTAATGGCATTATTACTGCTTTTACTGCGTATGTAGCGTTTTGCTATGTATAAAGAAAAATTCAATTAACCTTTGCTACGTTTATCTAATAAATCTGGATTTTGTATTGGATTTTCATCCCCTTTTAAAGATTTTTCAATTTTATCGATATGCTCTAAACTGTCGTCAACGTAAAACTCTAATACAGGCATTCTGCGTAATTGGTTTTTGGTACGTTGTGCCAATTCATGTCTAATCATAGGTTTGTTAGCTCTAATTCCCTCTAAAAGCTCTTTAGCTTTATCATTAGGGAATATGCTTAAATAAACCTTAGCGTCTGTTAAATCTGCAGTTACTCTAACCTTAGATACAGATATAATTATACCACGCATTCCACCTTGTGTAGCAGCGCCTTGAAGGATATCTACTAAATCACGTTGTAAAACCGAGGCTATTTTTTTTTGTCTTTGACTTTCTTCCATGTTGCAAAAATAGTTGTTATTACAATAATATATTACTTTTAAGCCATAATTAAGCAATTATTATACCCTAAATTATATATTTAATGGAAAAAATAGAACATATTGGAATAGCAGTCAAAAATTTAGAGGAATCTAATGTACTTTTTGCGAAACTTTTTGGCAAGCCACACTATAAAATTGAAACGGTAGAAAGTGAAGGGGTTAATACTTCTTTTTTTGAAGTTGGACCCAATAAGATAGAGTTATTGGAAGCAACAAAGTCAGATAGCCCAATTGCAAAGTTTTTAGAGAAAAAAGGTGAAGGTATACATCATATTGCTTTTGCTGTAGATGATATAAAAGCAGAAATTTTGAGATTAAAATCTGAAGGTTTTATTATCTTAAATGAAACACCTAAAAAGGGAGCAGACAATAAGTTAGTTGCTTTTTTACATCCAAAATCCTCCAACGGTGTATTAATAGAGTTATGTCAAGAGATTAAGTAATTAAAAAAAGTCTTGCAAGACTTTAAAATAAGTAGTAATATTGCAATCCGATTTCGGGTCCTATAACTCAGCTGGTTAGAGTATCTGACTCATAATCAGAAAGTCCCTGGTTCGAGCCCAGGTGGGACCACCATCAAAACCGATTCATTAATTTGAATCGGTTTTTTTGTTTTATATATGTTAAATGGTTTCTTCCATTCATATTTAATGTTTTGTTTTACGTATCAAATAATTATTCTAATTAATTAAGCATCAGGTAGTATTATTAATATTCAATTAGAATTAAACACTATTTAGCATATGTCTTTTACAAGAATCAAGTCTGTTTTTGTTTTATTATTAGTACTTCTATCTTCTTTTTTATGTACTTCTCAGAATATTAATAAACTACTAAAAAAAGGTAGCATTGAAGATAAAGTGTTTAAATCAACATTTAAATATGAGCCTTACGGTAATTCTATATTTGTTAAGGTGTTAATTAAAGATAAAGAGTATCGTTTATTATTTGATACTGGAGCAGTTACTGCAATTTCACCTAGAATGGTAGAGGAATTAAACTTAGAGATTGTAGGTAAAGAAGACGTTTATGATTTAGGAAATACCTCTAAAAATTTAAATTTTGTTAAAATAGATACTATAAACTTTAATGGAATTAATTTTTTTGATACTGGTGCAGCTGTGCTTGATATTGAAGCGGTAAAAGATTTTAAGTGTACAAGAATAGATGGGTTTTTAGGTGCAAATTTTATGCGAAATGCTGTTTGGGAAATAGATATGGTAAAGCACGAGATTACATTTGCAAATACTATTGACTCGATTAGTATTCCGGAGGGGACACCTTACACTAAAATTTTTATTGGATATGACGGGACACCTGCAATCACAGCTTTTTTAGGTAACGAAAAATTATATAGTACTATGATAGATTACGGTTATGGTGGTGGCATTTCTCTTTTTTTCTACGATTTTAAAAAATTAAGAGATGAAAATCCTAATATTAAATATGTAAAATCTAATGGAGGAAGTACTGTGGCGGGAGTGTATGGCGATCTAAAAATGTCTACGTCTTATAAAGCAATAGTTGATAATTTTAAAACAGGAGAGTTTAAAGTACCAAGTAACTTAATGGCTTTTGGTCAATTAGGTGCAAGGACGATTGGTGCTGGATTTTTAAAAAATTATAGAACGGTTTTAAGCTGGAAAGATCGTAAAATATGGTTTATTGAAAATAAGGCAGCAGATGATCAAGTTATATTTAGTGGTCATGGTTACGGAATTAGACTTGAAAATGAATCCATTTTTATCAGTTCAATTTCGGAAAATTCAGAAGCGGAAGAAAAAGGTCTTAAAATTAATGATAAAATTTTAAGTGTAAACGATTTGGATTTTACAAAAGTGACGGATCAAAAATGGTGTGAGATTCTAAGTACTAATCGTCCTGACAAGGTTAAACTTGTCATCCAAAGGGATACAAAGCAATTAACTGTAGCGCTCGAAAAAAAGGTTTTATTAAGTAATTAATTCACTTTTTTTATTGTCCTCAAGATCTACAAATACTTTTTTATAGAAATTGAATAAAATTAAACATCTTGGGTGTCATAATAACACCTGTTTAAAATACTGATTATCAATTATTTAAACTGTTATTTTGTAGCCTGAATTTAGTCTGTGTTTTAAAAATAGACTAGGTATGAAATGTCAAACCTCTACTTTAGATTATTATTTAAATAGAAGTAGACCATAAATGGAATTAAACAAATACAGTAAAACAGTCACTCAAGATCCAACGCAGCCAGCTGCTCAAGCTATGTTGCACGCTATTGGATTAACTAAAGAAGATTTTTTTAAGCCAATCATTGGTATTGCGAGTACAGGTTACGAAGGTAATCCTTGTAATATGCATTTAAATGATTTAGCAAAATTGACAAAAGAAGGGACTAAAAACGAGGACATCATTGGTCTTATTTTTAATACTATCGGTGTTAGTGACGGTATTTCTATGGGGACACCAGGTATGCGCTACTCATTACCATCTCGTGATATTATTGCAGATTCTATGGAAACTGTAGTACAAGCCATGAGTTATGATGGTTTAATTACGGTAGTAGGTTGTGATAAGAATATGCCAGGTGCATTAATTGCAATGATTAGATTAAATCGTCCTAGTATTTTAGTGTATGGTGGTACAATAGATTCTGGTTGTCATAACGGACAAAAACTAGATGTCGTCTCTGCTTTTGAAGCTTGGGGAAGCAAAGTTGCTGGAACCATGGAAGAAACAGAATACCAAAACATCGTTGAAAAAGCATGTCCAGGAGCAGGAGCATGTGGTGGGATGTACACTGCAAACACAATGGCTTCGGCTATTGAAGCTTTAGGGATGACCTTGCCTTTTAACTCGTCTAACCCAGCATTAAGTGATGCTAAAAAAGCCGAATCTATTAAAGCAGGAGAAGCGATGCGTGTGTTGTTAGAAAAAGACATCAAGCCATCAGATATTATTACTCGTAAATCTCTTGAAAACGCGGTTAGATTAGTTACTATTTTAGGAGGTTCTACAAATGCAGTGCTTCACTTTTTAGCAATTGCAAGAGCAGCAGATATTGATTTCACTTTAAAAGATTTTCAAAAAATAAGCGATACTACACCCTTTTTAGCAGATTTAAAACCTAGCGGAAAATATTTAATGGAAGATGTACACGCTGTTGGCGGAATTCCTGCAGTATTAAAATATTTATTGAAGAAAGGTTTAATTCATGGGGATTGTTTAACCGTTACAGGAAAAACAATTGCAGAGAATTTATTGGATGTTGAAGATTTAACTGAAGGTCAAGATGTAATAAAGCCAATTGAAGAGCCAATAAAAATTTCAGGTCATTTAAGAATGCTTTATGGTAATCTTGCTACCGAAGGTTCTGTTGCTAAAATTACAGGAAAAGAAGGTTTGAGTTTTATCGGAAAAGCAAAAGTATTTGAAGGCGAATATGCTGTAAATGATGGAATAAGAGACGGATTAGTAGAAAAAGGAGATGTGGTCGTAATAAGATACGAAGGTCCAAAAGGAGGTCCAGGAATGCCAGAAATGTTAAAACCAACTGCTGCAATCATGGGAGCAGGTTTAGGTAAAGATGTCGCACTAATTACAGATGGACGTTTTTCTGGTGGGACACATGGTTTTGTTGTTGGACATATTACTCCTGAAGCACAAGAAGGAGGAACTATCGCTTTAGTAAAAGATGGCGATATGATTTCTATTGATGCAGAAACAAACAGTATTGTTTTGGAAGTGTCTGAAGAAGAACTACAAAAAAGAAGACAATCATGGAAAGCACCAGATTTAAAGTTTAAAAGAGGGGTGTTGTATAAATATGCTAAAACGGTATCATCAGCATCAAAAGGATGTGTAACGGACGAGTTTTAAAAAAAACGAATTATCCAAAATAGAATAATATGGATACAAAAACAATAAATAGAGAAACAAACACAACGCAAACTACAGAGCGTATTTCTGGTAGCGAAGCAGTTATCAGATGTTTGTTAGCTGAAGGTGTAGATATCCTTTATGGATATCCTGGAGGAGCAATCATGCCAGTTTATGATGAGCTTTACAAATACCAAGATAAAATTCACCATGTGTTAACCCGTCATGAGCAAGGTGCAACACATTCTGCTCAAGGTTATGCACGTATTTCGGGTAAAGTTGGTGTAGCAATTGCAACGTCAGGTCCAGGAGCAACTAACTTAATTACAGGTATTGCAGATGCGCAAATAGATAGCACACCAATGGTTTGTATTACAGGTCAAGTAGCGTCACATTTATTGGGTAGTGATGCATTTCAAGAAACAGATATTGTTGGTATTTCTACGCCAGTTACAAAATGGAATTGTCAAGTTACAAAAGCGTCAGAGATTCCTGAAGTTATGGCTAAAGCCTTTTATATTGCAAGAAGTGGACGTCCAGGACCTGTTTTAATAGACATTACAAAGGATGCTCAGTTTGAAGAGTTTGATTTTAAATACGAAAAATGTAAAGGGGTCAGAAGTTATATTCCCATTCCAAAATTAGATCAGACTTCGGTTGAAGCTGCTGCAAAATTAATTAATGCGGCTAAAAAACCTATGATTGTATGGGGTCAAGGCGTGTCTTTAGGTCAGGCTGAAGCCGAATTTAAAGCGGTTGTTGAAAAATCAGGAATCCCTTCCGCTTGGACCATTTTAGGTGCAGGAGCAATTCCAACATCTCATCCTTTAAATATTGGTATGGTTGGTATGCATGGTAATTATGCACCAAATGTGTTGACTAACGACTGTGATGTATTAATTGCAATCGGAATGCGATTTGACGATCGTGTTACCGGAAGTTTATCTACATACGCTAAACAGGCTAAAGTGATTCATTTTGAAATTGATCCAGCCGAAATTGATAAAAATGTAAAAACAGATGTGGCTGTTTTAGGTGATGCAAAAGAAAGTTTAGCAGCTCTACTTCCGCTTTTAGAAGAAAAAACACATCCAGAATGGCATCAAAAATTTAAAGATTTATATGCTATTGAATATGAAAAAGTTATAAAACACGATTTGCATCCTACAAAGGAAGGCTTAACTATGGCTGAGGTGTTAAAAGAAATTAATATTCAAACCAAAGGTGATGCAGCAATTGTAACAGACGTTGGTCAGCATCAAATGGTTGCTTGTCGTTATGCCAATTTCAACAAAACAAGAAGTAATATCACTTCTGGTGGATTAGGTACAATGGGCTTTGGTTTACCTGCAGCAATTGGAGCAAAAATGGCTGCTCCAGATCGAGAAGTTATATCAATTTCTGGTGATGGTGGTTACCAAATGACGATTCAAGAATTGGGTACTATTTTTCAGCAAAAAGTACCAGTGAAAATTGTGGTTTTAAATAACGAGTTTTTAGGTATGGTTCGCCAATGGCAACAGTTGTTTTTTGATAAACGTTATGCGTCTACAGAAATGACAAATCCAGATTTTGTAGCCATTGCAAAAGGCTATTTTATTGAAGCCGAAAAAGTAACTAAGCGAGAAGATTTAAAAGAAGCAGTTGCTAAAATGATAAACACAGATGGACCATACTTTTTAGAGGTTTGTGTAGAAAAGGAAGGCAATGTGTTCCCAATGATACCAACAGGAGCATCAGTTTCAGACGTAAGATTAGAATAATATGGAAGCAGAAAACAACATATACACTGTTTCGGTTTACACCGAAAATAATATAGGATTATTAAATCGTATTTCGGCAATATTTCAACGTAGACATATAAATATTGAAAGTATAAATTCTTCGGTTTCAGAAATTGAAGGTGTTTCAAAATTTACAATCGTTGTTAATATTACCGAAGACCAAATGAAAAAAATAATTGGTCAAATTGAAAAACAAGTAGAAGTTATTAAGGCTTACTTTCATACAGATGAAGACACCATTTATCAAGAGTCTTGCATCTTTAAAATGAAGTCTGATTTATTGTTTGAAGAACGACAAATTCAGAATATTATTAAAGAAAGTAATGCTAGGATTGTAACTGTAAATCGTGATTTTTTTGTGATTGAAAAATCTGGACGTAAAGAAGAAATAGAATTATTATATAGAGAATTAAGTGCTTTTGGAATTATGCAATTTACACGCTCAGGACGTATTGCTGTTACAAAAGACGAAATGAAAATATCAACAATGCTAGAAGCTTTTCAAGCATAACCAAAAATTAAAATACAAGACAATGTCAAATTATTTCAACACATTATCATTAAGAAACCAATTAGATCAATTAGGTAAATGTAGATTCATGGATGCTTCAGAGTTTGAAGATGGTGTAAATGCATTAAAAGGGAAAAAAATTGTAATTGTTGGTTGCGGTGCACAAGGTTTAAACCAAGGTTTAAACATGAGGGATTCTGGTTTAGATATTTCATACACATTAAGACAGGTTGCAATTGACGAGCAACGCGAGTCTTTTAAAAACGCAAACTCTAACGGGTTTACGGTCGGGACTTATGACGAGTTAATTCCTACTGCAGATTTAGTGTTGAATTTAACACCAGATAAGCAACATACAAACGTAGTTAAAGCGATAATGCCTTTAATGAAAAAAGGCGCGACATTAAGTTATTCTCACGGATTTAATATTGTTGAAGAAGGGACTCAGGTAAGAGAGGATATTACTGTTATTATGGTCGCTCCAAAGTGTCCAGGAACAGAAGTGCGTGAAGAATATAAACGTGGTTTTGGTGTGCCAACATTAATTGCCGTACATCCAGAAAACGACCCAGAAAATAAAGGTTGGGCACAAGCAAAGGCTTATGCTGCAGCAACTGGAGGGCATCGTGCAGGTGTGTTAGAATCGTCTTTTGTTGCTGAGGTAAAAAGTGATTTAATGGGTGAGCAAACTATTTTATGTGGTTTGTTACAAACTGGAGCAATTTTGTCTTTCGATAAAATGGTAGCCGAAGGTATTGAACCTGGTTATGCTGCAAAATTAATTCAGTTTGGTTGGGAAACAATTACTGAAGCTTTAAAACATGGTGGAATTACAAACATGATGGACCGTTTATCTAATCCAGCAAAAATAAAAGCATACCAATTGTCAGAAGAATTAAAAGATATCATGCGTCCTTTGTTTGAAAAGCATATGGATGATATTATCTCTGGTCATTTCTCAGAAACAATGATGGAAGATTGGGCAAATGATGATGTAAATCTTTTAAAATGGAGAGCTGCAACTGGTGAAACCGCTTTTGAGAAAACAGCATTAACACCAGATCATATTTCTGAGCAAGAGTATTTTGATCACGGAACATTATTAGTAGCATTTGTAAAATCTGGTGTTGAGTTAGCTTACGAAACTATGGTAAGTGCAGGGATTATTGAAGATTCAGCGTATTACGAGTCGCTTCACGAGTTACCATTAATTGCAAATACCATTGCTAGAAAAAAATTATTTGAAATGAATCGTGTCATTTCAGACACTGCAGAATACGGATGTTATTTATTTGACCATGCTTGTAAACCGTTATTAACTGATTTCATGAAAACGGTTAAAACAGATATAATTGGTAAATCATTTTCTCCAACAACAGGCGTTGATAATATCGAATTAATAGCAGTAAACGATGCGATTAGAAATCATCCAATCGAAGCAGTCGGAAAACGATTAAGAGCTGCAATGACAGCAATGAAGATTATAAAATCAGATGTTAAGACAGAAGCATCAGTTTTAGCTTAATAGCTAATTAGCTTCTCACACTGAGCGCAGTCGAAGTGTCTCATTTATAAAACAAAAACATTTCCACTGTCGTGGGAAATAAACATGGAAGAAACCAAAACAACATACAGGCCTACTATAGAAGCTGTTGAGGCTGCTGCCGAAAAATTAAGAGGAGTTGCTGCTGTAACTCCTTTAATTTCAAACATGAGATATTCAAAGCAATTTGAAGCAAATATCATGTTTAAACGCGAAGACTTACAGCAAGTACGTTCCTATAAAATTAGAGGTGCTTACAATAAAATGTCATCTTTAACTCAAGCTGAAGCTAAAAAAGGAATTGTATGTGCAAGCGCTGGAAACCATGCACAAGGTGTGGCCTTATCTTGTAAATTGTTAAAAATAAAAGGGACTATTTTTATGCCTTCTCCAACACCAAATCAAAAGGTGGAACAGGTTAAAATGTTTGGAGAAGATTATATAGAGGTGGTTTTAGTGGGCGATACGTTTGATGATGCTTATCATGCAGCAATGGAAGATTGCGAGCGTTTAAACAAAGCGTTTATTCATCCATTTAATGATAAAAAAGTTATAGAAGGTCAAGCAACGGTTGGTTTAGAGATTATAGATCAAACGGAGTTTCATCCAATAGATTACGTTTTTGTACCTATTGGAGGTGGTGGTTTGTCTTCAGGTTTATCCTCTGTTTTTAAGTTGTTATCGCCACATACAAAAATTATAGGTGTGGAGCCAAAAGGGGCACCTTCGATGTTAACATCAATAAGAAATAATAAAAACACCGAGTTAGAAGAGATCGATAGTTTTGTAGATGGTGCTGCGGTTAAACGTGTTGGTGATTTAAATTTCGCCATTTGTAAAGAGACCTTACATCGTGTGGTTACTGTGGATGAGGGTAAGATTTGCCAAACCATTTTAGATTTATACAATAAAGAAGCGATTGTAGCAGAACCTGCAGGGGTTTTAAGTTTATCTGCTTTAGAGTATTTTAAAGAAGAAATTAAAGGTAAAAATGTAGTTTGTGTTATAAGCGGAAGTAATAATGATATTACGCGTACTGCAGAAATTAAAGAACGCGCGCTATTACATGCCGATTTAAAGCACTATTTTATTGTTAAGTTTCCACAGCGATCTGGAGCATTAAGAGATTTTGTTGTTGATATTTTAGGTGATACAGATGATATTACTCATTTTGAATACACCAAAAAAGCAAACCGTGAAAATGATGTTGCTGTGGTTGGAATTGAGTTAAAATCTCCAAATGACTTAGAGCCTTTAATTACAAAAATGAAGCGTCACAATTTTTATGGAGATTATCTAAATGATAAGCCTGATTTATTTCAGTTTTTAGTGTGATTTTGATAATTATGACCTTAAATACTTTCAAATTCGTAAAAATTCATTAAAAATGACACAAAATAAACTTTTGTATCAAATTAAATTATACGTTTGTACCATGTTTACAACACTAAATAAAAACGAAAGACCCACAAGTTTGCTATTACGCAGACGACGTCGCTAATACGCATACTTCAAGCTTTTAGTTAATAGTTTTTATTTTTTTTCAGACAGTGAACAATTCAACACAAATAGTTTCTTTTTTAAATACAGTTATTAGAAATAATAACAGGATAACCCTACGTCCAATTTTCCGTCGTCGCCCTTAGGGTGTACTTCTATTTATAGAACTAAGGTGAGTCCGGTTCTGCTTTCAAAAACAAAAATTATCACATTTTTTAATTTAAAATTCAATTACAATGGAAATTGTTATTGCTGATAAATCGCATAGTATTTACGCAGATATTATTTGTAACACTATTGCTGATGCTGCTCAAGTTAGAGGAACAGGGATTGCAAAACGCAAGCCTGAATACATTATTACCAAAATGGAAAATGGTAATGCTGTTATTGCTTTAGAGGGCGATAAATTTGCAGGCTTTTGCTATATCGAACAATGGGGTCATGGTAAATTTGTGGCTAACTCTGGATTAATTGTACATCCAGATTTTAGAAACATGGGCTTAGCTAAACAGATCAAACAGAAAATATTCGAGCATTCTAGAATCAAGTTTCCGGAGGCTAAAGTATTTAGTATTACTACAGGTTTAGCAGTTATGAAAATGAATAGTGATTTAGGTTATAAACCTGTTACGTTTTCAGAATTAACAGACGATCAATCCTTTTGGAATGGCTGTCAGACCTGCAAAAATTTTGATGTTTTAACTAGAACAGAGCAAAAAATGTGCTTATGTACAGGTATGTTGTATGATCCTTCTAAAAAGGAAGCAGCAAGACCAGCAGCAAATAATCATGATAAAAAAGTATGGACCAGATTGAAAAATATTAAGCAATCCATGTTTCTAAAAAAAGATAAAAATGAAAAATAAAGGTAAATTAGTCATAGCATATAGTGGTGGATTAGATACATCCTATTGCGCAGTAAGCTTAAGTAAAGCTGGATACGATGTGCACGCGGTAAGCGTAAATACGGGTGGTTTTTCTGATGAAGAAATTACTGCAATAGAAAAAAACGCTTACAAAATGGGTGTGTCAACCTATAAGAACATCGACGCTATTGCATCGTATTATGATAAAGTGATTAAGTATTTAATCTTCGGGAATGTTTTGAAGAACAACACCTATCCTTTATCTGTAAGTGCAGAACGTATTATTCAAGCTATCGAAATTATCGAATATGCAAAAAGTATTGATGCCGAATATATCGCACACGGAAGCACAGGAGCAGGTAACGATCAAGTGCGTTTTGATATGATTTTTCAAACTTTGGCGCCACATATTAAGATTATCACGCCCATTAGAGATGGAAGTTTAAGCAGACAACAAGAAATTGATTACTTAAAAGAAAACGGTATCGAAGCGTCTTGGGAAAAGGCAAAGTATTCTGTTAATAAAGGACTTTGGGGAACTAGTGTTGGTGGAGAAGAAACATTAACATCAGAAAAACCATTACCCGAAAGTGCTTATCCTTCGCAATTAAAACATGCAGACAATGAAAAAGTGACATTAACCTTTTTAACAGGAGAATTGGTTGCTGTAAACGGAGTTGAAAATGCATCTGACGTAAATATTGAAGTCTTAAACAATCTAGCATCTGCGTATGCAATTGGAAGAGATATACATGTTGGAGATACTATTGTTGGTATAAAAGGACGTGTTGGTTTTGAAGCTGCAGGTGCTTTGGTTATTATAAAAGCACATCATTTATTAGAAAAGCATACGTTGACTAAATGGCAATTACAACACAAGGATTATATGTCAAATTTCTACGGAATGCACCTGCATGAAGGGCAATATTTAGATCCTGTAATGCGAGACATGGAAGCCTTTTTACAAAGCAGCCAAGACAAAGTGTCGGGAGATGTTTTTGTGACCTTAAAACCATACCATTTTACCGTAGACGGAATTAGCTCTAAGCATGATTTAATGAATGCAAAGTTTGGAAGTTATGGCGAAGAAAATAAAGGTTGGACTGCTGAGGAAGCTAAAGGCTTTATCAAAATAGTTGGTAACCAAAATAAGATTTATCAACAAGTAAATAATTAATTGAATGAGACCTGTTAGGTTTTTAAAACCTGACAGGTCTGAAGTTAGTTGAACTAAAATATTCCCATTTTCGAGGGAAATAGATATGAAAAAAATAGAAATAGGAATCATTGGAGGAGCAGGTTATACAGCTGGAGAACTTATTAGATTGTTGTTAAATCACCCAAAAGTAAATATCAATTTTATTTACAGTACGTCAAATGCTGGTAATAAAATATCTAAAGTACATCAGGATTTAATTGGCAGTACAGATTTGGAGTTTTCAAATCAAATTAACCCAGAAGTGGATGTGTTGTTTTTGTGTTTAGGTCACGGGAATTCTAAAGCATTTTTAGAGAACAATTCATTTTCTAGTAAAACTAAAATTATTGATTTAAGTAATGATTTTAGATTAACTAAAGACGCCATTTTTGATGGCAAAACGTTTGTTTATGGTTTGCCGGAATTAAATAAAGAAGCGATTAAAAAAGCGAATTATATTGCAAATCCAGGGTGTTTTGCTTCAGCTATTCAGTTAGCATTATTGCCTTTAGCTAAAGCTGAAGTTTTGCAAAACGATGTACATGTTAATGCGGTTACAGGAGCAACAGGAGCAGGAACATCATTATCCGCAACTACGCATTTTACGTGGCGAGATAATAACTTTTCGCATTATAAAGCTTTTACACATCAGCATTTGGGTGAGATTAATCAATCGGTTAAATTGTTGCAATCTAGCTTTAAGTCAGACATCAACTTTATGCCAAATCGTGGTGATTTTTCAAGAGGGATTTTTGCAACTATGTATACTAAGTTTAAAGGAAACTTGGAAGACGCAAAAGCATTGTATAACACGTTTTATAAAGATGCTGCTTTTACTGTGGTTTCGGATGATGAGATTCATTTAAAACAAGTGGTAAATACTAATAAGTGTATGCTTCATTTACATAAACATGAAGACAAATTATTGGTGACAAGCATTATTGATAATTTATTAAAAGGCGCTTCGGGTCAAGCTGTTCAAAACATGAACTTAATGTTTGGTTTTGATGAAACAGAAGGTTTAAAACTGAAAGCAACTTATTTTTAAAAGTACTGCAGCTGCGTTAGCGGTTGAAGTGGCATCCTTTTTATTTGTCTCCTCGAGCGCAGTCGAGAGGTTGACAAATAAAAAGATATAACGGAAAACGCGACCCTTGTGGTAACGCCCAAATAATAAAAGGATGTCACCTTGAGCGCAGTCGAAAGGTCTTAGTAAAAAGAAAGTTTAATTAAAAAGATAATAGTCATTGCGAGCTTTACGAGTGAACGAAGTAAACCTGAAGCAATCTGTTTAAAGAGATTACTTCAGTCATTCTTCTTTCGTAATGACAAAAAAAAACAAACAAATGAAAATAGCAATTATAGGAACAGGAAACTTAGGAAAGTCCATCGCAAAAGGATTGATAACCAACAATGCCATTACTAGTTTGTATTTAACCAAACGGAATTTGGAAGACATTCAAGAATTTGATGGTTATAAAAATGTGCATTTAACGACGGATAATATTGAAGCTGTAAGGCAATCTGATATCATGATTTTTGCAGTGCAACCAGCGCATTTTGAGCAAATATTGAATGACATTAAGCCGGAATTAACAGAGAAACACGTGTTGATTTCGACTATTACAGGTTTTCTAATTCCTAAGATTGAAGCGCAAGTTGGTGCGGATAAATTTATCATTCGTGCGATGCCAAACACCGCAATTGCAGTTGGTAAATCGATGACCTGTTTGTGTAGTAATGTGCAAGGTGCAAAACGCATTAAAATTGCTGAAGCTATTTTTAACAGATTAGGACATTCATTAAGTATTCCAGAAAGTCAAATGCAAGCTGCTACTGTGGTTTGTGCAAGTGGTGTTGCGTTTTGGATGCGTTTAATTAGAGCAACAACACAGGCTGCTATTCAGTTAGGGTTTGATGCTAAAGAAGCGCAAGAACTAGCGATGTATACCAGCGAAGGTGCGGCGAGTTTATTGATTACCAACGGGAATCATCCGGAAGAGGAAATAGATCGTGTAACGACGCCAAAAGGGTGTACGATTGAAGGTTTGAATGAGATGGAACACAAAGGATTGAGTTCGTCTTTAATACAAGGTATGATTGCCTCGTTTAACAAGATTAGTAACATTAAAGAAGAGCAGATATGAGTTTATTTAACGTGTATCCTTTGTTTGATATCACACCTGTAAAGGGTGTAGATGTTTTTGTTTACGATGAAAACAACACCAAATATTTAGATTTATATGGTGGACATGCCGTGATTTCTATTGGGCATTCGCACCCAAAATATGTGGCTGCAATTTCTGATCAAGTAGCCAAATTAGGATTTTATAGTAACTCGATTCAGAATCCTTTACAAGTCGCTTTGGCTAAAAAATTAATCGCTTTTTCAGGCTGCAAAGATTATGCATTGTTTTTATGTAATTCTGGAGCAGAAGCCAATGAAAATGCTTTAAAACTGGCGTCATTTCATAACGAAAAGAAAAAAGTTGTTGCTTTTAAAAATGGGTTTCATGGTCGTACATCAGCAGCTGTTGCAGCAACCGATAATGCGAAGATTATAGCACCAATTAACGCACAGCAAGAGGTTGAGATTCTGGCATTAGGTGACATAGAAGGAGTCGAGAAAGCATTGGCTAAAAACGATGTCTGTGCTGTAATTATTGAATGTATTCAAGGTGTTGGAGGATTAGATGAAAGTACTGCTGCGTTCTACGAAGGTGTAGATGTTTTATGCAAAAAATATAATACGTGTTTTATTGCAGATGAGGTGCAATCAGGTTTTGGAAGAACTGGAGATTTCTTCGCATTTCAGAAATATAATGTGATACCAGATATTGTTTCGATTGCCAAAGGCATGGGGAATGGTTTTCCGATTGGTGGGATTTTAATTCACCCAAATATTAAAGCCTCTTTTGGTTTATTAGGAACCACTTTTGGTGGGAATCACTTGGCATGTGTTGCATCTTCGACTGTATTAGAAGTTATTGAAGAAGAGGATTTGATGCAAAATGCTAAAGACGTCTCAGCTTATTTTCTAGAGAAAGCAAAAGAAATTTCGGCAATTAAAAACATAAAAGGACGTGGTTTAATGTTAGGATTGGAATTTGATTTTCCGATTGCTGAACTACGTAAAAAGCTAATTTTTGAACATAAGATATTTACTGGAAGTGCGAAGAATCCTAATTTATTACGAATTCTTCCGCCTTTAACCATCAAAAAAGAACATGTCGATTTGTTTTTTAAGGCTTTAAAAAGTGAGTTACAAGGCTAGCTTGAGTAACGTCATTCTGAACTAGTTTCAGAATCACATAACAGTGAGAAGTTGAAATAAATTCAGTAAGATTAAAGTAATAAATAGATGAAAAAGTACACAGGAATAAAAGACATATCAAATCTTCAAGAAACCATAAAGGACGCGATTTTATTAAAAAATAATCCTTTTAAATTCCAAGATTTAGGAAAACATAAAACATTAGTGATGCTGTTTTTTAATTCCAGTTTACGAACGCGATTAAGCACGGAGAAAGCTGCAAAAAACCTAGGAATGGATGTGATGATTTTAAACGTAAATGACGCCTGGAACTTAGAATTTGAAGATGGTACAATCATGAATGCTAATACGTCAGAACATATTAAAGAAGCAGCACAAGTGATTTCGCAATATGGAGATGTAATTGCGGTGAGAGCTTTCCCAAGTTTAACGGATAAGAAAAAAGATGAAAGTGAGTTTGTGATTAACAGCTTTATAAAATATGCAACAGTGCCAATTGTAAATATGGAAAGTGCAACAGCGCATCCTTTACAGGCGTTGGCAGATGCAATTACTATTACTGAATTATCAAAAAAAGCGAAACCAAAAGTCGTCTTGTCTTGGGCGCCACATCCAAAAGCGTTACCACAAGCAGTTGCTAATTCGTTTGTAGAAATGATGCAAAACTTGGATGTCGATTTAACTATTACACATCCTGAAGGTTATGAGTTAAGCGAAGCAATCACAAAAAAAACACCAGTAAATCACAATCAAGAAGAGGCTTTAAAAGATGCCGATTTTGTGTATGTTAAAAACTGGAGTAATTATAAAGATTACGGAAAAGTACTTAGTCAAGACGAAAATTGGATGATGACAAAAGCGAAGTTGGGTAATGCAAAATTTATGCATTGCTTGCCTGTAAGACGTAATGAGGTTGTTGAAGATGCGGTTTTAGATAGTGAACAGTCTGTTGTGATTAAACAAGCTAATAATAGGACTTTTGCTGCGCAAATTGTCTTGAAACAAATTTTGGGGAAATTTTAATGTTACGTCATGCTGAGTTTATTTCAGTATCACACAATTAGTAAATAATGAGAAACTGAAACAAGTTCAGCTTGACGATTGAGGTTTTAAAGTAAGCAATAAGTTAATGTTAATCCGTCACGTCATACTGAATTCATTTTAGTATCACATCAAAAGAAGAATAAGCATGAAAACACTAAAAATCATAAAAATTGGAGGAAACATCATCGATGATGATAACGCTTTGCAGCAATTCCTAAAAGCATTTGCGACTATAGATGCTCCTAAAATCCTAGTGCATGGTGGTGGTAAATTAGCAACTAAATTAGCGCGACAAATGCAAGTTGAGGTTAAAATGATTGACGGAAGACGCGTAACCGATCAAGTCACTTTAGATATTATTACAATGGTGTATGCTGGAAAAATCAATAAAACTATAGTCGCACAATTACAAGCTAACAGTTGTAATGCTATTGGTTTTTCAGGAGCAGATGGCAACACGATAGTTTCGGATTTAAGACCATCTAAACCTATCGATTATGGATTTGCTGGAGACGTCAAAAAGGTAAATACAGAAACCTTAGAAATTCTATTAAACAGTTCAATTACACCTGTATTTTGCGCGATTACTCATGATAAAAACGGACAATTATTAAATACCAATGCAGATACGATTGCTTCTGAATTAGCAATAGGTTTTGCAACAAAATATAAAACTGAATTATATTATTGCTTCGAAAAAAAGGGCGTTTTAGAAGATGTAAATAATGACGATTCTGTTATTCAAAATATAAACACCAAAAGCTATCAACCGTTGATTGAAAATGGTATTATATATGAAGGCATGCTGCCAAAATTAAACAACTGTTTTCATGCTGTAAATAATCAAGTTCAAAAAGTTTGTATTGGTAAATCAGAAATGCTTTTCGATAAAAATAATAAACACACAACCATTTCAAAATGATAGAAAAACTAACAACAAGAGCAATTGCTTTATTAAAACAATTGATAGAAACGCAGTCGTTTTCTTCAGAAGAAGGACCAACAGCAGCACATATTGAGCAATGGTTTAACAATCAAAATATTCCTTTTAAAAGAACCAATCATAATGTTTGGGCAACCAATAAATATTTTGACGAGAGCAAACCAACACTGTTGTTAAACTCACATCACGATACG
The DNA here is from genome assembly GCF_007827365.1 of Olleya sp. Hel_I_94. Classification (NCBI taxonomy): domain Bacteria; kingdom Pseudomonadati; phylum Bacteroidota; class Flavobacteriia; order Flavobacteriales; family Flavobacteriaceae; genus Olleya; species Olleya sp. Hel_I_94. The sequence goes on from NZ_VISI01000002.1 coordinate 2,335,799, forward strand.
GTAAAACCAAATAATGGGTACACCAAAGATCCGTTTATAGCCATTGTTGAAGACGGAAAATTATATGGTTTAGGTAGTAATGATGCTGGAGGTTGTTTGGTGAGTTTGTTAGCAACGTTTGCTTATTTCTATAGCAGAGAAAATCTAAATTTTAATCTGGTTATTGTCGCTTCCGCTGAAGAAGAAAGCAGTGGAGAAAATGGGTTAAATAGTATGTTGTCAATAATTCCAAAAGTGGATGTCGCTATTGTTGGAGAACCAACATTGATGAATATGGCTGTTGCTGAAAAAGGCTTAGTCGTGTTTGATGCAGTTGTAAAAGGTACGCCAAGTCATGCTGCGCATCCAAATCACGATAACGCCATTTATAAAACAATTCCAGTTTTAGAATGGTTTAAAAATTACACGTTCGACAAGACGTCAGAAGCTTTGGGAGATGTAAAGATGACTGTTACGCAAATAAATGCAGGAAAGCAGCATAATGCGGTTCCCGCAGATGTGAAACTAGTGGTTGATGTCCGTGTAAACGATAAATATTCTAACCAAGACATTGTCGATATTTTGCAGAAAGAAGCGCCATGTGATAGTATTATTCCGCGTAGTATAAAATTAAATTCATCGTCCATTCCAATCGATCATCCATTGGTAATTGCGGGAATAGAAATTGGTAGAAGCACCTATGGCTCGCCAACCTTATCGGATCAAGCGGTGTTGAGTTGTCCTTCTTTAAAATTAGGGCCAGGAGATAGCACGCGGTCACATTCTGCTGACGAGTTTATTTACGTGAATGAGATTGAAGAAGGGATTAAGATATATATTGGATTATTAGAAAAAGTATTGTAATGTCAGGTCGAGCGCAGTCGAGACCTATTAGTATTAAAGACCTCTCGACTGCGCTCGAGGAGACAAAAAAATCAAATTATGAAACTCTGGGACAAAGGAATAAGTATCGATAAAAAAATAGAACAATTTACCGTTGGAAACGATAGAGAGATTGATTTACATATTGCAAAGTACGATGTGCAAGCGTCTTTAGCGCATGCAATAATGTTGGAGTCTATAGGCATTATTTCTTCGGAAGAATTACAACAGCTTAAAATTGGTTTACACGCTATTGCGGAAACTATAGAAAACGGAACCTTTGTTATTGAAGCGTCCTTTGAAGATGTGCATTCTAAAATTGAATATGAATTGACTAAAAGCTTAGGCGATGTCGGCAAGAAAATCCATACCGCACGTTCTAGAAACGATCAAGTTTTAGTAGCGCTTCAATTGTATTACAAGGAGAATTTAAAAGAAATTAATACGAAGACAAAAACGTTTTTTGATACCCTTTTAGGTTTGGCGGAAACGCATAAAGATGCATTACTTCCTGGTTATACACATTTACAAGTAGCAATGCCATCTTCTTTCGGATTATGGTTTTCTGCTTATGCTGAGGTTTTAATTGATGATGTATACTTGCTAAATGCAGCCTTGAAAACCGTAGATCAAAATCCGTTAGGTTCTGCAGCGGGTTACGGAAGTTCGTTTCCTATTGATCGAGAATTAACGACTAAAGAATTAAACTTTTCAACCTTGAAATATAATGTCGTTGCTGCACAAATGAGTAGAGGAAAAAGCGAACGAACTATCGCTTTAGCTTTAGGAAGTGTGTGTAATACATTAGCGCGTTTTGCAATGGATATTTGCGTGTATAATAGTCAGAATTTTGGCTTTATAGCCTTTCCGGATGAGCTAACGACAGGAAGTAGCATTATGCCACATAAAAAGAATCCAGATGTGTTTGAATTGATTAGAGGTAAAGCCAATAAAATTCAAGCTTTGCATGCCGAAATGGTGTTAATTACGAATAATTTACCAAGTGGTTACCATAGAGATTTTCAGTTATTAAAAGAAAATATTATTGCAGCAATTGAAGATGTAAAAGACTTATTAGATATTTTTAATTACGCTATTCAGCAAGTTATTGTAAAAGACATCGATTTAAATGATGCTAAGTATCAATACTTATTTACAGTAGATAATATTAATACATTGGTTGTGGGAGGTATGCCTTTTAGAGAAGCGTATCAAAAAATTGGAGGCGAAGTGGAAAGTGGAACTTATGTGCCAGATACCTCTAAAAAACACACGCATGTTGGTAGTATTGGTAATTTGTGTTTGGATGGGGTTAGAGGCAAGTATCCTGAGTAAAATTTCAGGCATATAACCGTCAGTTTGAGCGCAGTCGAAAACCTTAAGATTTAAGTTTTAATAGCATTTCGACTGCGCTCAATGTGACAAAGCGTTACGTTTATTTAAACTCGAGGCAAATCGCTATCATCCTTTAAAGGTAAACAAGACTCTCCCATCAAATACGTGTCTATATGATACGCTGCCTGTCTTCCTTCAGAAATTGCCCAAACAATTAAAGATTGTCCACGACGCATATCTCCAGCAGCAAAAACACCAGGAATGTTCGTTTTGTAATCTTTGGTAGAGGCTTCAATATTGGTTCTAAAATCCATTTTTAATCCAAACTGGTCTGCTAACGTTTTTTCGGCACCTGTAAAACCAAGTGCTAATAATGCTAAATTACATTTCCATTCTTTTTCAGTGCCTTCCACTTCTTTAAGTTGCGGTCTTTCACCTGGAGTAAAAATCCATTCTACTTCAACCGTTTTTAAGCCTGTTAAGTTTCCTTTTTTATCGCCAATAAATGCTTTAGTAGAAATGCTAAAAAAACGTTCGACACCTTCTTGGTGCGATGAGGTTGTTTTTAGCTTCATAGGCCAATATGGCCAAGGTTGATGTGCTGGACGACCTTCGGTTGGTTTACTTAAAATTTCGAAATTGGTAACCGAAGTTGCTCCATGACGATTAGAGGTTCCAATACAATCGCTTCCGGTATCTCCACCACCAATAACGATAACGTCTTTTCCTTCTGCAGAAATAATATCTTTAAAATCCACTAAACCATCCACGTATTGATTATTTAGTTTTAAGAAATCCATCGCTTGCGTTACCCCTTTTAAGTCTGCTCCAGGAATTGGGATATTTCTTCTTACCGTTGCTCCACCGCATAAAACTACTGCGTCAAAATCGTCTTTAAGTTGGTTTGCGTCTATGTTTACACCAACATGAGCATTGGTTTTAAAAGTGATTCCTTCCTCTTCTAAAACAGCAACACGTCTGTCAATCACGGTTTTTTCCATTTTAAAATCTGGAATTCCGTAGCGTAATAAACCACCAACTTTTTCGTCACGTTCAAAAACGGTAACGGTATGTCCTGCACGATTTAATTGTTGTGCAGCAGCTAATCCTGCTGGTCCAGAGCCAATAACAGCGACTGTTTTTTCGGTTCTAATTTTTGGAGGATTTGCTACAATCCACCCTTCATTAAAGGCGGTTTCTACTATGTTTTTTTCAATATTCTCTATGGTTACTGGGTCTTCGTTAATACCTAAAACACAGGCTTCTTCGCAAGGTGCTGGACATAAACGTCCTGTAAACTCTGGGAAGTTGTTGGTTTTGTGTAAAATTTCAGCAGCTTCTTTCCATTTTCCTTTGTAGACTTTATCGTTAAAATCTGGAATTAAATTCCCAAGCGGACAACCACTATGACAAAACGGAATTCCGCAATCCATGCAACGTGCGCCTTGATCTTTCAGGTGGTCTTCTGGTAACGGAACCGTAAATTCTTTGTAATTCTCTATGCGTTTTTCTGGCGCTATATAGCTTTCGTTCTCACGCTTAAACTCTAAAAATCCTGTTATCTTTCCCATAATTTACGCTAATTCTAGTTGTTCTTGTTCTAATCTCACTAAGGCTTGTCTATACTCTTCTGGTAGCACTTTTTTAAACTTAGGAAGGTAATTGCTCCAGTCTTTTAAAATGCGTGCTGCTAATGGGCTTCCTGTTGCTTCAAAATGATTTTCGATTAATTGTTTTAGCTGAAGACTATCCGCTTCATTTTCAATTGGATCAATATTTAAATCTTCCGAATTGCAATTCTGTTTGAAGGTTCCTTTTTCATCTAAAACATAAGCAACTCCTCCGCTCATTCCTGCTCCAAAGTTTCGACCTACAGTACCAAGGATAACAGCAACACCACCAGTCATATACTCGCAACCATGATCTCCAATACCTTCTACTACTGCTTGTGCTCCAGAGTTTCTAACACAAAAACGTTCTCCAGCCTTACCATTTATATAAACTTCTCCAGAGGTTGCGCCATACAACGTTACGTTTCCTGTAATGATATTGTCTTCCGGAACAATGGTACATTTTTCTGGCACTTTAATAATTAATTTAGCTCCGGATAACCCTTTACCTAGGTAATCATTTGTGTTTCCGTGCACGGTGAATTTTAAACCTTTTGTTGCAAAAGCTCCAAAACTTTGTCCTGCAGAACCTGTAAAATCAATATCTATAGTGTCTTCTGGTAATCCATCTGCACCATAAATTTTAGAAATTTCGTTACTTATAACTGCTCCAACTGCTCTATCTATATTTGTGATAGGCATAGCTAAGTTTGTTTTTTGTCTTCTAAATAACGCTTGATGTGCTTGTTTTATAATTTTAAAATCTAAGTGTACATTCAGGTTGTGGTCTTGACAATAGGTGTTGTATAATTGCACATCTTCTGCCACTTCTACTTTGTGTAAGATTGGTGTTAAGTCAATTCCTGAAGATTTGTAATGGTCTATGGCTTTGTTTCTGTTTAGTTTTTGAGATTGTCCAACCATTTCATTAATAGTTCTAAATCCTAATTTAGCCATAATCTCACGTAATTCTTGTGCTACAAAATACATGTAGTTAACGACGTGTTCTGGTTTTCCTTTAAACTTTTTACGTAAGTCAGGATTTTGAGTAGCAATTCCGACTGGGCATGTGTTTAAATGACACACACGCATCATAATACATCCCGAAGCTACTAAAGGTGCTGTGGCAAAACCGAATTCCTCCGCGCCAAGTAAACATGCAATTGCTACATCACGACCTGTTTTTAATTGTCCGTCACATTCTAAAACCACACGATTTCTTAGGTCATTCATCACTAAGGTTTGTTGTGCTTCTGCAACACCAAGTTCCCAAGGTAAACCAGTATGTTTTTGTGAAGTTAAAGGTGTTGCTCCTGTCCCTCCATCAAAACCAGCAATTAAGATAACGTCTGCTTTTGCTTTAGCAACTCCTGCTGCTACTGTACCAACACCAATTTCCGATACTAGTTTTACATTAATTCTAGCTTCTCTATTTGCTGATTTTACGTCGTAAATTAATTGCGATAAATCTTCAATGGAATAAATATCGTGATGTGGTGGTGGTGAGATTAAACCAACATATGGTGTCGAGTTTCTTGTTTTTGCAATTTCTGGATTCACTTTTGGTCCAGGTAATTGTCCACCTTCACCAGGTTTTGCACCTTGTGCTATTTTTATTTGAATTTCGCTTGCGCTTGTTAGGTAGTTGGAAGTGACTCCAAAACGCCCTGAAGCGACTTGTTTGATTGCTGAGTTTCTCCAGTCTCCTTGTGAGCTTTTGTAGAAACGTTCTTGGTCTTCTCCTCCTTCACCAGAATTAGATTTCCCTCCAATTCTGTTCATCGCAACCGCTAAATTTTCATGTGCTTCTTTACTAATAGAACCATAAGACATGGCTCCGGTTTTGAAACGTTTTACAATTTCTGTCCAAGGTTCTACTTCCTCTAAAGGAATGGGGTCAAATTGATCAAACTCAAACAAACCTCTAATAGTCATTAGGTTTTTAGATTGATCGTTTACTAAGTCTGAAAACTCCTTAAATGTAGATGCTTTATTGGTTCTTACCGATTCTTGAAGCTTGGCAACTGTTAATGGGTTAAACATGTGTTTTTCTTGTCCACGTCTCCATCTGTAATCTCCTCCAACTTCAATTTGCGGTTCTGTATTTTTATGAAAAGCTCTTTTGTGACGTTTAACAATTTCTTGTTCAATTTCTCTTAAGCCAATACCTTGAATACGTGTTGGTGTATTTGGGAAATATTTTTCGACTGTGGAGGTTTTAATTCCGATACATTCAAATAATTGAGAGCCACGGTACGAGTTTAAAGTTGAAATCCCAATTTTGTTCATTACCTTTAAAATTCCTTTACCAACTGCTTTATTGTAGTTTTTAATGGCGGTTAAATAGTCTAATTCACTAAGGTCTGCATTGTTTATTTGTTCTTGAACAATTTCGTTTACAATGTACGGATTTACAGCACTTGCACCATAACCAAATAATAAAGCAAAGTGGTGGACTTCACGAGGTTCTGCAGACTCAATAATTAAACTAATTCTTGAGCGCTTTTCTAATTTATGTAAAGCGTGATTTAGATACGAACAGGCTAAAAGCGCAGGAATTGGTGCGTGATTTTTGTCTACAAATCGATCTGATAAAATAATAATATTTGCTCCGTTATCTATAGCTTTAGAAGCTTTATTCACTAGGTTTTCTAATGCAACTTCAAGCTCGTTTAATCCTCTGTTTACTTCATATAACATCGAAATAGATTCGACTTTAAAATCAGGATTAGTATCATAATCTCTAATCTTATCTAAATCGTGTTTAGAAATAACCGGATTCTGAATTTTTAATTTTTTACAATGTTCGGCATTGATATCAAATATATTGACGTCACTACCAAGCGTTAAACTTATATCTGTAATTAACTCTTCTCTAATTCCGTCTAAAGGCGGATTGGTAACCTGAGCAAATAACTGTTTGAAGTAGTTATAAATTAATTGTGGTCTTTCTGATAAAATAGCAATTGGTGTATCACTTCCCATGGATCCAATAGGTTCTTTTCCTAATTGTGCCATCGGACGAATAATGGTGTTTAAATCTTCTTCTGTATATCCAAAAACAACTTCACGTTTTTTAAGATCAATTTCATCATATTTAATATGACCTTCTTTAGCTTCAATATCTCTAAGATGGACTAAATTTTCGTTTAACCATTGTCTGTAAGGGTGTTTTGCTGCTATTTCTTCTTTAATTTCTTCATCATTAACAATACGACCTTCGCTCATGTTTACTAAAAACATTTTTCCTGGTTCTAAACGACCATGGAATTCTATATTTTCTGGAGCAATGTCTACAACACCGGTTTCAGAAGACATGATAACGTTTCCTTGTTTTGTTACAGTGTATCTTGAAGGACGTAATCCATTTCGGTCTAATACAGCACCTATAAAATTTCCATCTGTAAATGGGATTGAAGCTGGTCCATCCCACGGTTCCATTAGGCATGAATTGTATTCGTAAAATGCTTTTTTAGAATCCGACATGTGTGGGTTTTTCTCCCAAGCTTCGGGTACTAACATCATCATTGCTTCTGGGAGCGAACGTCCCGTCATTAACAGTAATTCGACAACCATATCTAATGTCGCAGAATCTGATTTTCCTCTTAAAATAGTAGGGATTATCTTTTTAATGTCATCTCCAAATAATGGGCTTTCCATGATTTCTTCACGAGAAAACATACGCGATACATTACCTCTAACGGTATTTATTTCTCCATTATGACAGATGTATCTAAAAGGTTGCGCTAAATCCCAAGTTGGAAATGTATTGGTAGAAAAACGTTGGTGTACTAATGCTAATCTAGTGTCTAAAGCCGAGTTAAATAGGTCTAAATAATATTCGTTAATATGTTCCGGCATTAATAAGCCTTTAAATATTATGATTTTAGTAGATAGACTTGGTAGGTAGAAGAATTGTGATTCTGATAATTTAGAATCATATATAGTGTGTTCTGCAATTTTTCGTGCAGCATATAATTTTATGTTGAATTCTCTTTCGGTTTGTGATTCGCTAGCCTTTCCTATAAATATTTGTTTTACAAAAGGTTCTGTTACTTTTGCTATTTCACCTAAAACAGTACTGTTAACTGGTACATCTCTCCAGCCGATTAATTTAAGACCTTGATTTTGGATTTCTTTTTCAAAAACATCAATACAATATTGACGTTGATTTTCTTTTTTAGGAAGAAATACATTGCTCACTGCATATTCTCCAGATTCAGGTAAATCAAACTCACAGAAAATCTTAAAAAATTTATGCGGAATATCAATTAATATACCAGCACCATCACCGGTTACTCCGTCCGAACTGACAGCACCACGATGCTCTAATTTTACTAAAATCTCAAGAGCTTTATGGATGATGTCGTTAGATCGTTTTCCCGTTAAGCTACATATAAATCCTGCACCACAATTATCGTGTTCAAATTCTGGCAAATAAAGTCCTTGTTTTTTTAGCATAATAAGTCAGTTTTAAAGGCTTTTTAGGCCTTATTACATACCCAAGATACACGCTATCAACTGAATTTAAAAAAAGTAGAAACACTTTTCCGAAATTCTGAGTTAGACTATTATTTAATACACTTTAATCAATTTTATGTCGCTAATACTGATAAATCATCAATACAATAAACGCAATAAAAACTAATGTTTATTGCGAAAACGATTTCGTAAAATATAAAAAACTGAATAATTTACAAATAAACAGTTGTTTTTGTGAGAATTAGTTATTTAGTGTGATGCGATATTGTTAGTAAACAGACATTTATTTTATGATACCCTATAAAAAATAGGGGGTAAAATAAAATTATAATAAAAATCAGCACACAACCCTATGTTTTTTAGGGGTTAATTTTTTTTTAACATAGATTTGGGATAATAACTAACTGATTTAACACCAATTTAATACCGATTTTTATGAAACAATTATTGACCCTATCGCTTCTTTTGGTTGCAACAACGCTGTTTGCTCAAGAGGATGCTAATACCCCAGAAAAAAAGTTTGCTTTTGAAGGTAGTGTGGATGCATACTACAGAACCAATTTAACAGCGCCAAATGATGAAAATCAAATTGCGCCCGCAACATCTTTTGCAGATACGGGTGGATTCTCTTTAGGAATGGGAAATATTATTGCATCCTACGAAAAAGGACGTGTTGGAGCTGTTGCGGATTTAGTCTTTGGACCAAGAGGTGAGGCTGCAAGTGCAACAGTATTAAATCAGTTGTTTGCTTTTTATAATATTAGCGAAAACACCAAACTAACCTTAGGAAAGTTTAATACGTTTTTAGGTTACGAAGTTATTGCACCAGCAGGAAATTTTAACTATAGTACCTCTTATTTGTTTTCTAATGGACCATTCTCTCATACAGGTTTGAAAGCAGATTTTACTTTGTCAGAAGATTTTAGCTTAATGTTAGGGGTGTTTAATCAAACGGATGTTACGGAGTTTAATCCTGATGGAAGTTATGCAGTAGGTGCGCAATTAGGATATGACGGACAGTATTTAAATTTATTATATGATGCTGCTGGATTAGGTTTTGAAGTAGATTATACTGGAGGTTTTGATGCATCAGAAGACTTTTTTGTTGGTATCAATGCAGCGTATGCAGATAATGACGGTGAAGGATTTTATGGTGTGGATTTGTATCCTCAATATGGTCTTAGTGACACCTTTACTATAGGATTAAGAGGAGAGTATTTTCAAACGCAAAGCGAATCTGTAGATGATGATCCAAGTGTTATTGGATTAACGCTTACAGGTAGTTTAGTTATTGACGAAGACTTAATTATTAAACCAGAATTTAGACTTGATAGTAGTTCTGAAGACGATTTTATTGATACAGATTTAATGGCTACAAAAAGCTTAGGTTCTTTTGTTTTGGCAGCGATATATAAATTCTAATAAAAACTAATTATGAAAAAAGTAGAAGCAATAATCAGAAAATCTAAATTTTCTGCAGTTAAAAATGCATTGCATGAAGTTGGTGTAAATTTTTTCTCCTATTGGGATGTTACAGGATTAGGTAACGAAAAAGAGGGACATGTTTACAGAGGGGTTTCTTATAGCACAAGTGATATACAAAGACGCTATTTATCAATCGTTGTTAATGATGATTTTGAGGAAGTAACAATAAAGGCCATTTTAGAATCAGGATCGACTGGAGAGGTTGGTGATGGTAAAATATTTGTCTCACAAGTTGATGAGGTCTATAGAATAAGAACAGGAGCAAAAGGCGGAAACACTTTAAAATAAAAAAACATGGAATTACTTACAATAAATAATGTATGGATGATGATCTGTACAGCCTTAGTTTTCTTTATGCATTTAGGATTTGCATTTTTAGAAATAGGGTTAACACGACAAAAAAACACATTAAACATTTTATTTAAAAACATATTTATTATTACGGTAGGTCTATTACTTTACTGTTTAGTAGGTTTTAATTTAATGTACCCAGGTGAATTTAATGGGTTTATCGGATTTGCTGGTTTTGGATTGGATGCGCCAGTAACAGCAGAAGGTGCTTTAGATTTAGCATATAATGAAGGGTATACGTATTGGACAGACTTCTTATTTCAAGGGATGTTTGCAGCAACAGCAGCAACTATTGTGTCTGGTGCAGTAGCAGAACGTATGAAGATTGGACCTTTTATGATTTTTACAATAATATATGTTGGATTAGTATATCCAATTGCTGGCTCATGGAAATGGGGAGGTGGATTTTTGGACAGTTTAGAAACGCCTTTTTATGACTTTGCAGGATCAACCTTAGTGCACTCTGTTGGTGGATGGGCAGCGTTAGTTGCTGTTTGCTTATTAGGTCCAAGAATTGGGAAATTTAAAAACGGAAAGCTTCAAGCAATTCCTGGACACAATATACCATTAGCAACTGCAGGAGTTTTAATACTTTGGCTTGGGTGGTTTGGGTTTAATGGTGGGTCTGTGTTATCTGCCGATCCAAGTTTAACATCGCTAACACTTGTAACTACTTGTCTTGCAGCAGCAGCAGGAGGTGTTGTAGCAGCTTTAGTATCTACGGTACTTTATAAAAACCTTGATTTAACTATGTTTTTAAATGGTATTTTAGGAGGATTAGTTGGTATAACTGCAGGAGCAGACCAAATGAGTCCAACAGATGCTATATTAATAGGAGTCATAGCAGGAGCAATAATTGTTTTTGCAGTATCATTAATAGATAAATTAAAACTAGATGATCCAGTTGGTGCAATTGCTGTGCATTTGGCTTGTGGAATTTGGGGTACTTTAGCAGTTGGTATTTTTGGAGAATTAGCTAGTGGATCGCAATTTTTTAGCCAGTTAATCGGTGTTGGATCTTATGCGGCAATATGTATTGTGTCTTCATTTTTAATTATTTTTATAATGAAGAAAACAGTTGGAATTAGAGTTTCTGAAAAAGAAGAATTAGAAGGACTTGATGCTCATGAGCATGGTATGGATGCGTATCCAGACTTTAGATTAAATGAACATTAAGATTTAGTTAATTTGTTGAAAAAACCTGAAGACATTTTGTTTTCAGGTTTTTTTTGTGATTAATTTGAAATAATATAAAGCAAAAAAAACTCAGCAATTAAATTGCTGAGCATGTTTTAGACTAACAAAAATAGTGTTAAATAATCGTAGATTGTCCTAAGTGAATATTATTGAAATTAATATTCGTATCATTTGGGTTGCTTATAAAATCTGCAATAAAATCGCCGACCTTAGCAGTAGAAATATTGTCGTAGGACGTATTTAAGTCTGGTGTTGTAATTTCTAATTTTAAAGATTTTTCAACTCCTTCTTTAATTAAATTAGCTTCTTCATGTAAGTCAAAATGCTCTAAAAGCATCGCTGCACTTAATATAGATGCAATTGGGTTTGCTATCCCTTTTCCTATTGCTTGTGGGTATGATCCATGTATGGGTTCAAACATGGCATATTTGTCACCAATGGAGGCTGATGCCAGTAATCCAATAGAGCCGCCAATTACACTGGCTTCGTCACTTATAACGTCTCCAAATAAGTTTTCGGTTAAAATAACATCAAACTGTTTTGGGTTTAAAATCATTTGCATGGCAGCATTATCCACAAATAAAAAGTCTAAGGTTACATCTGGGTAATCCTTTGCTAAATCAGTAACAACTTTACGCCATAATCTAGACGTTTCTAAAACATTAGCTTTATCTACTAGTGTTACCTTTTTCTTTCTGTTTTGTGCGTTTTTAAAGGCTAAATGTGCAATACGCTCAATTTCGTGTTTAGAATATTCGCATAAATCAGACGCAGTATTTCCGTCTTCACTTAAATATTTTTCACCAAAGTAAATTCCGCCTGTTAGCTCTCTGTATATGCTTATATCTGTTCCTTCTATTATATGTTGTTTTAAAGGAGATTTATCTAACAGTACGTCATATGCTTTTACGGGTCTAATGTTTGCGTATAAACCAAGTTCTTTTCTTAGTTTTAATAGGCCTTGTTCAGGTCTAACTTTGGCTGTAGGATCGTTATCATATTTAGGGGCTCCAATAGCTCCAAATAAAATGGCGTCACTAGACTGGCATAAGTCTAGAGTGTTGTCAGGTAATGGGTTGTTGTGTTTGTCAATTGCTATTGCGCCAACAGAAGCTTCTTTAAATAAAAAGGTGTGATCAAATTCTAAAGCAATAGCTTTTAAAACTTTGATTGCTTGATTAGTTACTTCTGGACCTATACCGTCACCAGGTAAAACTGCTATGTTTAATTTCATAGTATAATTATTAGTATGTTTTTTTGGCTTCAAAAGCCGAAATAGTTTCTTTTTTACTTAATAGGTAGTCAATATCATCATAACCATTAATCATACAGGTTTTTTTGTAAGCATCAATGTCAAAAGCTTCCTTGAAAGAAGTGTCTTTTACGGAGATAATTTGCGCTTCAAGATTAACTTCTAAAATAGTCTCCGGATTTTCAGTGGTAACGTCTATTAGTACTTTTAAAAATTCTGCTGAAACTTGAACAGGTAACAGTCCATTATTTAAAGCATTTCCTTTAAAAATATCCGCAAAAAAACTTGAAACAATAACTTTAAAGCCATAATCGCTTAAAGCCCAAGCTGCGTGTTCGCGACTAGAGCCGCAACCAAAATTATCTCCCGCAACTAAAATGCTTCCTGAATATTTAGGATTGTTTAAAGAGAAAGACTCATTTACCGAATCATCTTTGTTAAACCTCCAATCTTTAAAAAGGTTGTCTCCAAAGCCTTTTCGGTCTGTTGCTTTTAAAAATCGAGCAGGAATAATCTGATCTGTATCTATGTTTTCTATTGCTAACGGAATAGCTTGAGATTGTAATGTTGTAAACTTTTCCATCTTAATTTAGTTGTTTTGTTATGTCCACAATTTTGCCTTCAATAGCTGTTGCAGCTGCAACTAAAGGACTAGCTAAAATAGTTCTAGAGCCTTGTCCTTGTCTTCCTTCAAAGTTTCGGTTTGATGTTGAAACACAATATTCGCCTTGCGGAATCTTATCGTCGTTCATGGCTAAACAAGCGGAACAACCCGGTTGTCTTAGCTCAAAGCCAGCTGCATCAAATACATCTTTAAGACCTTCTTTTATAATTTGAGCCTCTACTTGTTTGCTACCAGGTACTAACCAAGCAGTAACATTATCTGCTTTTTGTTTTCCTTTTATGTAGCTTGCAGCTACTCTGAAATCTTCAATTCTAGAGTTGGTACAGCTTCCAATAAAGACATAGTTAATGGGTTTATTGATTAAAGATTCTCCTTTTTTGAAATCCATATATTGTAAAGATTTTTCAAAAGAAGCATCGTCTATACTTGGAATGTTTTCAGTCACTTTAATTCCCATTCCTGGGTTGGTACCATAAGTTACCATAGGTTCTATATCTTCCGCGTCAAAAGCATATTCTTTATCAAAAACAGCATCTGTATCCGTTGGTAATGTTTTCCAATAGGCTACTTTTTTGTCAAAAGCATCTCCTTTTGGCGCAAATTCTTTATCCTTTACATAGTCAAAAGTGGTTTGGTCTGGGGCAATCATTCCGCCTCGAGCGCCCATTTCAATACTCATATTACAAACAGTCATTCTGCCTTCCATGGACATGTTTTCAAAAACATCTCCCGCATATTCGCAGAAGTAACCTGTGCCTGAGTTTGTGCCTAATTTGGCAATGATGTATAAAATAACATCTTTGGGTAATACGCCATTTTTAAGTTTACCGCTAACGGTCACTCTTAAGCTTTTTGGCTTAGTTAAAAGTAAGCATTGACTAGCAAAAACCTGTGCCACTTGACTGGTTCCAATACCAAAAGCGATGGTTCCAAAAGCACCATGTGTTGAGGTGTGACTGTCACCACAAACCATTGTCATTCCTGGTTGGGTAATCCCTAATTCTGGAGCCATAACATGGACAATCCCATTGTATTGGTGTCCTAGTTGGTAAAGTGTAATATTATTTTTTTTACAGTTTTTAGATAGTTGTTCTAATTGATTTCTAGACAATAAATCTTTAACTGGTAAGTGTTGGTTTTGTGTTGGCGTATTATGGTCCGCAGTGGCAACAATTTGTTTTGGTCTAAAAACAGGGATGTTGCGTGCTTCTAGCTCATTAAAAGCTTGCGGACTGGTCACCTCGTGTATTAGGTGTTTGTCAATATATAATACTTGTGGTCCGTCTTTAACGGTTTCTACAACGTGGGCATCCCAAACTTTGTCAAATAATGTTTGTCCCATAATTAAGCCGAAATTATTTGTTGATACATTTTGCTAGTTTCAATAATCTGATGGATATCACCATCATTTATTTCTTTTTTTCTATCTGCAAAATTTAAAAAGTTAGCATAAACATCATCTAATTGAAGCTTTGTTAGTTCGTAACCCACATTTTTTGCTCTGTATGCTAAAGCGGCACGACCACTTCTGGCGGTTAAAACAATTGCAGATTCTGTAACACCAACATCTTTAGGATTGATTATCTCGTAAGTTTCACGGTTTTTAATCACACCATCTTGATGTATACCTGAGCTGTGTGCAAAAGCATTAGCACCAACAATAGCTTTATTAGGTTGCGTGTAAATCCCCATGCTTTCTGACACTAATTGACTAAGTCCGTAAAGCATTTCTGTTTTTATACTAGTATCTAGGTTTAGGTAAGGGTGCTGTTTTAAAACCATGACTACTTCTTCAAGCGCAGTATTACCGGCACGCTCTCCAATTCCGTTTATGGTACATTCTACTTGTCTTGCTCCGTTAATAACGCCTTCTATAGAGTTTGCAGTTGCAAGACCTAAATCGTTATGGCAATGACAGGATAAAATGGCTTTTTCAATTCCTTTTACGTTCTCTTTTAAATATTTAATTTTTGCGCCATATTCACTAGGCAAACAATATCCTGTTGTATCTGGGATATTTAGTACTGTTGCTCCTGCCTTTATTGCAGCTTCGCACACTCGTGCTAAATACTCGTTATCTGTACGTCCAGCATCTTCAGCATAAAATTCTACGTCTTCAACAAAGGATTTAGCATATTTTACAGCATCGTAAGCACGTTGTATAATATCCGCTTTGTTAGTTTTAAATTTATGAAGTATGTGGGAGTCTGATGTGCCTATTCCTGTGTGGATTCTTGGGTGTTTAGCATGTTTTAATGCTTCGGCAGCTACTTTTATGTCGTTTTCTACAGCTCTAGTTAAGCCGCAAACGGTAGAATTTTTTACGATTTTTGATATTTCTTCTACCGATTTGAAGTCACCTGGACTAGAGACGGGAAAACCTGCTTCGATTACATTAACACCTAGTTGGTCCAATTGCTTAGCAATAATTACTTTTTGCTCTGTATTTAGCTTACAACCTGGTACTTGTTCGCCATCACGTAGCGTTGTATCAAATATTTGAATTGCGTTTTTTGACATTTTTAGAGAGAATTATTTTTCTTTTGAATTACTAATGTATACTTTGGTTAACTATTTGATTTAGCATTGGAGGAGAAGCTACGATGTTCAAGACACGAAATACAATGTAAACTACTAAAAATCAGATACATAAAAAAACAATTAGTTGATGACTAAAGAGCAAAAAGATAATTTATTTTTATTAGTTAAGTCTTTAACTAAGTCTGAAAAGCGACAATTTAAATTGTACGTGGGTAGACTTGGAGTGAATTCTGATTCTAAATTTTTAAACCTTTTTAATCTTTTAGACAAAGCTTCAGTGTATAATGAAAACGTTATTTTAAAAAGTGGAGTGGTAAAAAAACAGCAGTTAGCTAATGTTAAAGCACACTTGTATAAGCAAATATTAATTAGTCTTAAATTAAACCCTTCCCATCAAAATATTCGCTCTCAAATAAGAGAACAATTGGATTTTGCATCTATATTATATCATAAAGGATTGTATAGACAGAGTCTTAAAATCTTAGACAAGGCCAAAGAGTTAGCAATAATTAATGAAGAAAAAAACCTTGCTTTTGAGATTGTCGAACTTGAGAAAATTATCGAAACACAGTACATAACTAGAAGTATTAGTAATAGGGCAGATCAATTAACTATTCAGGCAAAAGAATTAAGTGAGTTAAATGTTGTTGCTAGTAAGCTATCTAATTTATCATTACAGCTTTATAGTATAATATTAAAAACGGGTTATGTAAAAAATGAGGAAGAAAGCAAAGCTGTCACGACTTATTTTAATGACAGATTGCCTAAAGTAGATTTATCCGCTTTGGGGTTTAGAGAAAAATTATGGTATTATAAAGCGTATTTGTGGTATAGTTTTTTAACACAGGACTTTTTAAACTGTTATAAATATGCTTTAAAATGGGTGAATTTATTTTATGAAAACCCTAATATGATTAGCTTAAATCCAGTGTTTTTTTTAAAAGGAAATAACTATTTGTTAGAGGCTTTATATTTTATAAAAAATAAAGAAAAATTTGAAACTAAGTTGGCTAGTTTTCATTCTGTTGTTAACCAATCTAATTTTCCCAAGGACGAAAATGTAGCTTCTTTAGTTTTTTTGTATGGTAATTTTCATAAAATAAATTTACACTTTATAGATGGTAGTTTTGATGATGGCTTAATATTGATTCCGGAAATTGAGGCTGAATTAGTTCAATTTGATAATAAAATAGATGCACATCATAAAATGATATTTTATTACAAGTTTGCAAGTTTACATTTTGGAGCTAGTAATAATAAGGAATGTATTAAATACTTAGATAAAATTATTTCAAATAAATCATTGTCAATGCGTGAGGATTTATTGTGTTTTTCTAGAGTTTTAAATTTAGTAGCACATTATGAGGCAGGATTGGATTATCATTTAGAAACCTTATTAAAAAGCACTTACAAGTTTTTAATTAAAATGAACGACTTACATGAAGTGCAAAAAGAGATGATAAAATTTATTAGAGGATTACAAGATATTTATCCTCAGGATATTAAAAAGGAGTTTAAAAAATTATTAGAAACTTTAAAACAATATGAAGACCATCCTTTTGAACGTCGTGCTTTTTTATATTTAGATATTATCTCGTGGTTAGAAAGTAAAATTGAAAATAAGCCAGTGGGTAAAATTGTACGAGACAAATATTTAGAACTATATGCTAAGTCATAATTTATAATATTGTTAAAAATAAATAGTTTGTAGGTAAAAAATAAAGTGATTTTTAAATAAAAACTGATGTTATCAAATAGTCAAATAATTCAAAATTTACAGCTAAAAGCGCAGTTTACCGAAGAAAACAGTATTTAAAAGGTGTTTTTGTTTAAAAAAGAGAATCAAATGTTTTGATAGCATGCTTTTTTTATTACATTTACAATCTCAAATCGGCAATGAAGAAAAATAAAACATTAATAGCAACAGTCTTATTTTTAATAATAAGCATAGTTGGTGTAGCTCAGATAGTAACTCCACCACCTCCAGCACAACAAGTACCTCCAGTAGGGTTGCCAATAGATGGTAATATTATTGTGCTTGTAGTTATAGGTTTGTTATATGGTGTTTATAAGTTGATATCTAAGCGTAAGTCATCAAACATTTAATTCGTTTAGACGCTTTACATACTTTCCAATAACGTCAAATTCTAAGTTTATTTTAGTGCCAATTTTAAATTGTTTAAAATTTGTATGCTCATACGTGTAAGGTATTATGGCTACGCTAAAACTATTTTTTTGAGAGTTTACAACAGTTAGACTTACGCCATTTACTGTAATAGATCCTTTTTCTATTGTAATATTGTTTAGCTCTGGATCGTATTTAAAAGTATACAGCCAGCTTCCGTTAGTTTCTTTGGCTTCTATACATAGTGCTGTTTGGTCTACATGACCTTGTACAATGTGACCATCCAATCTGTCTCCAAGTTTCATAGCACGTTCAATATTTACAATATCATTTATTTGTAAATCTCCAATATTGGTTTTGTCTAAAGTTTCTTTAATTGCAGTAACTTTATATTGGTCATCATTTATTTCAACTACAGTTAAACAGACACCATTGTGTGCAACACTTTGATCTATTTTTAACTGATTGGTAATGGTGCTTTCAATAGTAATATCTAAATTGTCCTTAACTGTTGTTAATTGCTTAACAGTACCTAGTGTTTCAATTATTCCGGTAAACATAAACTTAATCGTATTATTTGGTTAAATTTGCTTTGGTAAATTTACAAACAATAGTTATTAGTATTAATGAAGAAAGAAGAAAATATTAGACTAGGAATATCAATAGGAGACCTAAATGGTATTGGAGCCGAAGTGGTTTTAAGAATATTTGAAGATAATAGGATGTTAGATTTTTGTACGCCAATTATTTTTGCTTCGATCAAAACCATGAGTTTTGTAAAAAATCACCTAAAATTGGATATTAATTTAAATGGTATCCATAATATAAATCAAGCATTACCTGGACGTGTCAATGTTTTAAACTGCTGGAAAGAAAACGTAAACATAAATTTTGGTCAAGAGGATCTTAAAATAGGTGAATACGCAATTAAATCTCTAGTTCAAGCAACAAAAGCGCTAAAGGATGATTTAATAGATGTATTAGTTACAGCTCCAATTAACAAGCATAATATACAATCGGACACTTTTAAGTTTCCTGGTCATACAGACTATCTTAACCAAGAGCTAGAAGGTAATAGTTTAATGTTTATGGTAACTCAAGGATTAAGGGTTGGGTTATTAACAGATCACGTACCAGTAAAAGATATTGCTAATCACATTACCCCTAAACTTATCGAAGAAAAGATTGCGACAGTATATAAATCATTAGTTCAGGACTTTAAAATTAGTAAACCAAAAATTGCTGTTTTAGGCATTAATCCACATACAGGTGATAATGGCGTAATTGGAAGTGAAGACGATACCGTTTTAAGACCAACATTACAAAAAATTAAAGCGACAGGTAAGCTAGTTTTTGGTCCATATGCAGCTGATAGTTTTTTTGGATCAGACAATTACAAAAATTTTGACGCTATAATTGCATCATATCATGATCAAGGATTAATACCATTTAAAACGTTATCTTTTGGTCAAGGTGTAAATTATACCGCAGGATTAAATCGTGTAAGAACATCTCCAGATCATGGAACAGCCTATGAAATAGCAGGAAAAGGAACCGCAGATATCAGTTCTTTTAAAGAAGCTATTTTTACAGGAATACAGATTTTTAACAACAGAAAAGAATACGAAGAGCTTACCAAAAACCCATTAGGATTTTCAAAAAGAAAGATATAAACAAAAAAATGTTTATAAGTCTTTTTAATAAAGAAAATTTTATATATTTGCAGGCTCAAAATAGATGTGGTAATGAAGCAATTAAAAGAATTTACAATACCATTTGTAGGTTTAAAAATAGGAAAACATCATTTTGATTATAGTATAGATCAAACGTTCTTTAATCATTTTGAATATGAAGACTTTAACTCTTGTAATATTAAAGTAGATTTAATTTTAGAAAAAAAATCAACATTATTAGAGTTACATTTTGATATTTCAGGAACAGTAAACGTCAATTGTGATGTTACAAACGAACCATTTGACCTGCCAATAACAACAGAATTTGATTTGGTAGTAAAATTTGGAGACGAGTATAATGATGAGCATATAGACATATTAATCATTCCACATGGAGAATATGAATTAAATGTACAACAATATATATATGAGTCAGTTGTTTTAGCATTACCAAGTAAACGTATACATCCAGGTGTGGAAGACGGAACATTAGATTCTGAAATACTTGACAAATTAGATGAACTTAGCCCAAAGCTAAAAGATAAAAAAGAAGACAAAGAGGAAACAGACCCTCGTTGGAATACATTAAAAAAACTATTAACGGATAAATAATAATATAAAATGGCACATCCTAAGAGAAAAATCTCGAAAACAAGAAGAGATAAGAGAAGAACACATTATAAAGCAGTTGCGCCACAAATTGCAACTTGCCCAACAACAGGTGAAGCTCATTTATACCACAGAGCGCACTGGAGTGAAGGTAAACTTTACTACAGAGGTCAAGTTTTAATTGACAACTCAGTTGAAGAAAACGTAGCATAATTACTATGCATGCATATAGAAAAACGCTCACTTGTGGGCGTTTTTTTTATGATTTGTTTTTCTTTACGTTAAAAAGCATTTACTTTGCATAGAATTAGTCTAAAAAAGAGTAATTTTATTATAATTAAGTCAATATGGGTCATTTTAGACCTTTTTTTGACTAAAATAGCTAAAAAATGAGCAAAATCTCTGCTGCAATTACTGCTGTTGGTGCCTATGTACCAGACTATGTTTTGTCTAACAAGGTACTAGAAACTCTTGTAGACACAAATGATGAATGGATAACATCAAGAACAGGAATAAAAGAGCGTAGAATACTTAAACTAGAAGGCGAAGGGACATCTTACCTAGCCATTAATGCAGCTAAAGACCTGCTTAAAAAACGCAATCTAGACCCTAAAGAAATAGACTTAGTTATTGTCGCAACTGCAACACCAGATTTACCTGTGGCTGCAACAGCGGTTTATACAGCAACCCAAATTGGTGCAACCAATGCATTTGCTTATGATCTGCAAGCAGCGTGTTCTAGCTTTCTTTACGGTTTGTCCACAGCAACTAGCTATATAGAGTCTGGACGTTATAAAAAAATATTACTTATTGGAGCAGATAAAATGTCGTCTATAATAGATTACACAGATCGCGCTACATGCATTATTTTTGGAGATGGTGCAGGAGCTGTTTTATTAGAGCCAAATACAGAAGGTCTAGGTTTTCAGGATGAATACCTTAGAAGTGATGGTTCTGGTAGAGAATTTTTAAAAATTGAAGCAGGTGGATCAATATTACCACCTTCACAGGAAACCATAGACAATAAACAACACTTTGTACACCAAGATGGACGTACAGTATTTAAGTTTGCTGTTTCTAATATGGCTGATGTTTGCGAAAAAATAATGGAACGCAACAACCTTAGTCATGATGATGTATCATGGTTGGTGCCACACCAAGCTAATATGCGTATTATTGACGCAACAGCTAACAGAATGAGCTTACAAGACGATAAAGTCTTAAAAAACATACACAGATATGGTAATACAACCTCTGCAACATTACCATTATTATTAAACGATTTTGAATCCAAGCTTAAAAAAGGAGATAACTTAATATTTGCTGCTTTTGGAGGTGGATTTACTTGGGGTTCTATTTATTTAAAATGGGCTTACAACTCTTAAACTAACTAAAATAAAGATTAATAACTTATAATTATGGATTTAAAAGACATTCAAAACTTAATTAAATTTGTTGCTAAATCAGGAGCAAGTGAAGTTAAATTAGAAACTGACGATGTAAAAATCACGATAAAAACGGGATCAGAAACAGAGACAACTTACGTTCAACAAATTCCTATGCAGGCTCAAATGCCAATGCAGCAAGCAATGCAACAAGCACCAGCAGCACCAGCCTCTACAGAGGCAGCAGCACCTGCAGCTGATGAAAATTCAAAATATATCACTGTTAAATCTCCTATTATAGGGACTTTTTACAGAAAACCATCTCCTGACAAACCATTATTTGTAGAGGTAGGACAAACAATTGCAGAAGGTGATGTACTTTGTATTATCGAAGCAATGAAATTATTTAACGAAATAGAATCTGAAGTATCAGGTAAAATCGTTAAAATATTAGTGGACGATTCTTCTCCTGTAGAGTTTGATCAACCATTATTTTTAGTAGACCCATCTTAATTTTAGATTATTAGTATTTTTTAGCTACTTATAAAGTAGTATAAAATCGAATAATCAAATCGTCTAATTATCTAATTTATACAAGATGTTTAAAAAAGTATTAATTGCCAATAGAGGAGAGATAGCATTACGTGTTATCAGAACCTGTAAAGAAATGGGCATAAAGACCGTTGCAGTATACTCTACTGCAGATGCTGAGAGTTTACACGTCAAATTTGCTGATGAAGCAGTTTGTATTGGACCTCCATCAAGTAGTGAGTCTTATTTAAAAATGTCAAATATTATTGCTGCAGCAGAAATTACAAATGCAGATGCCATCCATCCTGGTTATGGATTTTTATCTGAAAATGCTAAGTTTTCTAAAATCTGTGAAGAACACCAAATTAAATTTATTGGTGCATCTGAAGAGATGATTAACAGAATGGGAGACAAAGCAAACGCTAAAGCAACTATGATTGCTGCAGGTGTACCTGTAGTACCAGGAAGCGAAGGTGTAATAGCAGACTTTAAAGACTGCCTAAAAGTAGCTAAAGAAACAGGATATCCTGTAATGCTTAAAGCTTCTGCAGGTGGTGGTGGTAAAGGTATGCGTGCTGTTTGGAAAGAAGAAGATTTGCAAAATGCTTGGGAGTCTGCTCGTGCAGAATCTAAAGCAGCTTTTGGAAATGATGATATGTACATGGAAAAACTTATTGAAGAGCCACGTCACATCGAAATCCAAATTGTAGGAGATAGCACAGGAAAAGCATGTCACTTATCAGAAAGAGATTGCTCTATCCAACGTCGTCACCAAAAGTTAACAGAAGAAGTACCTTCTCCTTTTATGACAACAGCTTTACGTAAAAAAATGGGTGAAGCAGCTGTAAAAGCAGCAGAATATATTAAATACGAAGGCGCAGGAACAGTAGAGTTTTTAGTAGATAAGCATAGAAATTTCTACTTCATGGAAATGAATACGCGTATCCAAGTAGAGCATCCAATTACAGAGCAAGTTATTGATTTTGACTTAATCCGTGAGCAAATTTTAGTTGCAGCAGGCGTGCCAATTTCTGGAAAAAACTATACTCCAAATTTACATTCTATTGAGTGTCGTATAAATGCAGAAGATCCTTTTAACGACTTCCGTCCATCACCAGGAAAAATCACAACATTACATGCACCAGGTGGTCATGGTGTTAGACTAGACACGCATGTATATGCAGGTTATAGTATTCCTCCAAATTATGACTCAATGATTGCTAAGTTAATCACAACAGCTCAAACTAGAGAAGAAGCTATCAATAAAATGAAGCGTGCTTTAGACGAGTTTGTTATAGAGGGAATTAAAACAACCATTCCTTTTCATAGACAATTAATGGATCATCCAGATTATTTAGCTGGTAATTATACCACTAAATTTATGGAAGATTTTGTTATAGAAAAGCAAATAGAAGAATAAAACTAAGGCTCCGAAATTAATTTCGGAGTTTTTTTTTTATGCATATAACAAATAGCTTCAGTATATTTGAATACTAAAGCAATTTACATGAAAAGTCCTAGTTACCTAAAATACAGTCTTTTGTTATTGGTGTTTTTTTCAATAACATCTTGTTTTGAAATTATTGAAGAGATTGATCTAAATAATGATGGTACAGGTACAATGACCTTTACACTAAACATGAGTAAAAGCAAATCAAAATTAGCTTCAATCATGTTGTTAGACTCTGTTAATGGTTATAAAGTGCCTTCAAAAGCAGATATACAAAAAGGATTAAACGATATGGTTTCGGAGCTTAAAAAAGCAGAAGGTATTACTAATATTGTTAAAACAGCAGATTACGAAAATTTTGTGTTTTCAGTAAAATGTGATTTCAATAAAATCGATAATATCAATAAGATTACTAACAAAATAACTAGTCAACAAAAAAGTAACGCTGCATCTACTTCTTATCTTTTTGATGATAAAAACGGTGTTTTTAAAAGAAAATACACCTATTCTTCAGAAGTAAAAAAACAGTATAATAAATTAAAAACCGAGAATAAAAAGGTGTTTAATGATGCGTCTTATACAGTGATTTATAGATTTGATAACGAGGTAATCAGTCAAAATAATAAACAAGCTAAAATTTCTAATTCTAAAAAAGCAGTCATGCAACGCGTAAGTGCAATGGATGTGATTAATGGTACAGGAGATTTTACCACTCATATCCAATTAAAAAAATAATCCTTAAACTAACACCCAACCAATGAAAAAATTATCATGTATAATCATGCTATGTGCATCTGTATTTTCTTTTGCACAAAATTCAACATCAAAAATCCCAAGTGATGCAGCTGTTGTTGCCACAATAAAAGGAAATAATTTGTTACAATTAATGTCAATAGATGAGTTAAATAACTCGTTTATGGGAACTGAGATTTTAAAAGAATTATCTAGAAAGCAGACTAAATACAACTCGTTGGAAGATTTTGGTTTTGACTTAAATGGCTCTGCTCATTATTTTTTCCAAGCTAATGATAGTATTAATTACAATGCATTTATCGTTCCTTTAAAAAATGTAACTGCTTTTGAAAGTTTTTTAACAACTCAAAGCAAAAAAGAAATCGCAAACGTTAACGGAATAAGATCGTTTAAAGATCATAATCAAGGCGGTATTGTTTGGGATAGCTCAACATTAATTATGGTTGTAGGAAGCACTAACGAGGCGTATTTTCAAAACCCAGAAGTCATGGAGCGTTACGGACTAACAGAAGATGATTACTATGGATACGTAATAGATGATGCTGTTGTAACAACTGCAGAGGATTACGATGATGAAGTTATTGAGGCTGAAGAAGCATATGAGGAAGAAATAGAAGAAACGGTTATCGAGTCTACAGAAAGTGAAGAGGTTTATGAGGACGAGTATATTGAAGAGGAAGCTACTGAGGTTGTGGAATATGATTACAATAATGATACGTCTAACTACCAAATTAAAAGTGCTATAAATAAAAATTGGGCTTTATTAAAGGCAGAGCAGCTTTTAACGCAACAACCAAATCGTTCTATCTTAAAAAATAAATCATATTTAAGTAGTCTAGACAGTAAAGCAGAAGCTACATTATGGGTCAATGACTTTGGTCAATTATACTCTAATATGTTAGGGTCTATGTACTACAATCAATTAGTTGGTTTTGATTTATCAAGCATGTATGCTAATAATGGATTAACAGCTAAATTGTTTTTAGAAAACGACAAAATGGTACTAAATACAAAGTACACTATGTCTGATCAAATGGCAGATAGTTATAAAAAAATGACCTCTAGAAAACTTAATAAAAAGTTTTTAGATTATGTAAATGAAGACAGAATGATTGGCTTTATGAGCTACTCTATAGACACAGAAGCCATGTTAGAAGAGTATCCTAAATTAATGAAGTCTATGTATAGCAACATGCCATACTACGGAGAAGAAGCTAGTTTGGGTATAGATTTATTTTCTTTATTATTAGATGAGGAAGCTGTAGGAGAAGTAATTAATGGAGATTTACTATTTTTATTATCAGGTATATCTCAGCAAGAAGTTACCTATACTACTTACCAATATAATGACGATTATGAGTATGTTGAAGTTGAAAAAACAAAAACAGAAACAATTCCAGATTTTTTATTAATGGCATCTACGGATGAGCCTAGTATGCTTAATAAATTAATCCAATATACTGTAAACAAAGAAATGGCAATTTTTGATAATGGTTATTACACATTTGAAGTCCCAAGAAGCCCACTGGCTATTCACTTTGTAATTAAAGACGGAATTGCTTTTTTAGGTACATCTCAAGTAGAAATGAATAAAATCGTCTCAGGTACATTTGATGCTAAAGTAACATCTAAAACTAAAAAAATGATGTTAGACAATTCTTATTCTGTATTTGTTAGCGCTAAACAATTAGCACAACAACTACCAATAGAAGAGATGGGAATTGACAGAAGTGGTAAGCTAGAATGGTTTTTAAATACTACAGAGGATGCTTATATCACTGCATCAAAAATTAAAGGAAATACAGTTAATAGCGAAATGGTTGTTGGTGTGCCTCCAACCGAAGAAAATGCTTTAAAATATATCTTTAATATCATCGAAAAATTTGCAAAATAATTATTAATGAAAATTAAGAAAATATTAAAAAAAGCAGCCATTATTATTAGTGTGCTGCTTTTGGCTTTTAAAGGCTTTTTAATGTACCGTAATTACACGTCTTACCAAGATGTGATTCATTATAAGGCCAATCAAATAGTTAAGGTGAATATAGACGGTATCGCTCAATCACTAGTGTTAAATGCAATAGCAAATCCTTCATTTTATTTAAAATCAAAAAGAGAGAAAGACACTATTTATGATGACGATGACAAACAAAAAAAAGGATTCAATATTCCAGCAAACATCTTTTTATACACTGTTAAGGGACAACCTATAACTACAGTTTTTACATCCTTTAAAATTTCAGAACAAAACACCTTTAAGGGCTACCTTAAAGCTAATTATAGAGCGGAAGATTTTAAAGATAGCCAAGACTATACTGTTGCAACATTATTTAATAATAGTATGATTATAGCATTTAACAAAACACAAGCAGTTTTAGCTTACAACCCAAGTAAAGAAGATGTAAATCAAGTATTTGAAGATATATTGGTAGACCATAAAACATTAACAAAGTTAGATGTAAAATGGGAGAAATTACAGGATGCAGATGGACATTTTAACTACCTCACAAAAACAGATCATTTGGCTATTAATTTTCAATCTGGAAAAGCTGTAATACAAGGTGATTTTGTGTTGCCTGTATTTTTGGATACACCAAAAGTTTATAAAAGCACAAATTTTTCTAAAGATGCTAGTGTAACATTTAATCTTAATCTACTTTCAACACTAAAGTATGTCAGCTTTAAACACAAAAATCAAGCTGTAGATACAGACAGTTTAGATACATATTATAAAGGTCATATGGCTCTAGAAATTGCTAAATCGACAACACAATTAGATTCAGTAATAACTTATGAGTATAATGACGATTTTGAAAAAGTAGAAACCTTAACAACGGTAACAAAACAAGTACCAGAAATTAATTTGCAATTAACATCTGACGCTTCAAAACTTTATAAATATTTAGAAAAAATAGCCATAGTAAAAGATGGTAAATTAAGTAAAGATATATTTCCTTTGTATCAAGTTAAAATAGATTCTACTAACGCTAAAAGTTTGCAAGCAAGTACCAATTTATCCAATACAGTAAAATCTAAATTAAGCGAAACTTCGGAAGTTTTTGCTTTAAAAGTTTATTTTGAAAGGCTGCAAAAGCAGAATCATTTTCCGCTACTGAATAGTTATTTAGAAAAACTGACAACCTTAAAAATTGTTGGAAATAATTCTAAAAACGAAACGATAGCAATTGATGGTCAATTCAATTTAAAAAACGAAGACATAAATGCGCTCGCACAATTTTTTATTAATCAAAAAGAATAAACAAATTTAGTATCTTATTAAAATGACATTAAGTTATTGGGAAATAAAATCATGGCTAACCAACGTAGATTACACTATTGTTGGTAGTGGAATTGTGGGTTTAAATTGCGCTTTACATTTAAGAAAAAGATTTCCAAAAGCTAACATTTTAATTTTAGAAAAAGGCACCTTACCTCAAGGCGCAAGTACTAAAAATGCAGGTTTTGCCTGTTATGGTAGCTTGTCAGAAATTGTAGATGACCTTAAAACACATAGTGAACAAGAGGTTTTAGACTTGGTTAAAAAACGTGTCAAAGGATTACAAAAATTAAGAGAAAACCTAGGAGACAAAACCATAGATTATCAACAATTAGGAGGTTATGAGTTGTTTAATACTAACAGTGATTTATTTGAAATCTGTCTAGAACAAAAAACGTTAGTCAATAATTTATTGAAATCTGTTTTTGGTGACGACGTTTTTAGTTTAAAAGACAACACCTTTCGCTTTAATAATATTAAGAATCAGTACTGTTTTAATCAATTTGAAGGACAAATAGACACAGGTCTCATGATGGAGGCTTTACTACAAAAAGCGTTCTTAAAAGGCATTAAAATACTTAATAATGTTTCGGTGTCTAGTTTTTCAGAAGATGCCAATACTGTAAAAGTTGATACCAATCAATTTAGTTTTTCAACATCAAAATTATTAATAGCAACAAATGGCTTCGCTTCGGTTTTAAACATTCCTGAAGTTAAACCAGCAAGAGCACAAGTGTTAATTACAAAACCAATAAAAAACCTTCATATAAAAGGCACGTTTCATTTGGATGAAGGGTATTATTATTTCCGAAACATCGATAACAGAATACTATTTGGAGGTGGTCGTAATCTAGATTTTAAAGCAGAAGAAACTACGGATTTGGAACAAACGGACTTAATTCAAAATAAATTAGAATCACTTTTAAACACTACAATTTTACCTAATATATCATTTAAAATAGAGCATCGATGGAGCGGAATTATGGGTGTAGGAACTCAAAAAAAACCAATTGTAAAACAGCTTAGTAATAATGTGTTTTGTGGTGTGCGATTAGGCGGAATGGGAGTTGCAATTGGAAGTTTAATAGGAGAAGAATTAGCAAACCTAATAGAGTAATATGTTTAAAAAAATATTCAAGTTTTTAGCTAAATGTTTACTTTGGTTTATTATTTCAACCGTTGGTGTGGTCATTTTATACAAGTGGATGCCTGTACCAATAACACCATTAATGGTCATTAGATATTTTGAAAAAGACAGTCCAAAATTATTGAATCACGATTGGGAGCCAATAGAAAATATCTCTAAAAATTTACAACTAGCAGTGATTTGTAGCGAAGATCAAATTTTTTTAAGTCACAATGGATTTGATTTAAAAGCAATTGAAAAAGCTTACGAAAACAATAAAAAAGGAAAACGTATTAAAGGTGGAAGTACCATTAGCCAACAAACAGCAAAAAATGTGTTTTTGTGGCCAGAACGTAGTTGGCTACGCAAGGGATTAGAAACGTATTTTACTTTTTTAATAGAGTTGGTTTGGTCCAAAGAGCGCATTATGGAAGTCTATTTAAATAGTATAGAAATGGGTAATGGTGTCTATGGTGCCGAAGCAGCAGCACAATATTGGTTTAAAAAACCAGCATCTAAATTATCAAAATTGGAAGCGTCTGCAATAGCTGCAATTTTGCCAAACCCAAGAAAATACAAGGCTAATCCTGTTACTAATTACATAGCCTTTAGAAAAAGTTGGATAATAAAACAGATGAATTTTTATGGTCCTTTAAATTATAAAACAGAGGATGAATAGAACTGAAAAAATTAAACAAGCATTACATAATGGTTGTGTTTTGTTTACACAAAATAGACTAGATACTATAAATAAAACAATTTCAGAATTACAAGAATCCTTAACCTCTGAGACTAAAAGTAGCGCTGGAGATAAGCATGAAACTGGGCGAGCTATGGTGCAATTAGAACGCGAAAAAGCAGGACATCAATTGGCTCAAATCCAAAAAGTAAATCAATTATTAGCAAAAATAAGTACAGAAAAGACCTCTAAAATTATAGGTTTAGGTAGTGTTGTGTATACTACAAAATCCAATTATTACATTGCTATTAGTGCTGGAGAGCTAGAGGTTGACACTCAAAAATTTTACGCAATTGCAGCCAATACGCCTATTGCACAATTGCTTTTAGGTAAAACCATTGGCGATGATATTGTTTTTAGGGCACAAAATTTTTCAATAACAAATGTTAACTAACGTCTAAGTCAACAATTTTCGAGGTATCTTTAGTGAAATTGAATTAGAAAAAAGTTGAATATAATTCCCTTAAATTTAGAATAAGGAACTAGTATTAAAAACAACATTGGTGTGCCTAAATTACAGCATAATAGAGTCTTGTTAGCTGTCTCTTTTTCGTTGACACATCATGGTGCTTTTAGCGGTTATGCTATTTTGTGATTTCTAAATACTGAGTAGTATTTTTTTCTAAGTTTGTTTTACTTTCAAAAAATACAATGTCATCACCTAATAAGGCTTCAATTAAGTAATAGTGTCCTTTAAAATAAGAGTGCAACACTGTAGCTTTAAGCTCAGAATTGGTTACCATTTTTAATTGATGCGCGTATATTATTGCATCGTTAATTATATTAAACTC
Source organism: Olleya sp. Hel_I_94 (assembly GCF_007827365.1). Lineage (NCBI taxonomy): Bacteria > Pseudomonadati > Bacteroidota > Flavobacteriia > Flavobacteriales > Flavobacteriaceae > Olleya > Olleya sp. Hel_I_94. Next base: position 2,365,997 of record NZ_VISI01000002.1, read on the forward strand.
GCCAAAAAACGAAGCTATTAATGGTGCTTCTGGATTTTTGAATAAATTTTCTGGGCTATCATTAACAACAATTTTGTTGTTGTATAAAACAATCATTCTGTCTGCAAAACCTAAAACATCTTCTCTGTCATGTGTTGCAACAACGCATGTGATGTTTTTGTCTTTTAAATATCTAAACACATTACGTCTAAGTGATTGTTTTTGGAAATTATCAATATGACTAAAAGGCTCGTCTAATAAAATAATTTCTGGCTGTTTTGCCAATGCACGTGCTAATGCGACGCGCTGTTTTTGACCACCACTTAAGGTTTTTACTTTGGTTTTAGCAAGTTCAGTAAGTTCTACAACTTCTAGTAACTCTGCAGTGCGTTCTTTTTTTTCTTCTGGAAAAAAGTTAGACAGGTGTTTACCAATGTTTTCTTCAACGGTTATATAAGGCATTAAGTCAAATTCTTGAGAGACATATTTCATGAATTCATAACCAACCACAAGATTATATTTAGGACCTAAAATCTCTTGGTCTTTCCAGAAAATCTGACCTTCATTTAAGTCAAATTCGCCAAAAATAAGATTTAAAAGAGTGCTTTTTCCAGAACCGCTTTCGCCAATAATAGCAACGTGTTCACCTTGATTAGCAATTAAAGAGATGTCTTTTAAAACAGGTGTTTTATTATACGAAAAAGAAAGATTTTTTACTGCTAGCATAGTCGTGCAAAAATAGTATAAAAAAACCGCTCCAAATGGAACGGTTTTGAAATTTATTATTGTTTTTTAATTCCATCCACCACCTAAAGCTTGATATAGTTTTACATTAGCTAATAATTGGTCGCGTTTAGTTTCTATAATTTCAATTTTAGAATCTAATGCTTCTCTTTGTGTAAGGAGTACTTCTGTATATTCTGCTCTTGCAGATTTAAAAAGTCTAATAGAAAGATCTATAGCTTCCGTAAGTGCCTCCACTTGTTCTGTTTTTAAAAGGTAACTTTTGTTTAAATTCTCTACATTAGATAATTGATTTTCTACTTCTATAAACGCATTTAAAATCGTTTTTTCGTATTCATAAATAATCTGAAGTTGCTTGTTACTGGCAGTTTTATATTCTGCTTTAATTGCATTTCGGTTAATTAATGGAGCGATTATATCTCCAATTAAAGAATACGCTAAAGATTCTGGTGTGCTAGTTAAAAATTTAGGTTTAAAAGCTTCTAATCCAACACCAGCTTTAATACCAATGGAAGGATAGAAATTTGCCTTAGCTATATTTACGTTTAACTTTGAGGCAGATAACTCTAGTTCAGCTTGTCTAATATCTGGTCGATTGGCTAATAATTGTGAGGGTACACCAGAGTGCATAACGTCTACTTCTTTAGTTATAAAATCATTAGAATTTCTGATTACTGTTTGTGGGTATCTTCCAACTAAAAAATTAATCAAATTTTCTGTTTCTACTATTTTTTGCTGAATTTGATATTTATTACTTTTATTTTTAAAAACCTCAGCCTCAAAGCGTCTAACAGCTAGCTGTGTTGCTCTAGCAGCTTCTTTTTGAAGCTTTACCATTTTTAAAGCACTTTGTTGTAAGTCTAAGTTCTGTTTAACTATAGTAAGTTGGTTATCCAAAGCAATAAGCTCATAATAGGCACTTGCTATTTCTGAAACTAATTGCGTAACCATAAAGTTTTTACCTTGGATAGTTGCTAAATATTCTAAAACTGCTGATTTTTTACCATTTCTAAGTTTTTTCCAAATATCCAATTCCCAAGAGGCAGAAAGTCCTGCCGAAAAGTTGGTTAATGGTTCCGGAAATTCTTCATGTTCACGTATGTCTAAGTGTTGCTCTACAGCACCATTTCTGGTGAATTCACCAACTTTATCAATTTCCGCACCAGCGTAAACACCTACATAAGGTAAATAGTCTCCTTTTTTAGCTTTTATTTCGTTTTCAGCCATATTAATTTGCTGTAGCATCATATTTAATTCTTGATTATTAGCTAATGCCAAGTCTATCAAGTTTGTTAAATTTTGGTCGGAAAAAAAGTCTTTCCACTTTACAACTGCTGTGTTTAGTGTATCACTACTATTGTTACTGTAAGTCTCAGAAATGGTTTTATTTTCTTCTCTTATCGCTATTTGTGTTGGCACACATGATTGTAATAATAGTACAATCATGATGCTAACAACAAAAAGATGTTTTATGGTTTTATTATTCATCTTTATTTTTTTTGCTTAGTTTTTTTAATAGATTTTTTAGTTTAACAATCTGCTCAGTATTCTTTTTAGTTTGTTGTCCAGCAGATTCACTATTTCTAATAAATTCTTCAGATAAAGGCTCAAGCGACTCATCTTTTATTAGACTTTTTCCTTCAGCCATTTTGGCGAAAATGTAATATAATCCTGGAATAATTAATACTCCACCAATAGTCCCTATTAACATACCTCCTAATGATGAACTTCCTATGGTTTTATTAGCAATTGCTCCTGCACCTGTTGCTATTATTAAGGGAATTAATCCTGCAATAAAAGCAAAGGACGTCATTAAAATAGGTCTAAATCTAGCTTTGGAACCCTCAATTGCTGCTTCTAGAATTGTAGCGCCTTGTCTTTGTTTTTGTACTGCAAACTCCACAATTAATACTGCGTTTTTACCAAGTAGTCCTACTAACATGATTACTCCAATTTGTGCATAAACATCATTAGCTAATCCCATTGCTTTTAATAGGAAAAATGATCCAAAAACACCCACAGGAAGTGATAAAATAACCACCAATGGTAATAAAAAACTTTCGTATTGTGCAGCTAACACAAAGTAGACAAATACTAAAACTATAATAAATATATAAGTCGATTCATTACCTCTACTGGCTTCATCATAGGACAGGCCTTCCCAAGCGATGTCATATCCATTGGGTAGCTCTTTTTTAGCTACTTCGTTTATCGCGTTTATGGCGTCACCACTTGTATATCCTGAAGCAGGTAACCCTCTTATTGACGCAGAATTGTAAAGGTTATATCGTGTAATTTCATTTGGTCCTAATTTTTTTTCAATAGACATAAAAGCAGAGTATGGTACCATATCTCCTTCTTCGTTTTTAACATAAAGCTTTTCTAGATCAGATGGTAGTCTTCTATATTCTGGTGCTGCTTGTGTGTATACTTTAAAGAATCTACCAAATCGAATAAAACCTTGCTCGTAAGTACTACCAATTAAAATATTTAAATTTTCCATTGCTTTACTAATAGTTACTCCTTTTTGCATAGCAATTTTGTTGTTTATTTTTAACTCATATTGAGGATAGTTTGCAGAAAAGAAAGTAAATAATCCAGTAAGCTCTTTACGTTTGGACAATGCAGCTATAAAGGCGTTATTAATCTTTTCAAAATGTTGATAATCTGTAGAGTTGGTTTTGTCTAGTAAGCGCATTGCAAATCCACCAGAAGATCCAAAACCAGGTACTGCAGGAGGCTCAAAATACTCGATAACAGCTCCTAAATCTTTGGTTTCTTCTTCAAGTTCTTCCATTATCTCATGCACAGAGTGGTGACGATCTGACCAAGGTTTTAAATTAATTAAACACGTACCAGCATTAGAGCCTCGACCTTCTGTCATAATCTCATAACCAGCAAGTGATGACACAGATTCTACACCTTCGGTTTCTTCACAAATTTTTTGAAGTTTTTTAGCAACTTCATTTGTACGTTCTAAAGTTGCTCCAGGAGGCGTTTGGATAATGGCATAAATCATTCCCTGATCCTCGTTAGGTATAAAACCAGCAGGTAATACTTTATTAGTAAAATATATTCCTGCACAAAATGCTGCTAATATCCCAAAGGTTATAATACGTCGCGCTACTATTTTGTTTAGTACTGCTACGTATTTTCCTGTAAGTTTTTCAAAACCATTATTAAACCAAAGTATAAATTTATCTACAATAGATTTTTTAGTTTTCCCATGGTTATTTTTAAGTAGCATTGCACATAAAACTGGTGTTAATGTTAATGCTACAATTGCTGAAATTACAATTGAACCAGCCATAGTAATCGAAAATTGACGATAAAATACACCAACAGGACCTGTCATAAATGAAATAGGTATAAAAACCGAAACCATTACTAAGGTTATGGCTACAATTGCTCCTCCAATTTCGCCTAATACTTCATAAGATGCTTTGTAGGGTGTGAGGTGGTCTTCTTCCATTTTAACATGGACTGCTTCCACAACAACAATAGCATTGTCTACTACAATACCAATTGCTAATACTAATGCAAAAAGAGTAATTAAGTTAATTGACAACCCAAATAATTGCATTACAAAAAAGGCACCAATTAAGGATACAGGTACTGCAATGATTGGTATTAGTGTCGAGCGCCAATCTCCTAAAAATAAAAAGACAACAATGGCTACTAAAATAAAGGCATCTCTAAGGGTATGTAAAACCTGCTCTATAGACGCGTCTAAAAAGTTAGACACATCATAACTAATTTGGAAATCTACATCAGGTGGTAAATCTACTTCTAGCTCTGCTAATTTGGCTTTTACCTCTTTAATAACATCACTACCATTACTACCAAACGTTTGTTTTAGGACTATTGAGGCGGATGGTTTACCATCTAAATTAGAATAAATGTCAAAAAATTCACTACCTAAATTTACATCAGCAATATCTTTAAGTTGAATGGTTTCACCTTCTTTATTTGCTCGAACAATGATGTTTTTATATTGATCAGGTTCGTTATATCTATTTTGATAGGTTAGTACATATTCTAAAGATTGTGCAGTTTTACCAGAACTTCTACCTAAACGACCAGGTCTAGCTAAAATGCTTTGCTCTTCCATTGCTTCTAAAACTTCTTCTGCAGAAATATTATAGGCACGCATACGATCTGGTTTTAACCAAACACGCATTGCGTATTTTCTGCTTCCTAAAATTTGTGCACTTGCAATCCCTTTAATACGCTGTATTTCTGGGATTATTTTGGTATATGCATAGTTATATAAAAACTTTTCGTCGTTGTGCTTATCTGTACTAGATAGGTTAACGTACATTAACATACTAGGTTGCACAGGTGTTATAATTACACCTTCACGTTGCACTAACTCTGGTAATAATGGCATGACCTGATCCACACGTGTTTTAACCCTAACAACAGCTTCGTTAGGATCTGTTCCTGGTTCAAAAATCACACGTACTGTAGCTTCACCAGCACTTGTTGCATCTGATGCTATATAACGCATGTCTTGCACACCATTTATGGCTGTTTCTAGCGGAATTAAGGTAGAGTTTACTAATACCTCTGAACTAGAACCAGGATAGGCTATAAAAATATTTACTGTTGTTGGTGCTATTTGAGGGAATTGAGATATAGGGAGTTGCTTGATAGCTAAACCACCTATAAATAAGATGATAACCGAAATGACAATAGCCAAAACGGGTCTTTTTATAAATTGTTTAAACATGTCTTTTGAAGATTAAATTCTAAAATTATTCAGCGTATAAGTCTAACTCAGACATTACTTTGGTTGGCTCTAAAAACTTGGTTTCTATTTTTTGATTGTTTTTAACCATTTTTATACCTTCTAATAAAATCGTGTCGTTTTGCGAAAGCCCTTTGCTTATTATAAATAGATGTGGTAGCTCTGCTCCAATTGTAATTTCTTTTTGTTTTACTACATTATTTTTATCTATTACAAAAACATAGGTTTTATCTAACACTTCAAAAGTGGCTTTTTGTGGTATAATTATAACATCTTTAAAAGGGATAGACATTAATACACTACCAGTTTCGCCATGTCTTAAAATACCATCAGGATTAGGAAACGTGGCTCTAAAAGCAATATTTCCGGTTTCGCTATTAAACTCTCCTTCTATAGTTTCAACAATGCCTTTTTGGTTAAATGGTTTGTTATTAGCCATTAGTAAGCCAACTTCTTTTTTAACGTCTTTGTCTGTGCTTGTTATATAATCTAGGTATTCCGCTTCTGGTACGTTAAAATACACCCACATTTTACTATTGTCAGACAACGTGGTTAGTAACTCTCCTTCGTCCAAAAGACTTCCTTCTCTTGCTTCTAAATGGTCCATGATACCATCAAAAGGTGCGGTTATTTTAGTAAAACCTAAATGAGTTTGTGCTAAAGCAACTTCAGCATTTGCTTTATCTAAATTGGCATTTGCCATAGCTAATTCATTTTGAGAAACGACATTGCCTTCTGCTAATAGTTTAGTGTTTTGTAATTCAATTTGTGCAGCATTAGATTCGGCTTTAGCCTTTTGTAGTTCGGCTTGATAAATATTTGGCATTATCTGGAACATAGGTTGTCCCTTTTTAACGTGTTGACCTTCGTCTACAAATATACTTTTGAGATAACCTTTCTCTAAAGCTCTTAATTCTATATGTCTTATGGAGTGAATTTGACTAACATAGTCCTTAATTATAGTGGTGTCTTTTTTGATAGGATTTGTAACAAGAAAAGCAACATGTTCTTTCTTTTCTTCTTTTTTAGTTTCGCAACTTGTATGAAATAGACATGCGAATAAACCCATGAAAATGAAGATTTTTTTCATAATTTTTTATTTAAAATAAATTGGTAAAATAAAATGTGATTGTAGCCAGTCATTGCCAATAAGGCATATGACTGGCTATTTGTGTTATGTTAAATGTTTTGTAAGTAATAAACCAATTGCAAATTGGTTTTAAAAAAGAAAGAAAATCAGATTATAAAAACCTCTAATCTAATGTGAAGTTTTGTCGAAGGTTGACAAAAAGTTTGTTTGTAATGGTTAGCCTCTGCTTGAAGTTGAGAGGATAAATCGCTTAATAATTGAGCGTTTAAAAATGCAGCTATATAGCTACCAAAAGAATTTATAGTGGTATTTGTTACCGATTCTTCATTTTCTGCTTCTTCACTTTCTGTATAATCAAAAATTAATTGGTTGTCTTGATTATTGAAAATTGAAAAGTGAGCGGATTGACTTGAGATGTCATCTATTGAAACTGGGATTGTTGTTTCAGATTTAGATGTACTAATTAAAGTGAAATTATTATCTAATGTACTATTTGCAAATACGTTTATTACTCCTGAGAATAACAAGAGTATTATTAGCGTCAAATATTTAGAGATAATTTGTTTCATTTTATGGATGCAAAATTATATCAATTGACTAATATCACCAAAATAAAGATTGTTTTTTATGTGTTATTTAAGACTAGAAATATAATATACAAAAAACCTGTAGGATATTGTACCTACAGGTTTTTAATACGTTGTATGTGTTTGTTTTAATCTTTAAAGTCTTCGATTTCGGTTGGTAAAATTTCAAAACCCATATTGTATAATGTAAATCCGTAAATGTCAGCATATTGCTCTATAGTTTTACTTACAGGTGTTCCTGCTCCATGTCCTGCATCAGTTTCTATTCTGATTAAAACAGGATTGTTTCCGGTTTGTTTAGCTTGTAATTCTGCAGCAAATTTAAAACTGTGTGCAGGTACAACTCTGTCGTCATGGTCACCTGTTGTAACCATCGTAGCTGGATATTGTGTGCCTTCTTTTACATTATGTACAGGAGAGTAGCCTAGTAAATAATCAAACATTTCTTTATTATCTTCTGCAGTACCATAGTCATAAGCCCAACCTGCTCCAGCTGTAAACGTGTGGTAACGTAACATGTCTAAAACACCAACCGCAGGTAAAGCTACCTTCATTAAATTTGGACGTTGGGTCATTGTTGCTCCAACTAGAAGACCTCCATTAGAACCACCTCTAATAGCTAAAAAGTCTGATGAGGTATATTTTTGATTAATAAGGTACTCTGCAGCAGCAATAAAATCGTCAAACACATTTTGTTTTTTAAGTTGTGTTCCTGCATCGTGCCATGCTTTTCCGTATTCACCTCCACCACGAAGATTAGGTACAGCATATATACCACCTTGTTCCATCCATACAGCATTAGCAATGCTAAAACTAGGTGTTAAACTTACATTAAAACCACCATAACCATATAGGATTGTTGGGTTTTTACCATCAAGCGTTAATCCTTTTTTATGTGTAATAATCATTGGTACTTTTGTACCATCTTTTGAGTTATAAAAGACTTGTTTGCTTTCGTAATTTTCAGGATTAAAATCAATATTAGGTTTACGGAATAGCTCTGAAGTTCCGGTTTCAATATCATATTTATAAATACTTCCTGGAGTTACATAGTTTGTAAATGAATAGTATAATTCTTTTTCTTCCTTTTTAGCACCAAATCCACTAGCACTTCCTACACCAGGAAGTTTTACTTCCCTTACTAATTTACCATCGTAGTCGTACTGCATTACTTTAGATACTGCATCTACCATATACTCAGTAAAAAAGTAGCCACCTGCTGTTGATGGGTTTAATACATTTTTAGTTTCTGGAATAAAATCTACCCAGTTTTCTGGTGTTGGATTTGAGGCATCAACGGTAACTATTTTTTTGTTAGGTGCATTATGATTTGTTACTAAGAATAATTTTGAGCCTTCGTTTTCAATTACATAAGTGTCGCTATCTGTGTTGCCAATAATCTCTACTAATTTTGAGTTTGGTTGTGTTAAATCCTTAATGTATAATTTGTTTCCAGAGGTCGATACACGTGGCGATATTATTAAATATCGATCATCCTCTGTTACGCTTCCGTAGATATATCTGTGTTTTTCAGAAGCTGTTCCTCCAAAAATTAACTGATCTTCTTTTTGCGACGTCCCTAGTTTATGGTAATATACTTTGTGCTGATCTGTTTTTGCAGATAACTCGCTACCTTTTGGTTTGTCATAGCTTGAGTAATAAAAGCCTTCGTTTTTGTACCAAGACATTCCGCTAAATTTTATATCTACTAAGGTGTCTTCGATAATTGTTTTAGACTGGGTGTCCATTACTAAAATTTTTCGCCAATCACTTCCACCTTCAGAAATTGCGTAGGCTAGTATCTTTCCGTTTTTAGAAAAGCTAGTACCTCCAAGCGATATAGTACCATCTTCCTTAAATGTATTTGGGTCTAAAAACACGGTTGCTGTACTTGGGTCTTCTCCGGTTTTATAACGGTAGATTACATACTGGTTTTGTAAGCCATCGTTTTTATAAAAATAGGTATAGTCACCCTCTACAAAAGGCGCTCCAATTTTTTCATAATTCCATAACTTCTCTAAACGTTGCTTTAGTTTTTTTCTGTAAGGAATATTGTCTAAATAAGCATAAGTAGTTTTATTTTCTGCTTTTACCCAAGCTTCTGTCTCTGGACTTCTGTCATCCTCTAACCATCTGTAAGGGTCTTCTACATCTGTACCAAAATAGTTAGTTACAGTGTCAACCTTACTAGTTGTTGGGTAGTCTATTACGATACTTTTTTCTTTTTTTGTTGCTTCTTTTTTACAAGACATAATAGTTATTACGGTTAAAATACCAATAGCTAGTTTTTTCATGTTGAAGGGATGGTTTAATTATGTGAATAAAATTAACCAAAAAAGCACATGTTTACTACTAACTTGCGCTTTTTAAGATTTTTTTAGTGTTTTATAAATTTTTGAGCTTTTATACTTCCGTTACTATTTATTTTTAAAATGTAGTTACCTGACTGGATATTTGAAACATCAATTGTATTAGTTTTTAATTTACCTTTTAATACTTGTCTACCATTCATGTCAAATACAACATATGCTGCGTTATTTAAATGTTGATTTTCAATATTTAAATTTAAACTGTGGGTTGTTGGGTTAGGGTAAAGTATTAGGTCAGACAATAAAAACTCATCAATACTTAATTGATTTTGACCTTCAATTATATTTAAAGTTTGATTAACTGTAGGATTTAAAATAACATCTACTATTCCAGAAGGCCATTCTACGGTTAAGCTTGTAATAGTGGTTGCTGTACCTAACCCAAAATGAGTATTTAAGGTGTTCATGTATCTAAATCCATCACCACTTCTAACATCTCTAATTTGACTACCTAAGGTTGTTTCTATTGTTATTCTAGCTCCAATTCCATTTATATTACTAACGTTTCCAACGGTATTTAATGTTATCCAATTATTAATCGTGGTGTCATTCATGTAAATTGAACCATCACTACTAAAAGCATCAATAAATCCATCTGTGTTTAAGTCTCCAAAAGATCCTGCTGTAGGTAATAGACCTGTATAAAGATTAAAAGTCATGTCACCATTACCAATTAATATATTTCCATTTGAAGCTAAGTCTAAAATACCATCATTATCAAAATCGTAAGTTACGTTTTCAATACCTGTAGCAGTCATATCTAATACTCCTGATCCAGTTGTAACATCTGTAAAGGTTACTATTCCAGTTGTTGTGTCTAAATCATTTCTCATTAATTTATGAGTTCCAGAACTAGCTCCAACAAACACATCCATATCACCATCGTTATCAAAATCTCCCCATGATGAAGACCATGTTTGCATTGGATCTGATAATCCAATTTGAGAGGCTACCTCTGTATAATTGACTACTAATGTATTTGAAGCATCGTAATAAGAGTCGTTTCTATACATTTGGTTTTTTCTTCTAGCTTCTTCACCACCACATTTGGCGATAAACATATCACTATCTCCATCGTTATCATAATCAACAAAAATTGATCCATAATGTCCACCAGATGCGTAATCTCCTAAATTAAAAGGAGCAGTTCCTACGGTTGATTGATAGTATTGCAAATTACCATTACCATCGTTAATATAATACACAGTAGGCTCTACATCATGGCAAACAAATGCATCTAAATGACCATCCATATTAAGGTCTGCAAAATTTGATCTTTGGGAAAAAACATATTCTGAGCCTGAAATTTCTGTAAATCCAGTTCCAGTATCGTTTGCTTTCATAAAGGTTACACCTTGTCCAGCTCCATATAATAAATCCGTATAACCATTGGCGTCATAATCTGCAGCAGCAAGACTCCAGTTTGGTGTGAAATCAGCAGAAGTGGTTGCAATATTGACAGTATTAAAACCACCTGTCGCTAATTGATAATTAATATTAATATTTGTAGCTGTAACAGCAACAACATCATCTAGAAAATCCCCATTCATATCAACAACAGCACGATTTGAACCGTTTGTAGAAAGTGATTGTTGACTAAATGTAACAGGAGCAGGAGGAGGTGGAATAACCACTGCACCTTCCGTTAATTCCCAATCAAACCCTGAGTCACTCCATTTATCATCAAAAGCAATGTAATATGATGTACCAACTATTACATTAAATGTCGCAACAGATAAGAAATTAGTTCCAGAATCATCATCTCCAGCAACACAGGTTAGGCTACCACAAGCTCCTGAATAGATATGTACACGTGTGTCTTTACCAGAATTTTGAGTTAAGTCTGTACTGATGGTTACAGAGTAGTCGTTAGTTGGTATATACCTGTACCATTCTCCATTTGTTGCCCCAGTTCCGTTTGCTGCACAAATAGGAGAAGGTATTTCTGTACCATCAATAATTCCGTTAAGGGTAAATGTCCCAGGACCAACTATAGCTGTGTCTGTATTTGTATCCAAGCAGCTGTTGCTGTTTGTTTGTGCTTTAATTATAAATGTAACTAAGCAAATTAAAATAGTAAGTAGTGGTTTTTTCATGGTTAGACGGTTAGTTTATTGGCAGGTTTGTGTTAGTGAAGTAATCCATTGCTCTAAAAGAATAACACCTTCTTGGTGTATTAGTGTTCTACCCAATAAAGGCATTCTATATTCTTCTTGTGTATTATTTAATCTAAAGTGAATTAATGAGCGTGCTATGTTATCTGGTTCTACAATTTTAGAGTAAGGTGCTATTGGTGTATCTGGATCTACACAAACACCTAAACTAGTATCTCCTTGATAATCTCCAAATGCAAACCTAACAGGTCTGTAGTCACAATGTCTATCTTGACTGTGGCAGTGTGCACAATTAATATCTAAGTAACCTCTAATCCTGTCACTAAGTGTAGAAGTAACATCTTGCCAGTTAGAAACTGTATTGATAGTGTTAGGTAAGTTGTCTTCTAAATAACCAATTTCTATCCATTTTTGTAATTGATTTTTTACACCATCAGCGTATGCTAAATCTTTATTTAGATTTTGTGGTTTTGGACCAATTGGAATGGAGTTAACTTCAGACTTGTGGCAAGTAAAGCATTCTGCAGCAGACGGAATTCTGTAAGTGGTAGTTTTTGTTACTCCGTTTTCAATAAAAGTAACATCTGTATAACTTCCAGCTAAATCAAAGTATGCTTCTGTTTGATCATCATTCCAGATATAATTTGCAAATTTCCAACCTTCGGAAGATTTATACATTAATCGTGTTTCAATAATCCTTGATAAATTACTAGGTAATGTATTTTGGTAATAAAAGTTTTTTATAAAAACAGTGCCATCAGGAAAATTTAAAATTGAATAATCATTAACATAAGTTGCCTTTTGGTCTTTAGGCATCCAAATAAATCTTTTTTTGTGCGCGTAATCTGTAAATAAGGAATTAATAGGTTGATATGGCAGGACGCCTACAACAGGAGTTAAGTCTTTAAGGTTGTCTTTAAAAAAATGGTATTCTGATAATGTATTAAAAGGTGTTGCTTCTGGATTAAAAATAACAGGAGAGGTCTCTGTACTTTCTTGGATTGGGATATACGTTTCTTCTGAGCTACAAGAAAATTGCAACAAAGTAAAAAAAGCAATAACTAATAAGCTCGTGTAGTTTTTGACCATATAAAAAATATATGGTCACTAATATATAAATTAATTGACCTAAAAATGGTATTAACTTAATGAAATTTAGATTGTTATATCTAAACTAAGTTGTGTTTTACTAAATATTCTGCAATCTGAACAGTGTTTGTAGCTGCTCCCTTACGCAGGTTGTCACTAACAATCCACATATTAATAGAGTTTGCCTGAGATAAGTCGCGTCTAATACGACCTACAAAGACATCATCCTTACCATTGGCATATAAAGGCATTGGATAGGTGTTAGTGTCTAAATTATCTTGTACGACTACACCTTCGGTTTGGCCTAAAAGCGTTTTAACTTCAGCTAAATCAAAATCATTTTCAAATGCAATATTAACAGACTCACTATGTCCACCAGCTGTTGGTATTCTAACTGCAGTAGCTGTTACAGCAATAGTATTATCGTTTAATATTTTCTGGGTTTCGTTAACCAACTTTAATTCTTCTTTGGTGTATCCATTGTCTTCAAATACGTCACAATGCGGAATTGCATTTTTAAAGATAGGATAGTGATACGCCATTTCTCCTGTAACGCCATTTAATTCATTTTCTAATTGTTGCACAGCTTTTACTCCTGTACCAGAAATGGATTGGTAAGTTGAAACGACTATTCTTTTAATTTTATATTTTTTATGAAGAGGAGCCAAGCACATAACCATTTGTATGGTCGAGCAATTAGGATTGGCTATTATTTTGTCTTCTTTAGTAAGTTGATTTGCATTAATCTCCGGAACCACTAGTTTTTTGTCCTGATCCATTCTCCAAGCCGAAGAATTATCAATCACAGTTGTACCTACTTCTGCAAATTTTGGTGCCCATTCTAATGATGTGCTTCCACCAGCCGAAAATAAAGCAATATCTGGTTTGGCATTTACAGCGTCTTGTAAGCTTACAATTTTATAATCTTTACCGTTAAATGAAAGTGATTTACCTACGGATCTTTCTGAAGCTACAGGTATAAATTCTGATATAGGAAATTGTCTTTCTTCTAATACTTTACGCATAACTTCTCCAACCATTCCGGTTGCTCCAACTACAGCTACTCTCATTTTAAATACAAATTAAATTAAAGGCTAAAATTAGGGTATTTAACTAAAAAAGTAATATAATTAGTATTAATTTTTTCGTAAAAATTTGAGCATAAAAAAACCGATTTTAAAACTAAAATCGGTTTTTTATGATAATACTAAAAATTAGATTACTTTTTTAAAGCATCTCTAATTTCCATTAATAATTCGTTATCAGATGGTCCTGCTGGTGCAGCTGGTTCAACTGGTTTTTTAGTTTTATTGTATGCTTTAACAATTAAGAACATGATAAATCCAACAATTATCAAGTTAATTATTGTATTAATCCAGCTACCATACATTATTGCATTTTCTGGTTTTGTAACAACACCAGCTGCGTCTACTACTGCCTCATCAAGTACAAGTTTTTTAGCAGCAAAATCAATTCCTCCTGCAAAATGTCCTACAAATGGCATAGCAACGTTATTTACAAAGCCATTAATTACTTGGCCTAATGCTCCAGCCATAATTACAGCAACCGCAAATTCAATTACGTTTCCTGTCATGATAAAATTCTTAAATTCTTTAAGCATAATTTTAATTTTTAATGTTAGTTAATATTAATGATATTCGAATTTAGTTAAAATTTTAACATAACTGGTACTTATCAAATATATGTAAATGACATTTATCGACGAAATACACGTTTTACACGTTGAGAGATGGCAGTAATTAATTCGTAGGAAATGGATTGTACATTTTCTGCTAAAGCCTCAGCAGTGTACTTGTTATCAAATACAATAACTTCGTCACCTTCATTACAATCTATGGAAGTGATGTCTACCATAATCATGTCCATACAAACATTACCTAGTATATATGCTTTTTGATTATTAATGGTTACAAATCCATTTTTGTTACCATATTGTCTTTTAATACCATCTGCATGACCTATTGGTAACGTTGCAGTTTTTGTATCTGTTTGTGCTATAAAAGCTCTGTTATAACCTAAGCTTTCTCCTTTTTTTATATGATGAATTTGCGAGATGTTTGTTTTTAAAGCTGTTATTGGTTTTAGGTGTTTGTTTACATTTGGATCGTTTCCAAAACCGTTTAATCCAATACCACTTCTTACCATATCAAAGTGTGCTTCTGGGTAGTTTATAATACCAGAGGTGTTACAAAGGTGTAAAAATGGCTTGTAGTCTAATTTGGCATAGACTTGTTTGTATATTGTTTTAAAATGTTCTATTTGAGATACAGTAAATGCTTTATCATCCAAGACTTCACTTTCTGCGAGATGAGAAAATAAACTGGTGATGTGTACCGCTTCGGTTTTAGATACTGTTTCAACTATTTTAAAAATATCTTCCAAACCAAAACCTAATCTATTTAATCCAGTGTTAAATTTTAAATGTACAGGATAGTTGTGTTGCTTATGTGTTTCTGCGGAAGCAATAAAAAGGTCTAAAACTCTTTGTGAGTATAGACTTGGTTCTAGGCAACGTGTTATAATGTCGTCAAAACTTACAGGTTGTGGATGTAATACTAGTATTGGTGTTGTAATTCCTGCATCACGCAGTGCTACACCTTCATAGGTATAGGCTACAGCAAAATAATCTACGTCTAATTGTTGCAGATATTTTGCAACTTCTACAGCGTCACTTCCGTAGGCAAAGGCTTTTACAACCGCTAAAAATTTGGTGTTTCCGGAGAGTTTTGATTTTAAAAACTTAAAATTATGTTTTAGTGCTTTAAGGTCTATTTCTAAAACTGTTTCTTGAGCTTTATTCATTAGAGATTTTAGATTTTGTGTCAATCTCTTGGGCATCTTCTACCTTTATGTGTTTCACTTTTTCTCTAAGTGTTGCTTTATAATATGCAGCTCTGCTTAGTGGCTCATACTCTTCAGTTTCACCTAACAAAACAAGGTTGTCATTTGCAGATTTCCTGAAACTATATTGTGCTAGGTTTCCGGTTCTGGTACAAACAGCGTGTACTTTTGTAACATATTCTGCTGTTGCCATTAAATAAGGCATTGGTCCAAAAGGATTACCTTTAAAGTCCATATCTAAACCTGCAACAATTACACGTATGCCTTTATTAGCTAGGTCGTTACAAACACGGACGATTTCGTCATCAAAAAACTGAGCTTCGTCAATACCAACCACATCACAGCCATCCGCAAGAATTGGAATATTAGCTGCAGCAGGTACAGGAGTGGATCTAATCTCGTTAGCATCGTGCGATACTACCATTTCATCATCGTAACGAACATCAATAGCTGGTTTAAAGATTTCTACTTTTTGTTTAGCAAATTGAGCGCGTTTAAGTCTTCGGATTAACTCTTCAGTCTTTCCAGAAAACATTGATCCACAGATGACTTCAATCCATCCAAATTGTTCTTTTTGATTTACTGTATTTTCAAGAAACATTTTGTAAATTTAGCACTAAAACGTAAAGCATTTACGTTTTGTATAAAGGTGGGTCAAATTTATTAAAAATCAAAAGGCTAACTTGCAATTAATTCAAAAATTATAAAAAAAAATAAAACCATGAAGAAGAAATTAGAATCAGAATTAATGAGTATTGCACACAGGATTCTAAAACTAGTTGGTAAAGAAGACGTTAATAGGATGCATGCAGAAGTTGCTGTTTTGTATGAAAAGTTAACCGTTTTAAAATTTGCTAACGAAAACTTTGAAGATAGTTTACCGACTATTGGTAATGACTCTTCATTTTTTGATATGTTAGATTCTGCTTTTAATAACAAAGTAAGTGATAACATAGAGGTAGATGATAAAACCTATATCAATTTGGATGATGCAGATCAGGATGATATTATGGAGCCAGTCATGGAGAAAATAAAGGATATGGTTGCTCAAATGCCACAAGAAACTCACCAAGTGGATGACCTAATTGAAGCAGTTATACCAAAGCAAAATTATACTAAAAATGATTTTGAAGAGATAACCGCAGGCTTTGATGAGATTCCTGTTTTTGATCCTGTGTCAAAATCTGATATAAATGAAAAAAAGAGTTTAAACGATAAACTTAAATCTGGTTTAAACATTGGATTAAACGATAAATTAGCATTTATTAAGCATTTATTTGATGGCGAACCTGACGATTATAATAGAGTATTATCACAACTTAATACGACTACAACTTTAGACGAAGCGTTTAATTTAATTAATAATGTAGTTAAACCAGACTACAATAATTGGGTTGGTAAAGAAGATTACGAAGTCCGTTTTATGGAAATTATCGAAGCTAGATTTAAGTAGTTAGTAAACTTTAATACTTAATTTAAATGAAACAAACGTCTATAAAGACTGTGTTGTATTGGATTGTTACAATTTTAGTTTGTGTGATTTTTTTATATTCAGCACAGATGTACTTTTTTAATATAGAGATGGTTGAAGGTTTTTTTAAAGCACTAAATTATCCAACCTATTTAGTAATTCCTTTAGCAATAGCCAAAATACTTGGTGTTGTTATGATTTTATGGCGAAAAAATAAATGGTTAACAGAATGGGCTTACGCTGGATTTTTCTTTGATGCTTTATTAGCAACAGTAGCACACTACAATGCAGGTCATGGTCTTTTTGGTATGTCTTTTTATGCTGTTATAATAGTTTTAATCTCTTATTTTTTAGGGTTATCGGTTCGTCAAAAAAACAAACTAATAGTTTAAATATATATATCCTACCAAAGGATTTTTTATTGTTGAAATACTTAACACATAATAATAAGTGCCAACAGGTAACACTTTGTTTTGATTAAAAGGACCTTGATTTGGCATTCCGTTCCAGTCATTAATATAGTTGTTACTTTGGTATATTAATGTACCATATCTATTGTAAATTTTTAAATCATTATTTGGATAGTCTTCAATGCATGGAATTACAAAGGTGTCGTTTACCATATCACTTCCAGGAGAAAACCCTTTAGGGATTTGTAAACAATCATCAACAGAAATTATTGCCCAATCCTGATTATTTGTGTCATTTCTATCAATCTCTAAAACTTCAGTTAAAGTAGCTGTGTTTAAAAGATTATTGGAAGATATAACTTGAGCTGTTATTGTTAAACTCTCTGATTGATTTGGTAATAAGTGACTTATACTCCATAAAAACGAATTTACATCATAATTTCCAAAGCTGGTGTTAGCAGTTATAAGCTGATAGCCAATTGGAAGTTTTTCAAAAATCAAAATATTTGTAGCTTCGGTAGTTCCAACATTACTAGCGCTAATGGTAAAAGTAACCTCTTGACCAATAGAAGTTTGTGTTGGAGTTACAGATTTTAATACTTCAATATCAACATTAGTTGTATCCTCTAAAACAGTTAATGTTGCATTTGCTTGAGAGCTATCAATATTATTTTGATTGCTAAAATTGCTACTGCTATTATTGTATATACCTTCCATTGTAGAGGTGACCAAAACCGAAAAACTACAACTTGCCACACCTGCTGGAATAATTAAGTCAGATACGCCAACAAATGTTCCGCCTAATGAGCTAGTAAATGTTGCAGTACATCCATTACTATCTGTCCAAGATATTGGACCTGCTATAGTTAATCCAAGAGGTAAATTGTCTGTAAAGGTTATATTTGATTGCGCTGCGTTACCAGAAACATTAAATACTGTAAACTCTAATTGACTTTGTTGACCTACAATTATTTGGTCTGGAGTAAAGGTTTTTAAAACCGTTGGAGCAATAACTTGCATATTGCTAATTGACAGATTGGTATCGGGAGTTAACTCGTTGTTTTCGTTAATGTTGGCTATGGCTTGTGCAGTATTTGTAAATGCACCACCATAACTTGGTGCTGTTACCGGAATTGCTATTTGTATAGTGGATCCGCCTTCCATATTTGTAATATTACCAGAAATAGTATTACCAGAAATATTAAATGCGGACATGCAGGATGCTATGCCTGAAGTCACAATACAAGATGGTGTTCCGTTTATTGTAAATTCTGGACCTAATATATCTTCAAAAGCAATATTTGTTGCGTTTGAACTTGTGTTACTATTTGTGATGTCTATTATCCAATTAAATGTACTATTTACACCAACAGAGGTAAATTCGGGATAGGTCTGTACAACGATGTCAATGCAAGGAGCTAGATATGTAATAACGTGGTCTGTATTGTTGAGTAAATCAATTTCATTGTTATAATCTACGCTTTCTATTGAAACATTATTTCTTATAATAATAGGATCTGTGCTACACTCTGGTTGCCAATCTACAACCACTTCATAGGTTATTGAGCTTTGCGCAGGAAGTACCACATTTTCTTCAGGAGTAATTTCCCAAAAAACATCGTTTTCTCCTGCTTCAGGAATACCATCCTGAAACTCTCCGATGTTAGCATTAATAATATCATAACAAGTGGCAGTACCTGTGGTGCCAATACAATTTACAGAAATTAATGTTCCTGATGAGGCTTCAGTAATAAAGTCACTTAAATAAATTATAGAATCTACATTGCCATAATTAGTTGCCACTACTTGATAAGTGACTTCTCCCCATTCTATTGTGTTTGTTGGTGTTAAACCACTTGGTAAAACTGGGTTTGTCTGTTCTTTTGTAATTTTAAGCATAACAGTTTCGGCAGGATCACATTCCTCTAAAGGAGGTAATAATAAGAAATCACTATCCGCATTATTTCCAATATTCGGATCAATAATAGTGCTTTCTAATAAATTTACACCACTTCTTACGTGTACCAAAGTATTATCGTCTAATTGTATCGAGCAGTCGTCAGGTTCAATAAATACTACAACAGTAATTACTGTAATTGTAGTGTTAGTGGGTAGGAAAAATTCGCTGCTTTCCCAAAACTGATCCTGATCAGTTAAAGTAAAATCTGTACAGGCAACAGGACCTGTGGTAGCATCACAATTTATGGATATAATGTCCCAATCGGTATTTAAGGTTAAATTTTGAAGAAAAAAGCGCATATAAGCATCTTCAGGACCCATATTACAAATAGTGGTTACAAAAGTTACTTCTTCGTTCCAATTAATTTCTGCTAAAGGATCAGGATTAGTTTGTATAGTAGTTATACATAAATCCGTCATGTCGCAAAGGTTTCCTTGTGGTAATGGATTAGTAATTATGTTGGAACTATCTGAAGATTGATTGATATCAGAAGGGATAAACGTTAGTTCGATTAAACTTGACAATTCTAAATTGGCAAACTGTATCGCACATGTTGGATCTAAAAAAAGGACTTCCATTTCAAAAGTTATAGATCCTCCAGGTGTAAACTCGATAGGTGTTGTAAAGGTAAAAAAAGGTTGATACGATGTAATCCCAACTGTTACACCTCCATATGTTGAGGTGTCAGGACACAGCACACCAGCAGTAGTACTAATGCAATTTAAACTATTAAGTTGTATTATAGGTATACCAATTAAAGGTCCAAAAGGATTATCAAATCTACTTATAAAGCTTTGTAATGGAAAAGGGATGTCACTGTTATTGGTAATAGTAAATTGATAAGTTATAGTTTGGTTCCAATCACTTATTGAAGTGCCTGAAGTAGGTGAAATTTGATTGTAATCAACCGTAAAGTTAATTGGAGGTTCGACTATGTCAATAGATATAACAGACGTGTTGTTGGATAAATTATTATCCGTTGTGCCTTCAGGCGAAAAAACTGTGGCGTTGGTAGCAACACCTCCAGGAGTTAAAGAGGCCTTAACAACAACCTTTAATTGTACACTGCTATTTGAGGGTAGGTTTGCTATTGTACCAGATATTGTGTTTCCGCTTAAAGTGATTGGTGTAATTACGCTGGCTCCACCAGTTTGATTTTGACTATTTGTACTTAAAACCGTTAAGTTAGGATTTAATGTTTGTGTAAAAGTTGCATTAGTAACATTGCCTCCCGAATTAAAAATGGTAATAATATATTGAAAATCTTGATAAATATTAACTTGCGAAATTGAACTGCCAGATAAGTTTTGTGCAGCAACTACTATTGATAAATCTGTAGTTTGCGCTTTGCTTATTAAAAATGAAAAACAAAACATAATTAAGCAAAACGATTTTTTCATAGTTGGTTGGTTTATTGATAGATGTCTAAATTACTAAAAGGTTGCTTCAACTCTCTCAAAAAGATTGTAAATTTGAATTAGAATTCAGTTAAAACATGAGTAAATTATACATAGTTCCAACACCAATTGGTAATCTTAAAGACATGACATTTAGGGCTGTAGAGGTTTTAAAAGCAGTCGATTTAATTTTAGCCGAGGACACACGTACCTCAGGAAAGTTATTAAAACACTATCAGATTAGTACGCAAATGCAAAGTCATCATATGCATAACGAGCATAAAACGGTGGATAATTTGGTCCAAAAATTAAAAGCAGGAACCACTGTTGCATTAATTAGTGATGCAGGGACACCAGCCATTTCAGATCCAGGATTTTTACTAACACGAGCCTGTATAGAACATGGTATTGAAGTAGACTGTCTTCCAGGAGCAACTGCGTTTGTGCCAGCATTAGTAAATAGTGGCTTCCCTAATGATAAGTTTGTTTTTGAAGGATTTTTACCAGTAAAAAAAGGTCGTCAAACAAGATTAAAGCTATTAGCCGAAGAGACCAGAACCATTATTTTTTACGAAAGTCCACACAAATTAAATAAAACCTTAGGTCATTTTTGCGAGTATTTTGGAGAGGACAGACCAGTATCAGTGTCTAGAGAACTAACTAAATTATACGAAGAAACCATTCGCGGAACCGCAAAACAGGTTTTAGACCATTACACTAATAAACCACCTAAAGGTGAAATTGTAATAGTGGTAGGTGGAAAAAGTAAATAATATATAGGATAAAGATGACAATAACAGCATTTAAATTAAAATTAAAAAACACACCAAATACTATCGCTTTCGCGGAAACGATGCAAGTCGTGGATACGTATTTTGATTTTACACCAACAGCTTTTGCAAATGGTTTGGTGCAAAATGCTGCAGGAGAAAATTCAGGTTCATGCAAAGTATTTGCTTTTGCAAAAGCAGAAGCTTTATCTAAAACCGAAACCTTGGCATGTTTTGGACAGTATTATTTTGATGACGTTTTAAAAGACCCAAACGGAACAGGTCATCAAAACGTCAGAAACTTTATGATAACAGGTTTTGAAGGGTTGCAATTTGACCAAAACCCATTAACTAAAAAGAAAATCTAATAAAAAACCTCACTAGATATAGTGAGGTTTTTTATTATTAACTAAGTGTAAGCTTTAATTACACGTGTTTCCCGACTTCAAAACCATGTTTTCCTAAATATTGGTTTCCGCTATCAATAGCATCTTCTTCTAAAGTAGTTCCCATACTATCATTCCATCTGTTTAAGTATCCAAATAAAGAGATTACACCAAGCATTTCTACAATTTCACCTTCATCCCAATGTTCGTGTAAGCGTGCTTTAATAGTTTCGTCTACTTGATTTGGTACTTGACTAGCAGCTAAGCTAAAATCTAAAGCAGCACGTTCTGCGTCGCTAAAAGCGGGATGTGTGCGGTATTCCCAAATATTATCTAATTGTTCTTGTTCTGCGCCATAACGTTCTGCTGCTCTAATAGCATGTGCTTGACAATATCTGCAACCTGTAGCATTACTACTTACCCATGCAATCATTCGTTTTAAGGCAGAGGTAACACGACCTTCATTAGCCATAACCGCTTTGTTTAAATTAATAAAGGCTTTACTAATAGCAGGTCTACGTTGCATAGTTAATACCGAATTTGGACAAAATCCAAGAGTCTCGTTAAAGAAAGTCGCCAATTCTTTAGTTTCTAAATCGTAATCTGCTGTTAAAGGTGTTACTAATGGCATCGTTTTTTCGTTTTTAAGTAGTATTTTTGATTGATATCAATAAACGAAAAAATATTCAATTATGTCGCATAAAATTACAACCAATTGGAAGGGAAACATGTTATTCGATTCTGATAACCCAAGTGGTCATCATGTTTTAATGGATACAGATGTAGAAGGTAAAACGCGTGAAGGCCTATCTCCAAAAGCACTAATGTTATCGTCCTTAGCAGGTTGTTCTGGATTAGATGTCGTATCTATTTTAGATAAAATGAAAATTGATACTTATGATTTAAAAATGGAAGTTGAAGGATTGTTAACCGACCAGCATCCTAAATATTATCATACCGTAATTTTAGACTATCACTTTACAGGTAAAGATTTAAACGAAGAAAAAATAAATAGAGCAGTACAATTATCTATTGAAAAATATTGTGGTGTTATGGAGATGTTTAGGCGTTTTTCTGAGGTTAAAACCAATGTGCATTTTCATAATAAGTAAGCTTATTTACTTAGAAAAAGTCTAATTTATATTCTAAATCCATTACATGCGCTGGACCTTAAAACCAAAACCAAATCCTAAAATCGTTAAGTCTTTAGCGGATAGTTTGCAAATTGATGTACCTATTGCATCGCTTTTAGTGCAACGTGGTATTGAAAACTTTGAGGACGCTAAATCTTTTTTTAGACCTAGTTTAGACCATTTGCATGATCCGTATTTAATGAAGGATATGGATAAAGCTGTGGTTAGAATACAGTACGCTATTGCTAATAATGAAAACATATTGGTATATGGCGATTATGATGTAGATGGTACGACTTCTGTTGCGTTAATGTCATCGTATTTAAAAACAAAAACACCATTAGTTGCTACTTATATTCCTGATCGATATGGTGAAGGTTACGGTGTCTCTTATCAAGGTATTGACTTTGCAGAAGACAACGACTTTAGTCTTATTATAGCACTAGATTGTGGTGTCAAAGCTGTAGATAAAGTCGCATACGCGAAACAAAAAAGTATAGATTTTATAATTTGTGATCACCACAGACCAGGTGCTACTGTACCAGATGCAGTAGCTGTTTTAGACCCAAAACAAGCAGATTGTAATTATCCTTATAAAGAACTGTGTGGTTGTGGTGTTGGATTTAAATTAATTCAGGCTTTAGCCGAAAAAGATGGTCAAACTATCAACGATTTACTTCCGTATTTAGATTTAGTAGCGACTGCAATTGGCGCAGATATTGTTCCCATTACTGGGGAAAATAGGGTTTTAGCTTACCATGGTTTAAAAGTGGTCAATCAAAAATCGAGAGCAGGATTTAGAGCGATTATCAATCAGCTCAAAAAAGACACGTTAACTATTACGGATGTTGTGTTTACTATTGCACCACGTATTAATGCTGCAGGACGCATGAAACATGGGCAATATGCGGTAGACTTATTAACGGAAATCGATTTTGATACAGCGGTTACCTATGCTGAAGAAATTGAAGCATTTAATTCTGACCGAAGAGAAACTGATAAAACAATTACAGTTGAAGCGTTAGCACAAATCATAGAAAACAAAGAAGAACAAAGACTAACCTCTGTCGTGTATCAAGAGGATTGGCACAAAGGTGTTATTGGGATTGTAGCTTCAAGATTAATTGAAACGTATTACAGACCAACATTGGTGTTTACTAAAAGTGGAGACAAATTAGCTGCATCTGCTAGATCAGTTTCTGGATTTGATGTCTATAATGCTCTAGAGGCTTGTAGTGAACATATCGAACAGTTTGGAGGTCATATGTATGCTGCAGGTTTAACGCTTAAAGAAGAAAACTACGAAGCTTTTAAACAAGCGTTTGAAGATGAGGTTTCTAAAACCATAGATAAAAATTTACTAACACCAGAAATTAAAATTGATACGACTTTAGAGTTAAGTGCTATTGATGATAGATTTTGGCGTATTATCAAACAGTTTGCACCTTTTGGACCAGGAAACATGACACCTATTTTTATGTCGGAAGATTTAAAAGACACTGGTTATGGAAAATGTGTTGGAGAAGACGATAAGCATATTAGATGCACAGTGACGCAATCTGGTAGAGAAAAATTTGTGTGTATTGGTTTTAATTTAGGCGATAAATTAAACCTTATAAAAGATAGAAAACGTTTTAAAGCGGTCTATTCTGTAGATGAAAACCATTGGCAAGGCAATGTGTCTTTGCAATTAAAATTAAGAGATTTAAAAGAATAATATGGCTAAAAATGATCCATACGCAGCATTAAGAATAAGAGAGTTTAATATCTTTTTATTAGTAAGATTTGCCTTAGTCTTTGGTTGGTCTATGCAATTTGTGGTAATAGAATGGCAAGTTTACTCTATGACTAATAATAAATTAAGTCTTGCTATAATTGGTTTATGCGAGTTTTTACCAGCTTTTTTTCTTGCTCCTTTTGCAGGGCATATTGTAGATAAAAAAGAAAAACGAAATCTATTTGCACTTTGTATTACGCTATTTTCTTTAATTAGCTTTGGACTGTTTTGGTTGACCTCCAATACCATTGAAGCCACCTGGAAAATGCCAACTATTTTATATAGTATTTATGCATTGGTGTTTTTTGGAGGTGTTTTAAGAGCCTTTTTTGGTCCAACTATCTTTTCTTTGATAGCCTTACTTGTGCCTAAAAAGATTTATCCTAATGCAGCAACATGGAGTAGTAGTACATGGAAAGGAGCAAGTGTTTTTGGTGCTTTATCTGCAGGGTTTTTAATAGCTTGGATTGGTGTTCATCATACACTTGGTATTATATTCTTTTTAGTAATGTTGTCCTTAGTACTGGTGTTTTTAATTAATAAAAAGCCAATTTTAAATAGCGGAAATAAAGAAACAGTAAAAGAAAGCTTACAAGCAGGACTTAGTTTTGTGTTTAACGACAAGGTGGTTTTAGGTGCATTAACATTAGATATGATTGCTGTTTTGTTTGGAGGAGCTGTCGCTATTTTTACTGTTTTTGCAAAAGATATTTTAGATGCTGGGCCAAAAGGTTTAGGTATTTTAAATGCTGCATTATCCTCAGGAAGTATTTTGACAATGTTAGCGACAACTTACATTCCTATAACAAAAAACACAGGTAAAAAGTTACTGGTTTCTATCTTTGGTTTTGGGGTTTG
Organism: Olleya sp. Hel_I_94; assembly: GCF_007827365.1. Lineage (NCBI taxonomy): Bacteria > Pseudomonadati > Bacteroidota > Flavobacteriia > Flavobacteriales > Flavobacteriaceae > Olleya > Olleya sp. Hel_I_94. The sequence goes on from NZ_VISI01000002.1 coordinate 2,391,743, forward strand.
TATGATAGTTTTTGGTGCTTCTAAATTAATGTGGCTTAGTGTTTTAATGTTGTTTTTAGCAGGTGTTTTTGACGGAATCTCAATGGTAGTAAGACAAACTATTCTGCAATTAAAGACGCCAGACCATATGAGAGGTCGTGTAGGTGCAGTTAACTCGATGTTTGTTGGGTCGTCTAATGAGTTAGGAGCTGTTGAGAGTGGTATTGCTGCTAAACTTTTAGGAGCGCCATTAGCGGTAATATTTGGTGGGACAGCTACACTTATAATTGTTGCTATAATTGGTGTTAAAAACCAACCACTTCGTGATCTTGATTTAACAAAAGATGTTGAAGACCATGAAAAAGAGGATTAATACTCTTTTAACTCCATGTTTTCGCCATCAAAAACTCCATAAGTAAAGTACTGTATCCAATCGCCTAGATTAACGTATTTAGAGTTGTTACTTAAGTCTATGTTTAATGGTAAGTGTCTGTGTCCAAAGACAAAGTAATCGCGGTGTTTAGTCTCTAGTTTGCGTTTGCAGTATTGTACTAACCACTCTTTATCGTCTCCTAAAAACTTAGCATCATCGTCACCAGAGATCATTTTGTTTTTAACAGACATGTATTGTCCTAAGCGTAAAGCAAAATCTGGGTGTAATAAACGTTGGAATAACCATTTAGCAACAGGATTGGTAAACACTTTTTTCATGCGTTTATACCCTTTGTCTTCTGGTCCTAAACCGTCTCCATGTCCTATAAAAAAGGTTTTGTTGTTAAAGGTAAATTCTTTTGGTTTGTGGTAAACAGGGATGTTTAATTCTTCTTCAAAATAGCCATCCATCCACAAATCATGGTTACCTACAAAGTAATAGATTGGGATTCCGGAGTCACTAATTTCTGCTAATTTACCTAATGTTCTGGTAAATCCTTTTGGTATCACACGTTTATATTCCATCCAAAAATCAAACATATCTCCTAATAAGAAAATAGCTGCTGCATCGTCTTTTACCATGTCTAACCATGCGACAAACTTTTTTTCGCGAGGTAAAGAGAGCTCTTTTGTTGGTGCGCCTAAATGATTGTCTGAGGCGAAATATATTTTTTTTCCTTTTGGAATTTGCATGTGGTAAAGATAACTATTTCTTGATAATGCCTATCGTTAGCAGGTGTGTGCGTTAGCGATTGATACGGTATCCTTTTTTGTGCGCGCTTATGCGCAAAAAAGATATAGTGGAAAGCGCGCCCCTTGTGGTAACGCCCAAATTATTTATTGGTTATCGCTGGCGTACCATTGTGCGTAGCTGGTTGCGGTTTCGGATAGTTTTAAAGAGTGCAGTTTGATGTTGTTTGGTAAACGGTCTTGTATTTTTTGTGCAAAATCGATGACCATCATTTCGCTGGTTGGTTGATAATCCACCAGTAACACGTTGTGGTCTCTGTCTTGAAGCTCTTTGGCTAGTTGGACATGTGGTGTGTTTTTGTTAAATACTGTGGCGTGATCAAAAACGTCTACAATTTCTTCTTTTACTATTTTTTTTAGATCTGTAAAGTCTATTACCATTCCAAATTTTACATTGTTGCTATCAGAAATTGGTGTACCTATTACTGTTACATCTAGTTTGTAACTGTGTCCATGGACGTTTTTACACTTTCCGTCATAACCATAAAGTGCGTGTCCAGTCTCAAAAGTAAATTGTTTTGTAATACGAATATTGCTCATTAACCTAAGTTTTATTGCGCAAAGATATTGAATTTGTAAAAGCGAAAGGTTATTAGGTTACATTTGCGCACTTTTTTAAATATAAAACAGGTTATGAATCAGATTTTTGAGGCTTTAGATTTTATTGAAAATCCATTGTACGAGCAAATTATAGAGGATATTGCAAAGCAAAAATTTACGATTATTGATAATTTTTTTTCTGAAGAAGAAGTTGTTGCTTTAAGAGGGTCTATACTTGATAAGTATGAGGAGGATGCTTTTAAAAAGGCTGCTATTGGTAATAAATTTGATGAGGTAATAGTTAAATCTATTAGAGGTGACGTGATTTTATGGATTGAGGAAGCTAGAGCTAATGCAGCGGAATCTTTGTTTTTTAATAAGATTAATGATTTGGTTGGTTATTTAAATAAAACGTGTTTTTTGGGAATTTTACATAAGGAGTTTCATTATGCGATTTATCCAAAGTCAACGTTTTATAAACGTCATTTAGATACGTTTAAAAATGATGATAGACGTAAGCTGTCTTTTGTGTGCTACTTAAATCATGAAGATTGGCAACCAGAAAATGGTGGCGAATTGGTATTGTATTTAGACGATAATGGTAATGAAGTAGAGAAAGTAGTATATCCTTTTCCTGGTCGTGTGGTAATATTTGAAAGTCAAATTTTAGAGCACGAAGTTAAACCAGTAAATACTAAAAGATTAAGCATTACTGGTTGGCTTAAAACGCGTTAATTAGCGTCTTCTGTTGCGCATTTTATTATAGAAATAAGCTATAATTACAAATAATGCTAGTAATGGAAAAATTAAATTGCTCATAATTTTAAGACTCTTTGTTACGATTTTTATTATATCTGTACAGCAAATAAGCTAGTACTACTAAGATAAAAAGTGGCAAATACGATCCAATTAAAATACCAATTTGATAATTATTATCTGGAGCATTTTTGATTTTGTCTTCAATATTGACTTGTAGTAAGCTTAATAACATACGATTTTATTATGTTGTAAAGTTAGTTGTTTTGTGCAAGAGGCAAAAATTGTTTTCTAAATTTTATAATTAACGGAAAACCACGCGCTATAATCCACAAAGTAAAGGCTATAAATATACCATGTAATTTTAAGTTGTAATAATCTGCAATAAAAAGGACTGGTAAAAAAACAAAAAAAGTGGATAATAATAGTAAGTTACGTAGGTCTTTCATTTTTCCTAAACCTTTAAACATACCATCAAATATAAAGGCTAAAGCACACAAGGGTTGCATGGCTAGTACCATCCAAAAAACACTATAAAAGGTTTTTAAAACTTCGGGTTCTTTGGTGAAAAGTCTGCCTATTGGATAGTAAAATATAGCTCCAATTAGTGCTACTAGGCTACCTAAGTAAATCCCATATTTTATTAGTTTTTTACTTAATTCTAATAGCTCTTTATAGTTTTTTTGACCAAATAGTTTGCCAGACAAAATGTTTCCTGCGCTAGCATAACCATCTATTATAAAGGCTCCTAAAAACCAAAGATTAATTGCAATTGTATAAGCTGCAATATAGTTTTTGCCATAGCCTGTGGCATATTTTGTTGCAAAATATAACGTGATATTTAAGGCTAGTGTACGTACAAACAAGTTTAATATCATGATAGCAAAATTGCTGATTTGTTTGTTTAATGGGAATTTAACCCGAAGCGGAATATTAGTTTTGGTTAATAGTAAATAGCCAGATAGGATTGCCATTATTATTTGTGCTATTACACTAGCATACGCAGCACCTTTTATATGCATGGGTTGTATAAATCCATTAATACCATACACTAGCATAAAGTCTAAAATTACATTTAAAAAGGCTCCAATAATTGCAATTACCATGGGATAGTAAGTGTTTTGTAATCCTCTAAAGGTGCCAAAAACTGCGATAACAAATAAGGTAAACGGAAAACCAAATACTCTAATTTTATAATACTCTATACTATAATCCAAAATCAGACCTGAGGCATTATAAAGTTTAAATATCTGCGATGTAAATGGATATGTTGTTGCTATTATAACTAAGCTTAACGAGGTAATTAATAAAATAGCTTGAGCAGGTAAGTCTTTAACCTGGTCTAATTTATTGGCGCCAACATGTTGTGATATTATAGAAGAAATAGCGCTTCTAGTTTGTCCTAATATCCAAATTAACATAGATAAAAATGTGGTAACTATACCAATTGCAGCTAAGGACTCAGTTGGGTTAAGCTGTACATTTCCAACAACAGCAGCATCTGTTAAAGACAAAATAGGTTCTGATATACCTGCTATAAGTGCAGGAATGGCTAGTTTATTTATATGTCTTAAGCTTATGGAGGTATTCAAAATTTGTATTCAAAATGATTTTGTAAAGGTCGTAAAAGATTATCGAAGTTTTTGTAAAGAAAAATCTGTATTTTTGATTTCTAAACACTCTTTATATGAAATCTATTTTAGTTCCTGTTGGGTCATCAAAAAACGCACAAAGTCATTTACAATACGCAGTAGATTTTGCTGAAGCTTTTGGCGCAAAATTATATGTTGTTCAAGTATATAATGTTTATACCAAATCAGGAACGATGATTAAGGTGGATCATATTTTAGAAAGAGAAAGTTTAGATTTTTTAAATAAGCACGTTGCTTCGGTAAATAAAAAAAATGTTGAGGTTATTGTAAAAACCTTTAAAGGAAAATTAGTAGACACGTTAGAGTTAGTTTCTAAATCGTTAGACATTGATTTAATTATTTTAGAGCCTAGAACAAATTCTATTAAAGATGAAGTTTATTTAGGTAAAACCTCTGGTAAAATCATTAAGCAAACTAATATTCCTGCACTTATTGTTCCTGAAGGTTATGTTTATAAACCAATAAATTCAATACTATTTGCATTAAAATCTGCAGTCATTAATAAAGTTGATGCTTTGTATCCTTTATTAAGTTTAAAAAATCATTTTAATGCTAAGTTAAATTTACTGCTAGTAAAAACACCTTTTCACTCTCAAAGTGATTTTGTTATAGCAGAGGATTTAAAAGAACATTTATCATCTACAAAAGAATCTGAAAACGCTACTACGTTTCAAGGTGTCTTAGAGCATTATAAAGAATTTAATCCTGATATTCTTTGTGTTGTCCGTCGTAAAAGAGGATTTTTTACTAAAATGTGGGAAAAAAATAGCATCCTTAAAAAGGATTTTTATGTGACAACATTTCCTGTTTTAGTGTTAAGCGGACTAAAATAATTTACTCGTGTTTTGTGCTTTTATCGGTAAAATCATTTGATTTAACTAATATAATAGCTGTTTGTCGTAAAGTCACTATTTGGTAAAACTCGACTTTGCCTTAATGCGTAAGTTTATAAAACTAACCAAATAATGAAACACTTATACCTGCTAATCTGTTTTATAAACTTTTCTGTATTTGCACAAAATACAACCTACAACCCAATCACTAGTTCTGGAGATTTATATGAATATAGTCAGTATGCATCGGTTGGGAATAAAGATTTAAGTATACAAGATATACTTTTAGAAAAAAACCTTGAATATCAAGATTTAAGCTCTGATAATCAAAGTTTAGGATTTACTTCTCAAAATTATTGGGTAAAATTTAAATTAGAAAATACGTCTAATGATAAAGCGACCTATTACCTAGAAACTGCAAGACCTGTAACAGATAAAGCTAATATGTTTATTGTTACACAAGACAGTATACAAACGTTTAAAAGTGGTGATCAAATCCCCTTTGAAACCAGACAGGTGGCACACAGATCTACTGTATTTAAACTAGTTTTATTACCTAACACTGTTCAGGATGTTTATATGGAGTTTGGCAGTGATGGAGAAACAATCAACTTACCACTTAACCTATTTACAGAGTCTGAGTTTTGGATCATGAATTATAAGCAACAATTGTTTTTGGGCTTATTTTATGGTCTTTTATTTTTGGCAGGGATTATATACTTGTTCTTTTATACTAGTTTAAAAGAAAAAACATTTTTGTATTATGGCTGTTATGTGTTTTCAATAGCTTTATTACAAGGCGCTTTGGATGGTTTTATTTTTGAATTTTTACTAACCAATGGTGGTTATTTAAATAGTAAAGCGGTTTTAATAGCAGCATTATTTTCTAATTTTTTTCTATTAAAATATTGTGAGTATTTTTTAAAAGTTTCGCAATATTTAAGCAGTTTTAAGATTGTATATAATATTATATATTTCGTGTTAGGTGTTTTATTTGTCATGGTATTTATTTCGCCAAAAACAATGGAGTTTGTATACCCATTATCTAATTTAAATGGCTTGCTAAGCCTTATTTTGCTCTTGGCTACAATTTTTACAATGCGTTATAAAAAACTACGTGTTGATTTTTATTTTTCTATTGGAATTTTCTTTTTGATAATTGGTTTATTAGGCTTTGTAATGAATAACTTAAGTCTATTGCCTAATAATTTTTTTACTTTAAATAGCTCTAAATTTGGATCAGGAATGGAGGTTATTTTCTTGTCTTTATCTATGACTAACTTGCTTAAAAAATTAAGGGAAGATAAGGAAGAGTCGCAAGAATTAGCGTTAAATAGGTCTCAGGAAATAAGTCAATTAAAGACTTTTTTTATGTCCAATATGAGTCATGAATTAAGAACACCTATTAACGCAATTATGGGTATTGCACAAACCGAATTGAAAAATAATGGTAATTCTGAAAGTAATAAAAATTACGAAATTATTAAAAATGCATCACTTAGTTTACTTAGTAATGTTAATGATATTTTAGATTTTGAGAAGATTGAAAAAAACGAATTAAAATTGGTCAACGAGGTTTTTAATCCGTTTAATGCAGTTACTGAAATTAATAATAATTGGAAACTTGAAGCACAGCGTAAAGGCTTAAATTATCATTTTGAAATAGATGCAGATATACCAGATTTTATTGAAAGTGATTTAGAGCGTTTTGTGCAAATTATAAATAATGTTTTAAGTAACGCTGTTAAGTTTACAGCAGAAGGTAGTATTGGTTTTAAATTAAAATGTTTTCCGCAACCTAATGATGTTAATCGGTTTTCACTTCAAGTCTCAGACTCTGGCGTTGGTATGACACCAGAAACCAAGAAAAACATTTTTGACAGTTTTAATCAAATGAGGAATAACCACAAAAGAAAATTTGGTGGTATCGGGTTAGGGTTAACTATAGTCAACCGTTTAGTAGATTTATTTGATGGAGAAATAACGGTAGAGAGTCAGTTAGATAAAGGCACTGTTGTGTATATAGATTTGCCTTTAAAAGTTGTCAAAATAGCAACCCTTAACGATCAAAAAGCAAACCCAAGCACACGTCATGCTGCTCCTTTAAATGTTTTAGTTGTAGAGGATAATATGCTAAATCAAATGGTTATTAAAAAACTACTTAGTACAGATAACAAGTTTACAATGGTTATTGCTAACAATGGTGAAGAGGCTTTAAAACTATTAACAAACGCTAGTTTTGACTTAATTTTGATGGATTTGCAAATGCCTATTATGGACGGTTACGAGGCTACGCAACATATTAGAAGTGGTATTTGTGGACCCAAAATACAATCAATACCAATTATAGCAGTAACCGCAGATGTTATGCAGGAAACTAAACAACGTGTTTTAAACATTGGTATGAATGATTACATGACAAAACCGATTAATAAAGAGCTTTTGTTTAAAAAAATAGAGCGTTGTATTTATGATAATACTAATTTAAAAATTGCTTAATTTATAAAAGCTATGCTTTTTTTGGTGACAACTTCCAATGCTTCTGGTAGATAATTTTCAGTCCAAGGATGTTTAGCATTAAATACATGATTGGTTTCTGGTAGTGCAATTAAGGTGTTTTTAGGGCTCCAAAGTTTTAGCAATTTTGCTTCTTCAAAGCTTACCGAAGGATCTTTAGTACCATGAATTATTAAATGAGGAATAGTTAATCGTTTACAGCAATTTTCTATATCCAATCGGTCTTTATTATTTATGTAATCTAAGTAAAACTGAAAATTATGAGGCATATTTTGTTTTGTCCGACTGTTTAAAACGTATTTAACACCATCTTGTTTCCATTGTTCTAAATCTCCTGTTGTGGAGGTGCGTTTGCCAAAAGCACAAACACTAGCCCAAGTTATTAACTTTGTAATTCTGTGGTCTTCGCTTGCTTTAATTATTGAAATTCCACCACCTCTAGAATGTCCAATTAAAGTGATATTATTAGTGTCAATATTATTTTTGTATATACTTTGGTCTGACGTAAAATGATTTAGTATATCGTCTAAATCTTGTAATTCTTTAGTGTAGTTGTTTTCCGCGAAAGCGTCTAAATCCGGAAAATCTATAGGTTGATTTGCAGTTCCTCCATTATGCGAAAAGTTGAATTTTACAAAAAATAAATTTTGTTTAGCAAAGTTATTTGCTACTAAATCCCACGTTCCCCAATCTTTAAAACCTTTGTAGCCATGACAAAAAATCACTAAAGGTTTTTGCTTTTTGTTATCATTATAAAACGTATCATAAACAATTGGTTTTTGATTAATACGTGTTAATATTTGATTTTTTATCTTCATTTATAGCTCTTTTTCTATAAAATCTTGATCTGTATTAAAGATTTCTATGATTAAATTTTTAAGCTGAATTTCAAATTCATTTAAAGTGTCCTGAGTGATTAATGTATCCTTATTCCTGTCGTGACTGCTTTCTTTTTTTATGAAGGGAATAAAACCTGCACTTAAATTTTTAAACGAAATAATACCTGCTTCTACAGGTAAATTTATTTTTTTATCCTTTAAAAGCATATAGACATACATCAAAACCTGAAAAGATTTGCTGTACTTATTATAGTCCGTTAATAAGTCGTCCCAATTAATAACTGACACTTTACTTTGGTCTACTTTTCCTGTTTTGTAATCTATTATTCTAACAACACCATTACATTGGTCTATTCTATCAACTGTACCTCTTAATTGTATTGTAAAAGGTAATGTGTCTATATTTAGTTTTACGTTTTCGACCTTAGCTTCTAATGCAATAATTTTTATGGAATCTCCTTTTTTTAATGCTTCAATTTCTAAGTTTAAAAAATTTAAAACATAGCGTTTAGCAATTTCAAAAACAATAAGGTTTTTACCCTTTGTCATATCACCTTCCTTGTATTCTTCTTTAAAAAACGAGGTGATAAGAGTATCTATTTTTGGTATTAAAGATTTTACGTTGTCAACAGTTATTGTTTGTCCAATAAAAGGAGTGTATAGGCTTTCAAGTGTATTGTGTACAACGGTTCCTAGTGTATTGGCAGCAATGGTTTCTTCTACTTCTTCTAGATTAGAAATGCCTAGTAACTTTTGATAGTAAAAATCAATTGGGTTTCTAACATAACTGGTTAATGATGAAGGAGAAAATCCTCTGTTAGCAATATTTTTTAATTGCGAAATAACACTTTCGGTTTTACTAACTGTTATTAGTTGTTTATTATGGTTAGGTACTTTTGGCGTTAGTATTTTATGAGTGACCTGATGTGTACCTTCTAATTCTAATTGATTGATAAATCTACTTTTCTCTCCTCCAATTAGCGTATCAATTTCTGTGTTATATAATATATAAACATTTTTTGCACGCTGTAATAAGTGATAAAAGTGGTAGGTGTATACTGCGTCTTTTTCTTTATAAGTTGGTAGTTTGTTTTCTAATTTTACATCAAAAGGAATAAAGGAGTTATTCGTTTTTCCTGAAGGTAAAATACCTTCATTAACATTAGATATAATTATAGTTTCAAAGTCTAAAACTCTAGATTCTAACATTCCCATGATTTGTAAACCTTGTAAAGGTTCTCCTTGAAAATCTAATGTTTCAGAGCTTAGTAATTCTTTATAAATTTTATATAAACCTTTTATATCTTTTATGTGGTTGTAGTTTTCATTTAGTCGTAAAATCTCATTAAATAAGATATTAAATCTGAATAGATATTCTAATCCTAATTGATTTTTATCTTTATTTTCTGTGAGATGTTCTTTAATTATATTAATAAGTTTAAAACAGTTGTTTAGAGCTGTTTTAGCGTCGTTATTCCAATTGCTAAACAATAGTGACACTAACGCTTTATTGTCTTGAGCTAAGGCTGATATTTGAGCTTCTGTTACATAAACTAAATTGTTTTTATTGATAAGCTCTATAATATTAATAGCATTATCGTTTTTAAATAATGGTTGTATGTATTGATGAGAAATTATACTTATAACATCCTTGTAATAAAATGGATTAGCATGCTTTTTATGTAAAGTGAAAATATGTTCAAATAAAGAAGCTAATGGGATGGTTTTTAAAGGAAATCCCATGGTTATATTTAACGTCGAAACGGATTCTGGTACGGAATTTAATACGGGAATTAATAAGTTTTCGTCACCTAAAACTACAGCTGTATTTTTTAAACTGGCATCGTATTTACTTAAATCCTGTAGTATTGTTCCTATTGCTTTTGCTTGACCTATATTTTTTGGTACACCAAAAATATTAATGTTTTTTTTAGATGAGTAATGGTCGTTGATCCAGTTAAAATCATGATCATTAAAATAGCTCCATTTGTTTTTGTGTTGTCTTAAAAACAATCCAGCGTCATGAATTTTATTATTCATAAATTGCTTGTCAGTGTCCCAATAAATGGTTGCTAATTTATTATGTAGTAGTTGTTGTATTATTTTTTCTTCTGCTTCATTTAAAGCATTAAACCCTAAAAACACATGGTGTTTGTCTGTGTTAGATATGTATGCATTACTGTTGTTAAAGGCTTCTCTATAAAGTAAGCCTTGATAACCTTTATTTTTAGAAATTAAAGATGTAGTAAAGGCGTTATAATAATCGTTTAACTTATTCCAGAATTTTAAATAGCTACTGACCAGTTCAGTTTGATCTTCTTGTAGTGACCAATGTTCTAGGTTTTTAATAGCTTTTAGGTAGTCAAATATTTTTTTCTGCGGAATTAGATAGCGATCAATCTCATTAAAATCTTGAAGTATAATTTGTGCCCATTTAGAAAAGGTATCAAATGACTCTCTTTCCTTTTCTGGAGTTAGTATAATATATACGTTATAGAACTCAAAAAGCAGCTCTGTGTTTGTTGTCGTTTTTAAATCTGATAATTCTTCTACAAAGGATTCTATACTAATAATCTTTGGAGCAAAAATAGTCTGATTTAAAGTTAAGCTTAACGTGCGTCTTAAAAAAACACCTGCTCTTCTGCTGGGTAATATAAAGACAAGTTCGCTAAAGTTTACTTCCTTAGTTACTAAGTCGTCAATTACATCTTGTATAAAACTTGTCATTATATAAAAATAAAAAACGCTTCGGAATACCGAAGCGTTTTTCTATAAAACTTATTAGTGTTTGGTTATAACTTATTTTCTAAGTTTAACTTCTACACGTCTGTTGTTAAATCTTCCAGCTTTTGTTTTGTTGCTGTCAATTGGATAGTCTTCACCAAATCCGTAAGCGTTTAATCTTTCAGAGTTAATTCCGTTTTCGATTAAGTAAGCCATTACAGCGTTAGCTCTAGAATCAGATAATGTTTGGTTAGAAGTTTTGCTTCCAACGCTATCTGTGTGACCTTCAATTGTAAAGTTAGCGTCTGGGTATTCTTTTAAGATTGCAGTAATAGACTGTAATACAGAGAAAGTTTCTTTTCTGAAGCTAGATTTTCCAGTGTCAAATAAGATAGTTTTAGCATAGCTATTTAATTTATCTAATACAACTTGAGTTGGGATAACAGCTTCTGGACAACCATTGTTAGCTACTGTTCCTACTTCTTTAGGACAGTTATCATCTTTGTCTAATACACCGTCACCATCAGTATCTGGCCAAGGACATCCTCCGTTTGCAGCAGGACCTGCTTCGTTTGGACATTTATCTTTAGCATCAGCAACACCATCACCATCAGCATCTGGACAACCTTTTAAAGATTTTAATCCTTTTACTTGTGGACAATCATCGTTATTATCAGATACTCCGTCACCATCAGAATCTGGACAACCGTTAAACTCAGCTAAACCAGCTTCGTTTGGACAAGTATCTTTAGAATCTTCGATTCCATCACCATCAGAATCTGGACAACCGTTAAATGCTTCTAATCCAAAAGTATCAGGACAAGCATCATCTTTGTCATATATTCCGTCACCATCAGTATCAGTTCCACCAAATTTAACTGCTAAACCAGCTGAATGTTGGAAATGCTTAGTTAAATAGTCTTCAAATGAGTGCTTGTATTTAGACTCAACAAATAAACCAATATTATCAGAAAACCAGTAAGTTAATCCTAAAGAAGCATTAACTGTTCCTGCTCCAACTGCGTTGTTAGAACCTGCTTTTGTAGAGTAAGTGTTATAAGCACCTTCTTCAATCCAAGTGTAACCACCTCCAACTCCAATAGCTGGATCTAATCTTTTTGAACCTAATACTTCACCTAAGTGGTATCTTACGTTACCATCAATAGCGTAGTATGCTAAATCATTAACACGTAAACTAGGGTTAGTACTATCTTGTCCCCATTTGTTAATTCTGTTTATAGAACCTCCAGCTTGGATAGAGAAGTTGTCACCAACATACTTAGATACAGAAATTGTAGATAAAGATGGTAAAATACTCCAGTGATCGTTAGCGTTAAAGAATTCTTGGAAATAATCTCCTTGTGGAGCGTTTTCACCTACAGGAAAAACATCTACTGCGTTTACACCGAAGTTAATAGCCCATGGGTTGTTTTGGTCTTGTGCCATAACGTTACCTAAACTAGAAAGTAGTAACATTGTGAACAATAATCTGCTAAGATTTTTCATATTCAAAAATTTAATTTTTAAGTGTTAATTAAAAGCAAAAATAAGTTGTTATATATTATTAACAAAGACAAATATATAAAAATATTGATTATTTGTTGCTTTTATATCAGTATTATAGATTGTTTCTAAATAATTTCCAATACTTTACCAACTTTAATAAAAGCACTAACTGCTTTTTCTAGTTGTTCCTTAGTGTGCGCTGCAGATAACTGCACTCTAATTCTAGCTTTGTCTTTTGGTACTACAGGGAAGAAAAATCCTATTACATAGATACCTTCTTTTAATAACATATTTGCCATGGTTTGAGATAGTTTAGCATCGTACAACATTACAGGTACAATTGCTGAGTCACCATCAATAATATCAAATCCTGCAGCTTTCATTTCTTTTTTGAAAAATTTGGTATTTTCTTCTAGTTTATTACGTAACGAGTTGTCATTGGCTAACATATCAAACACTTTTATTGAAGCACCTACAATAGCTGGTGCTAATGAGTTTGAAAATAAATAAGGTCTTGAGCGTTGACGTAATAGTTCTATAATTTCTTTTTTACCAGTAGTGTAGCCACCCATTGCGCCTCCAAGTGCTTTACCTAAAGTTCCTGTTATAATGTCTACTCTGTCCATAACGCCTTTTTCTTCTAGAGTACCACGTCCTGTTTCTCCAATAAATCCAGCCGAGTGACACTCGTCTATCATTACCATAGCGTCATATTTATCTGCTAAGTCACATATTTTATCTAAAGGTGCTACTAATCCATCCATAGAGAATACGCCATCAGTGACAATTATTTTAAAACGTGCGCCATTTGCGTTAGCATCAATAAGTTGCTTTTCTAAATCTGCCATGTCGTTGTTTTGGTAACGGTAGCGCGCAGCTTTACATAACCTTACACCATCAATAATTGAGGCATGATTTAACGAGTCTGATATAATCGCATCTTCTTTACCTAATAAAGGTTCAAATACACCACCATTTGCATCAAAAGCTGCTGCATATAATATGGTGTCTTCTGTACCATAAAATTCTGCTATTTTGTGTTCCAAAGTTTTATGTATGTCTTGTGTACCACAAATAAATCTAACAGATGACATACCAAAACCATGCGTATCCATTGTGTCTTGAGCTGCTTTAATAACTTCTGGGTGAGAGGATAATCCTAAATAGTTATTTGCACAAAAATTTAAAACAGTTTCGCCTGTGTTTAAAGTTATTTCGGCACCTTGAGCAGATGTTATAATACGTTCTTCTTTAAAAAGACCGTTGTCTTTAATGTCTTGTATTTCGTTTTGTAAGTGTTCTTTTATTTTACTGTACATAATTGTATTTTTTTACAAATTTAATAATGTTATCGCGTTAATTGCTTAGTTAAATCTATTCTTTAATTTAATACGTTACTATTTTGATTGTATCGTTTACATAGATTAATATTTTTTTCTTTACCATATAGTTCATCTCCTTTAAAGTATCAGAATATTCTTCTAGTTGTTGTTGGTACTTAGGATTAGATAATCCTGTTTTGTAATCTATAATAATAGCTTCGTTATCTTTTATTGCTAGTCGGTCTGGTCTAATTATTTTGCCTGATTTTGTAATAATATCTCTTTCGTTATATATGGTATAATTATCAGTAAAATAAGGATTTAACTCTGGTGTATTAATAATTTTAGTAATTGTATTGTTTAAAATTAATGCTTGTTCCTTATTAATAGTTCCTGTTTGAGTATAGGTTAAAATAACAGGCTCAACATCTACTATTGTGTTTATTTCTGACATTATATCGTGTATCAGGTTTCCTTTTTCAATAGCATTTTCTTGTTCTGTATCCCATAGATAACCTGATTTAGTAATAATTTTAATATTATGATCTTGTTTAGAAACGCTAATAAACAATTCTGTTTCTTGGGTGTTTTCTAACTTGTCTTCTAGTTGCGATTCGCGATTAGCTTTTCCAAAGGTATACTCTAATTGTGAGTCACTCCATAGACCCTTGTCTATTAAGTAATTTGTTAGTAATCCAGAATACGTATTATGTGTCACTATTCCTTTTACTGACTTTTCTTTTTTAGATATAATATAGAGTTGCTCTATAGGTCTAGTTAATGCTACATATAATAGGTTAATATTATCTAATTCTTGTTCTGCTCTATGTTGATTGTAAATGGTTTCGCCAGTTGTGCCATATTCCTCAAAGTCCTTATTAAAATTGAGTAGCGTTTTAGAAAAACCACTAAATTGTTCTTGGTCTAACGGAAACCATTCTTTGGGCTCCACTTCTTTATATATATCTAAATGTGCATACGGAAAGATAACCACCGGAAACTCTAATCCTTTAGATTTATGGATTGTCATTATCTGAACCGCATTTTGATTGCTAGGAGAGACAATATTTAAACTGTCCTTTTTAGATTCGTAATAATCTACAAAACTTGGTAAATCGGATATTTGCTTTTGAGAAAACTCTAAAACGGTGTCTAAAAAGTACTGTATATAGGCATTTGACGTTTCCGTCATTTTAAAACTTCTGACAATATCTTCAGTTAAATCAAATAAGGATAATTCTACTAATTCGGTTGGATTACAATGTATTGAGAATTGCTCAAAGCCTTTAAAAAACTCGGGAAGTGGCAACTCCAAGTTGGTTTTAAAATAAGCATGTTTATCTTGTATTGCATTAGTATTTGCTATATAATCCAACACTTTAATTCTAACCTCTAAGTGATTTGGGTTTATTAGTAGTTTAAAGATATTAATAACTAGTTTAACCTCTTCAGAGTTGTTTATCAACATGGTTTCGGAAGAGGTGATTTTAACTCCTTTTTCGCTTAAAAATTCGGCAATAGCCACACCTTCTTTTTTCTTTCTTACTAATATGCAAATATCTTTAAGATTGTATCCGTTTGTTAAGCATTGGTTTATGGTGTCAAAAACTGTTTCTGGAAACAACTCGTTAATATCGTCTTCTTTTTGTAAATCTAAAAACTGAATATTAACAAAGCCTTCTTGATTTAACACCGGAATTTGATTTGCTTTTTTATACAAATCAGAATAGTCGTTACTACTAAAACTAGTGTTAGCCAAAAACTCAAAAAACGTATTATTAAACGTAATAACCTTTTTAAAACTTCTGTAATTATACTCTAACCTAACAACTTCTTTGTCAATAGGAAACGGGTTGTCGGTTTTAGTTAGTCCTAAAAATTGTTCTGCTTTTCCACCTCGCCACCTATAAATAGCCTGTTTAGCATCACCTACCAACATGGCTGTGCCTTGTTCACCTTTTAAGTTTTGTCCTGTTAGTGTGTTTTCTATTAAAGGCACTAAGTTTTCCCATTGCATTTGTGATGTATCCTGAAACTCGTCGATAAAATAATGTCTAAATTTTTCACCTAAACGTTCATAAATAAAAGGCGTTGGTTGGTTTTTAATTTCTTTACTGATAAGCGTATTAAACTCGGAAATCAATAATTTATTTTCATCTTCCTTAATCGTAGTTAACTCTTTGTTTATAGCATTTAAAACGGATAAAGGCGTTACATTTTTGTACACAGCTTTTATAAATTTTAAGCTAATAACATTTTCTTTAATTAAGTGATATGCTTTATCTATCTGTGGTAAAAGTTGATCAATTAATTGCGCTTTCGCGGAATCTAAAGTCTTTGTGTAAACGTTACCTTCAGCAATATTATCGGCTAATTTATTATCATATAATTTGTAAAATTCAAAATTAGAAACTTTTACAAAATGGTTATATAACGTTCCTCTAGAAAAACTTTTGGCATCCAGACCATTGGTTTTAAAAACCTCTAATAATTGGTTGGCTGTTTGCTTAATTAATGTTTCTTGATATTTTATTTTTTTAATTAATTGCGCTTTTAAGGATTTAAAATCCTCTAGCGTTTTATGTTTAATACTGTCTAAATGTGGTAAGTCATTGTCGTTAATTAATAGTTTGGCAATAGTATTAAAATCTCTAGAAACGTCCCAACTTTTATCATCATCAGCTTTTTCTAAAGCAAAATCAATTAAAACTTTAGTAAGTGCCACATCAGTTCCTGCTTTAGCTATAAGACTATCCACTGCTTGATTAAGTAGCGATGGTGTATCAAGCTCGACCTCAAAATTTATCGGAATTTTTAAATCATGTGCAAAAGTCCTGATTAATCTATGGTTAAAACCGTCTATAGTAGAAATGTCAAAAGCAGCATAATTATGCATTATGGTGTTTAATAAAGCAATTGATTTTAAATGGACATCAGTAGGTTTAAGGTCTAACTCAGTAGTGATAGCCTCAAACATCCCATTTGGTTTAGTGATAATTTCTGGATCAGAAAACGATTTTAATGTGTCTAAAATTCTAATTTTCATCTCGCCTACAGCCTTATTTGTAAAGGTTATGGCTAATATTTGTTTAAAACCGTCATTATGTTTTCTGGTAAACAATAGTTTTAAATACTCCTTAACTAAAGCAAAGGTTTTTCCGCTACCAGCAGAGGCGTCATAAACTTTAAAAGGTGTTTTTGTAGACATTGTAATTTTAAATTTTAGACAAGATAATAACAATATTATGGTTCCTAAATTTATTTTAAAACATTCTTTGATAATTAAATGGCGATGTTAAAATATTATTAAATACATTTAATCCATTGCTTAAATATTTTCAATTGAAGGCTTTAATGTTTAATTTTGATTATATTGAATATTAACACTTAAAAACATACAATTATGGCTTTTGAATTACCAAAATTAAAATATGCGTATGATGCATTAGAACCAAATATCGATGCACGTACAATGGAAATACATCACACAAAGCACCACAATGGTTACACAACTAAACTAAATGGAGCTATTGAAGGAACTGACTTAGAAGGAAAATCTATTGAAGATATTCTTACTAATTTAGATATGAATAATATGGCTGTAAGAAATAATGGAGGAGGTTTTTACAATCACTCATTATTTTGGGAAGTTATGAATCCAGAAGGTAAAGGACGTTTATCTGGAGAATTAAAAGATGCTATTGAGGCAGCTTACGGAAGCTTTGATGCATTTAAAGATGCTTTTAGTAACGCAGCAGCAACTCAATTTGGATCAGGTTGGGCTTGGTTATGTGTGCATAAAGGAGGTAAGGTTGAAGTGTGTTCTACACCAAACCAAGATAACCCATTAATGCCAGGGGTAACTTGCGAAGGAACACCAATCTTAGGATTAGACGTTTGGGAGCATGCTTACTATTTAAACTACCAAAACAGAAGACCAGATTATATTGATGCATTTTTTAATGTTATTAACTGGAACGAAGTAGAAAGACGTTATGCAGAAGCTAAATAAGCTTTAAAACGTTATAATATTAAAAAAGCAGATTCATATTTGAATCTGCTTTTTTTTATGCTGTAAACTGTGTGTTTTTTAAAATTTTGGCAAATAAAAAAGGAGAACGAGAGTTCTCCTTTTTTGCCCCAAATCTACCATGAACTTAACCTACTTATGTTATGGTAAGCTCAAATATAACGACATTTAATTTGATATATTATAAAATATAGTTAAAACGTAAAAATATTCGCTTAAATGAGTATGTCGTGAGAAAATTTGTACTTCTTATAATTAGTAAGCACGTTCTTTATTTCCTTCGTAAAAATTAATAAAAGCTCTGTTAACTACTCGGTTACCTCCAACTGTTGGATAGTTTCCTGTAAAATACCAATCTCCTAAATGATCAGGTATTGCTTTATGTAAATTAGCAACTGGCTGAAAAATGATTTCAACTTCAGCATTAACGGACTCATCAGTTAAAAGTTGAGAGATCTTAGCCGAAATTTGTTCTGTTGTAAATTGGTCATAAATTTCGTTTACAAAATTCTTAACATCTTTATCTGCTAGGTCTTCTTGTGCTTTGCATCTGTGATATACTTCTTCTACTAAATCGTATTTTCCGTTTTCTTTAAGTAGCGCTAATGCAGCATTAAAAGCTACCAATGTTTCTAGATTAGCCATGTCAATACCATAACAATCAGGAAAACGTATTTGTGGTGCAGACGATACGATAACAATCTTTTTAGGATGTAATCGGTCCATCATTTTAATAATACTCTTTTTTAAAGTGGTACCTCGTACAATACTATCGTCAATAATTACAAGGTTATCCGTAGGTTTTATAACACCATAGGTTACATCGTAAACGTGAGCAACTAAGTCGTCACGACTACTATCTTCTGTAATAAAGGTTCTAAGCTTAACATCCTTTATTGCTATTTTTTCTATACGTGGTCTTTCTTTTAATATAGATGTTACCTGATCTGCAGATAATTGTCCATTTCCGTCTAAAATAGCTTTGGTTTTTTTCTCATTTAAATGCTCCTCGACTGTTTCAATCATTCCATAAAATGAAGTTTCAGCAGTATTAGGAATATAAGAGAAAACACTATTTTTTGTATCATTATTAATCGCCTTTAAAACTTGTGGCATTAATAAACGTCCAAGCATTTTACGCTCTTGATAGATTTCGGCATCACTTCCTCTAGAAAAGTAAATGCGCTCAAAACTACAAGATTTACGCTCTAAGGGTTCTAATATTTTTTTTATCGAAACTGCACCAGATTTTTTAGAGATTAAAGCATGACCTGGAGTTAGCTCTTTAACATCCTCAAACTCGACATTAAAAACTGTTTGTATCACAGGACGTTCTGAAGCAACAACAACTATCTCGTCATCTGTATAGTAATATACAGGACGTATGCCTGCTGGATCACGAAGTACAAAAGCATCTCCATGTCCAATTAAACCAGCCATAGCATAACCACCATCCCAATTTTTAGCAGCACGTCTTAATATTTTGGCAATTTTTAAACGTTCGGCAATTAAAGGTGAGCATTCGTGTTTACCGTAACCTTCTTTTTTTAGGTCTTTATAGATTTTACTTACTGCATCATCTAAAAAGTGACCTATTTTTTCCATTATAGTAATGGTGTCTGTATATTCTTTTGGATGTTGTCCAAGGTCCACTAGGTTTTTAAACAGCTCTTTAACATTAGTCATATTAAAGTTACCTGCCAAAATAAGATTACGATGCATCCAGTTATTTTGTCTTAAAAAAGGATGGACACTTTCCACACTGTTTTTACCAAACGTACCATAACGCACGTGTCCTAATAGTAACTCACCAATATAAGGTATGTGTTTTTTTTGAAGCGCAACGCTATCTTGGTATTCTGGATGTTGTGCTAACTCTTTATTTACACGTTCGTTAATTTGTGCAAAAATATCCTGAATAGGTTGTTGTGCTATGGAGCGTACACGACTAATGTAACGTTCTCCTGGAAGCGTGTCCATTTTAATACTTGCAAAACCAGCACCATCTTGACCACGATTGTGTTGCTTTTCCATCATTAAGTACATTTTATTTACACCATAAAAAGCACTTCCATATTTTTCTTTATAAAATTCTAAAGGTTTACGTAATCTTATCAGTGCAATTCCGCACTCATGTTTTAAAGCATCACTCATTGTTGTTGTGTTGTGAGTTGTTTATTAAAATGATAAAAATAAAAAACGCGCTCATAATTACGAGCGCGTTTTTTTTATTTTAATTCGATATCGAAATGTGTTAATTTTTTAAATTCTTTTAGTCGGTTGTTGACCTCGTCTTTTTTAAGGTCAATCATGCGCTCAGTTCCAAATTTTTCGACACAAAAAGAGGCTAAAGTAGATCCGTAGATTACTGCGTTTTTCATGTTTTCAAAACTAATGTCTCCTGTACTTGCTAAATAACCAGCAAATCCACCAGCAAAAGTGTCTCCTGCTCCAGTTGGATCAAATACTTCTTCCAATGGTAAAGCAGGTGCATAAAACATATGGTCATCATGGAAAAGTAAAGCACCATGCTCTCCTTTTTTGATAACTACATATTTTGGTCCCATTTCATGAATCTTTCTAGCAGCAACAACTAAACTGTATTCTCCAGTTAATTGTCTTGCTTCTTCATCATTAATAGTAATTACATCTACATTTTTAATCACTGCAAGTAAATCGTCTAATGCGATGTCCATCCAGAAATTCATAGTATCTAAAATAGCTAATTTTGGCTTTTTAGTCATTTGGTCTAAAACACCTTGTTGTACTAAAGGGTGTAAATTACCTAACATTACAATCTCCGCATCACGATAATTTTGTGGTACTACAGGGTTAAAATGCTCTAATACGTTTAATTCAGTTGCTAAAGTATCACGAGAGTTCATGTCGTTGTGATATTTTCCACTCCAAAAAAATGTTTTACCGTCTTTTACAATCTCGATACCTTCAATATTTACTTTTCTATCTGTTAAAAGATCTAAATATTCCTGAGGAAAATCTCCACCAACAACAGACACTGCTGCTTGATCTACATCAAAATTTGCTGCAGATAACCCTATATAGGTTGCTGCTCCACCAAGAATTTTATCGGTTTTACCAAAAGGAGTTTCTATTGCGTCAAATGCTACTGTACCTACTATTACTAACTTGCTCATAAAAGCTATTTAAATTAAAGTGCAAATATAGGTTTTTTAGTCGCATTTTTTTTAATTTCCTTTCGGAATAAAATGAAGTCTTTAACATTAGTTTTGTAATTCTTAACAATTCACTTGTATCAAACAACACTTCACTAATCTTTATTTTTTTTGAGGTTGTAAATCATGGATGTTTGCTTTAAATTAAAACAAATTAAAATGAAAAAAAATAAAAAGACTTTGGTGTATGCGTTGGTTTGAACTTTTGTTATTACTTCCTTCCAAAATCCGCAGGTATTTCTCCCCAAGCTTTAGTTTCCCATTTAACAATAGTAGTTTTATAATCGTTAGCTTTTAGCCAAGCTACAGCACGATCTACCAAATCATAAACTGGTTTATTTTTTGCGTTACGCTCAAGCTTACTATTACACGTTTTTTTGCGTACCCAACTCATAGCTGTTTTGGAGTCTGTATATATAATACGGTCGCTATTATGTTTTTTTAAAAAACTTAAACCATGTACTAAAGCCAAAAACTCACCTAGATTGTTTGTGCCTTGCTCAAATGGTCCTTGTTTAAATAATTGTTTCTTGGTTTTGGTGTCTACACCTCTATATTCCATTATACCTGGATTACCAGAAGAAGCTGCATCCACAGAGATAGAATTATAATTTGGACGTCCAATTTTTTTAAGCTGTTCATGGCTTAACTCACTTTTAAAATCTTCTTTTTTTCCAATATAGTCAAAGTAGTTACCTTTCAAGGCTTCTTTGGCAGCGTCAAAAGTAGCAAAGGACTTATATTGCGCACCTGGATAGTCTTTAATTTGTGCTTTACAATCATTCCAAGTTTCAAAAACGCCTTTATGGTGTCCTTGCCAAACGGTATAATATTTTTTCTTCTTTTTACTCATTTTAGTATTTCCGTGTAAACGGAAATCTTATTTTTTTAATAGTTGATCAACCACTTCCGGAAAATGTTTCATCTCTAATTCATGAATCTTGTCTGCAACATCTTGTGCAGTGTCTGAAGCTAAAACCTCACATTTTGATTGAAATATGATCGCACCTTCGTCATAATTCTCGTTTACGTAATGAATTGTGATACCTGTTTCTGTTTCTTTATTATTAATTACAGCTTGATGCACATACATTCCATACATGCCTTTTCCACCAAATTTTGGTAATAAAGCTGGATGTACATTGATGACTTTATTTGGAAAGTTTTTTAGTATTTTTTCTGGAAATTTCCATAAAAAACCAGCTAAAATAATTAAATCAGGTGTATTAGATTTAAGAATATTTAATACATCATCTGTCTCTGTAAAGGCTGTTTTGTTGAAAGATAAAGCGCTAACTTTCAATTTTTTACAGCGATCTAAAACTTTGGCATGAGGATTGTTAGTTAATACCTGAATAACAGACGCATTGTCTCTATTTTGAAAAAACCTTATTAAATTTTCAGCATTAGATCCGCTTCCGGACGCAAAAATTACTACACGTTTCATTTTCTATTTTCAATGTTAAATTCTTCAAACAAAAAAAGCAATAATTATTAACAATTATGGGCTAAAATCGAAATTCTTCGATTTAAATAATTAAATTCGTAGCACATTTTTAAAGTAAACGTGTGTTTTAAAATAAAGTTTTTTATTTTTGCCTCTTAATTAAAACTAAAAAAATTAAAATTATGTCAGACATTGCATCAAGAGTAAAAGCGATTATCGTAGACAAATTAGGTGTTGATGAAAACGAAGTTGTAACTGAAGCTAGCTTCACAAACGACTTAGGAGCAGATTCATTAGACACTGTAGAATTAATCATGGAATTTGAAAAAGAATTCGATATCCAGATTCCAGATGACCAAGCAGAAAACATTGCTACAGTAGGTCAAGCTGTATCTTATATTGAAGCTGCTAAATAAGCACAATATTTATGGAACTTAAGCGAGTAGTAGTTACAGGATTAGGAGCGTTAACGCCAATTGGAAACACTAAGGACGAGTATTGGTCTGGTCTTATTAGTGGTAAAAGTGGTGCTGCACCTATAACATATTTTGATACTGAAAAGTTCAAGACAAACTTTGCTTGCGAGTTAAAAAATTTCGTGGCAACTGATTTTCTAGATAGAAAAGAAGCCCGCAAAATGGACAGGTTTACGCAGTACGCAATGGTCGCATCTGATGAGGCTATTGCGGACTCTAAACTAGACTTAGAGACCATAAATAAATTAAGAGTAGGTGTAATTTGGGGAGCCGGAATTGGTGGATTAGAAACATTTCAAAATGAGGTGTTAAATTTTGCCGAAGGTGATGGTACTCCAAGATTTAATCCTTTTTTCATCCCTAAGATGATTGCAGACATTGCTCCAGGAAACATTTCTATAAAAAATGGTTTTATGGGTCCTAATTACACAACTGTATCTGCATGTGCATCTTCTGCAAACGCAATGATAGATGCCTTAAATTATATACGTTTAGGACATTGTGATGTTATTGTTACAGGAGGTAGTGAAGCAGCAGTTACAATTGCTGGAATGGGAGGATTTAATGCAATGCATGCTTTATCAACCAGAAATGAAAGTCCAGAAACAGCATCAAGACCTTTTGATGCCACTCGTGATGGATTTGTTTTAGGTGAAGGAGCAGGTGCAATTATTCTAGAAGAATATGAGCACGCTAAAGCAAGAGGAGCCAAAATCTACGCAGAAGTTTTAGGAGGCGGAATGTCCTCTGACGCTTACCACATGACTGCACCACATCCAGACGGAATTGGAGTAATTGCAGTAATGAAAAACTGTTTAGAAAACGCTGGTTTAAAACCAGAAGACGTTGATCACATTAATACGCATGGTACATCTACACCTTTAGGTGATGTTGCCGAGTTAAAAGCTATTAAAGAAGTTTTTGGTGATCACGCAAAAAATATTAATATCAATTCTACCAAGTCTATGACTGGGCATTTATTAGGTGCTGCAGGTGCTATTGAGTCTATTGCTGCTATATTAGCAATGGAACATGGTATTGTGCCACCAACAATAAATCATACTACTATAGACGAAAATATTGATCCAGATTTAAATTTAACACTTAATGCACCTCAAAAAAGAGAGATTAATGTTGCTATGAGCAATACTTTTGGTTTTGGAGGACACAATGCTTGTGTGTTATTTAAAAAACTAGACTAGTTTTATTGAATGAAACGCATTCGTAACATATTTAATTCCCAATCAAATGACGATGGGAATTTTTTTGTGGCAATATCTAAAATACTAAAGTTTAAACCAAAAACTTTAAAGTTTTATCAAACAGCCTTTACGCATCGTTCCATGAATATTAAAGACGAAAAAGGACACATAATTAATTATGAACGTTTAGAGTTTTTAGGCGACGCTATGCTTAGTGCTGTGATTGCGCATCATTTATACATGGAAGTCCCTGGAGGTGATGAAGGTTATCTAACTAAAATGCGATCAAAAGTAGTTAGTCGAGAACATTTAAATGAACTTGGTAAAGATTTAGGACTTATAGATCTTGTAGAAAGTAAAATACCTAAAGGTCAATTTGGAGATAATATACATGGTAACCTATTTGAAGCGTTAATAGGTGCAATATATCTTGACAAAGGTTACAAAAACTGTGATAAGTTTATTCAAAAACGGGTTATAGATCCTTATGTTGATATCGAAAAACTAGAAGGTAAAGTCATAAGCTATAAAAGTTTATTGATAGAGTGGTGTCAAAAAGAAAAAAAGGTCTTTGACTACAATGTTTATGAAGACACTGGTAATGAC
Source organism: Olleya sp. Hel_I_94 (assembly GCF_007827365.1). Taxonomy (NCBI): domain Bacteria; kingdom Pseudomonadati; phylum Bacteroidota; class Flavobacteriia; order Flavobacteriales; family Flavobacteriaceae; genus Olleya; species Olleya sp. Hel_I_94. The sequence goes on from NZ_VISI01000002.1 coordinate 2,416,548, forward strand.
AATATTAAACACTTCTCTGTAAAATTATCTATTGACTCAAAAATAGTAGCTAAGGCTAGAGCAACTTCAAAAAAGAAAGCTGAAGAAAAAGCATCCAAACGCGCCTTTTTTGCACTTCAAAGTCAAATTACTAAAGCTGGCTTTATATAATAAAAGTACTATTCTTAAATTCTTAATAATTTAGGTTTAACTAAAACGTTTTCGTGGTTTTTTGTTGTTAAGTTTAAGTAAAATTGAATTATAATAAGCGTTTAAATGCTATATTTACAATTAATTTTATATTAAAATGGCTGTTCGGAAACTCTCCTTAGATGATTTTTTAGAAGAAGAGCATTACGCATTAATAGGTATTCATTGCGTAATAGAAGACTATAGATTAGCTTTTTTAATAAATCAAACATTAGATATTAAACTTAGAAGACGGTTAGACGACCTAACCAATCCAAGTTTAAATTCCAGTTATGCATTGTTTGAGTGGTTTGACGAAAAACAACTTACCACATACCACCTAGTAGCCAATACATGTAAGGTACAGCATAATAATTTACAGCAACAATCAAATTCGTTATTTGGAGAAGACTCAACAGGTGCAACTAATTTTTATTTGTTACCAGAATTTAAAAAAGTAAATTATCTTCTTAAAATAGAAACCGAATTCCATAATAAAGAAAAAATTATTTTAAATAACATTCTAAGGATTCCACAAGTAGTGACTGCTTACAGTATAGACACAGATGCTTTAAAATCCAAGGACAATTTAATATTCAACTAATGCCAATAAGAAAAAAAACTAAGATCGTTGCAACTTTAGGACCAGCAACTAGCAGCAAAGAGGTATTAAAAGGTATGTTAGACGAAGGTGCTAATGTATTTAGAATCAACTTCTCTCACGCAGATTATAAAGACGTTGAAGAACGTGTAAAAATGATACGAGAGCTAAACGACGAGTTTGGTTATAATGCTTCCATATTAGGAGACTTGCAAGGACCAAAACTTCGTGTAGGAGTGATGAAGGGAGAGGTAATTGTAAATCCTGGAGACGAGATTGTTTTTGCAACAGGTAAACGTTTTGAAGGGACTAAAGATCGTGTATACATGACTTATGACCGTTTTCCGCAGGATGCAAAACCAGGAGAACGTATCCTTTTAGATGACGGAAAATTAATTTTTGAAGTACTATCAACAGATAAAAAATCAGAAGTAAAAGCCAAGGTAATTCAAGGTGGACCATTAAAATCTAAAAAAGGAGTTAACCTTCCTAATACAAATATCTCTCAGCCAGCTTTAACAGAAAAAGACGTCGAAGACGCTATTTTTGCATGTAAGTTAGGAGTCGATTGGATGGCCTTATCATTTGTGCGTCATGCAGAGGATTTAATGCAATTACAAGAACTAATAAAAAAACATAGCGATCATAAAATTCCGATTATTGCAAAAATCGAAAAACCAGAAGCAGTAGAAAACATAGACAAAATTGTAGCCTATTGTGACGGATTAATGGTAGCACGTGGTGATCTTGGAGTAGAGATTCCTGCAGAAGAAGTACCATTAGTTCAAAAACAACTAGTACTACGTGCAAAACGTGCCAGAATACCAGTAATTATAGCAACACAAATGATGGAAACTATGATTACTAGTTTAACACCAACACGAGCAGAAGTTAATGACGTTGCAAACAGTGTAATGGATGGTGCAGATGCAGTAATGCTATCAGGAGAGACAAGTGTAGGACAATACCCTGTGCAAGTTATCAGACAAATGTCTAACATTATCAAAAGTGTAGAAAACTCTGAGCTAATAAAGGTACCACAATCACCACCACACATACGTACCAACAGATATATTACAAAATCCATATGTTATCACGCAGCACACATGGCTAATGATATTGACGCAAAAGCAATATCAACATTAACCAATAGTGGATACACAGCGTTTCAGATATCAGCATGGAGACCAAAATCACATATATTAGTATTTACCTCAAACAAGCGTATATTAACGCAGTTAAATTTACTTTGGGGAGTAACAGCGTTTTATTACGACAAGTTTGTTAGCACAGACGAGACCATAGAAGACGTAAACGCTATTGCATGTAAAAAAGGGTTTTTAGAAGTAGGAGACATGTTAATAAGTTTAGCAGCCATGCCAATTCAAGAAAAAGGAATGGTAAACACGCTAAGAGTCACAGAGATTACAAGTTGTAGTTTTTAAAATAACTTGGGCGTTACCACAAGGGTCGCGCTATCCACTATATCTTTTTTGCGCATAAGCGCGCACAAAAAAGGATGTCGTTTCTATCGCTAACGCATAGCCAAGCACAAAACATTAAATTAAAACCAGTTATAGAGATATAACTGGTTTTTTGTTTTAAAACACTTACAAACTATGTTAAATATTAATCAAAATAGCAATTAAATTAGTCAGTTAAGTAATGATTATGTAATTTAAAGTAATAAACGATTAATAGTATATAAAATGAACAACCTAGCGATACAAACAATAGAAAAAGAGCAAATAAAATTTTTAAAATTCCCTAAAGAAGAATTATTATCCTCGAAAAAAGAAAAAGTAGAACGCTGTCAGACTTTAATAAGAGCAATGGTATTGGGTAATATAGAGCACGAGAAAGTACATATTTTGTTTGCAGACAACGAAGGATTAAAAAGAGTAAACACCACAATTTGGGGAGTAACAGAAGACTATGTAATATTAAAAACGTCTACAATTATTCCAATGGAGCGTATTGTATCTGTAGCCTAGAATTTAAAACTCAATTGGACACTAATGGTTTTATCCAACTCTATCTTTTTAGGTTTATTTAAAGTATTTAGATTGGATAATGAGATGCCAAGTAAACGCACAGAATTATTCATTTTTTCTTGATATAGCAAATCCTTTGCAGTATCCAAAATTATAGCAGCATCAGCAATAAAATAAGGTAATGTTTTACTGCGTGTTTGTAGCGTAAAATCACTGTATTTAATTTTTAACGTAATAGTTTTTCCTGCAACTTTGCTATTAGCTAATCTTTTAGCAACTTCGTCAGCAATAAGCTTTAGTTTTTCAAGCATAAAGACTTCTGAGGATAAGTTTTCAGTAAACGTACGCTCAGCAGCTAAACTTTTTCTAATTCTGTTTGGTTTTACTTCGCTGTTATGTATACCTCTAACAATGTAGTAATACGATTTTCCTGACTTGCCAAAGTTAGATTCTAAAAACTCAATTGATTTAGATTTTAAATCCTTACCGTTATAAATTCCCTTTTGGTACATTTTCTCGGCAGTAACCTTACCAATGCCATAAAATTTTCTAATGTCTAAAGCTTCTAAAAAAGCTAAAACCTCTTCAGGATTTACAACTTTTTGTCCATTAGGTTTGTTGTAATCACTAGCGATTTTAGCAACAAATTTATTAATACTAATTCCAGCTGAAGCAGTTAAGCCAACTTCATTAAAAATTCTAGATCTAATCTCTTCTGCTAACATAGATGCGCTAGGATTACCTTTTTTGTTTTGGGTAACATCTAAATAGGCTTCGTCCAAGGATAAAGGCTCTACCAAATCGGTATAATCGTAAAAAATTTTTCTAATTTTATTAGAGATTTCTTTATAGCGTTCAAAATCTGTTTTAACAAAAATTAGATGAGGACATAATTTTATTGCCAATCTACCAGACATGGCGCTTTTGACTCCAAATTTTCTTGCTTCATAGCTGGCAGCACTAATAACACCACGTGATCCGCCACCTCCAACAGCAATAGCTTTTCCTATAAGTTCAGGATTATCCATTTGGGCTACTGACGCGTAAAATGCGTCCATATCCACATGAATAATTTTTCTTATTGGTAAATCGTTTTGCATCTTGTAAATTTAGACATTAAATGTCTTTTATTGATTTCAATTTAATTTAAGATTTATAATTACCTAAAAAAATGATAGAAATAGAACGTAAATTTTTAGTCAAATCTAATGCCTTTAAAGCAGAAGCATTTAAACTCACCAAAATTACGCAAGGTTTTTTAAGTACTGACAAAAAAAGAACTGTAAGGGTAAGACTTAAAGATAATCAAGGGTTTTTAACTATAAAAGGAGAATCCTCAAGCAGTGGATTGTCTAGGTTTGAATGGGAGAAAGAAATCACAAAAGTAGAAGCAGAACAATTATTATTACTTTGCAAAAAAGGAGTAATTGATAAAACACGTTACGAAGTAAAAGTAGATGAGCATACGTTTGAAGTGGATGAGTTTTATGCAGATAACCAAGGGTTGGTCATTGCAGAAGTTGAGTTAAATCATGAAAACGAAACTTTTGTTAAACCGGAATGGTTAGGTGATGAAGTGACTGGAGATATTAAATATTACAATTCACAACTTATTGAAAACCCATATTGTTCTTGGTAAAGTGAGTGCTTTAAAACAGCTATAAATTAAAAAAGCCACATCTATAAAAGATGTGGCTTTTTTTGGTTTTTAATTGGTTGTTAAACTAGTGTTTATTGTTTAGGTCCACCGCTTACGATTGTAAACTCAGAACGTCTGTTAAATTGATGTTGCTCTTCTGTACAACTAGATCCACAGTCATATAATAGCTCTGATTCTCCCTTACCATCTCCAGATATTCTGCTTGCATCAATACCTTTAGATATGATGTAAGCTACTGTAGATTTAGCTCTTCTATCAGATAAGCTCATGTTATAACCTGCAGGACCTCTACTATCTGTATGTGATGTTGCATAGATTACCATTTCTGGGTATTTATTCATCACTAAGACTAGTTTGTCTAACTCTAATGCTCCTTGTGGTGTAATGTTAGATTTGTCAAACTCAAAGTAAATTGGGTCTAACACCACTTTGTCTGCAACAATAATTTTCTTGATTGGTGTTAGGTCAACTGTAACAGCAAGACGGTCCTCTCGTTTTGTATTAACAGTTACTGCGTTATCTTCAAACTCTGCTTTAGTTACTTTTAAGCTAGTATCTAAGTCACAGTCTGTATTAAATGTTGCTACACCTTGTGCATTGGTTGTTTGTGTCCCTAATACTGATCCTTTAGCATCATGTAGTACTACTGTAGCATTAGCTAGTTTTTCTCCAGTTTCTGCATTTTCTACAGTTACAATTAGGTCTACATCACATAAGGCTTTAATTTCATTAATAGCATAAATGTCATCACTTCCTTTTCCACCTTCACGGTTTGAAGACACGTAACCTTTTTTATCTGCATCAATATTAAAAGCAAAATCGTCTGCTTTACTATTTATTGGTGCTCCCATATTTTTTACTTTTCCTGCATTAGAATATTCAGTATAAAATACATCTAAGTTACCTAAACCTAAGTGTCCATTTGAAGAGAAAAATAAATAGTCGCTTGATCCTGCGTATGGAAACATTTCTTGTCCTGAGGTATTAATCTTGTTTCCTAGGTTTTCTGGTGTTCCAACCATACCATCAGCTTCAATAGTTGCTTTGTAGATGTCGTACATACCAAATCCTCCTGGCATATCAGATGCAAAGTATAATGTTGTTCCGTCTTTGCTTACTGATGGGTTTTTTACAGAGTACGTATTAGTGTTAATATTTAACGGTTGTACTTTATCCCATTTGTCTCCAGATTTTGTCGCTTTAAATAACTGAATAACACTAATTTTTGTGTTCCCTGTTTCTAGCTTTTCGTACATATTCTCAAAAAAGCTTTCTCTAGAAAAATACATCGTGTTACCGTCTGGTGAGAATGATACCACACCTTCATGATATTTAGTGTTTATCTTTCCGTTAAGCAAATTTGGTTCAGCATAACTTCCGTCCTCTGCTTGTGCTATTTCATAGATGTCTAAAAACGGTTGGTCATTCCATCCATAATTACGTCTAGAGTCATTTCTTGCAGAGGTAATATAAAGGGTTCCATCTTTTAAAGTCCCTCCAAAGTCTGAAGCTGCTGTATTAAAATCTAAATTTTCTGCAGTAAATTTTGCTTCAGAGTTTAAGATGTCTTCTAAGTAATTTGGATTAGCAGTGTATGCTTTAGCTCTGTCGTCTGTGCTGTAAAGCGAAGCAAATTTTTTCATTTGTGCGTTTGAAGCATCATATTTACCATTTGCTTTTAACATCTCAGAATACTTATAAAGCATTTCTGGATCTGCTTTTGTTTCTAATGCCTTAGCATACCATTTTTCTGCTTCTACGGTATTAAATGTATTGTAGTTTGCTTCGGCTAATCGTTGGTACACGTATGCGTCTGCTTCTCCTTTTTCTACTAATTTGGTATAGGCTTTAGCTGCTTCAACAAACTCTAACTTATCAAAATGTTTGTCAGCACTTTTGGTCGCATCACTTTGAGCAAACCCATTGGCACTGCTTAGTAATATCGCGAATATAAATAGTTGTATTTTTTTCATTGTAATGGTTGGCTTTTGATTAGAAATAACGTGGTGAACGTGATACTTTTCTTGGAAGATTAATATCAAAGTTGATAAAAATCTCGTGTGATGAGTTGGTTACAACATCTAATTGTGATTGGATACTGTCATACGCATAACCTATTCTTAAATTAGGTGCCACTAAAAAGTTAATCATCCCACTAAAAGAATCGTCTAAACGGTAACCTGCTCCTACTTCTACAAAGTCATACATAAATAAGTTTAAGTTAACATCAAAACTTACTGGCGCATCAAAAGCAACTTTAGCTAAAGCGTGTGGCTTTAGCTTAAAGTTTTCTGATAAATCAAATACGTATCCTGCTGCTCCAAAAAAGTGTTGCGTCTCTGATCCTATTTTAAAACCATTAGCATCTAAATGCACAGAGTTTAAAATGTTAGGCATAGAGGCAGAAATATAAAACTTACTTGGTTTGTAAAAATATAATCCCGCTCCAATATTTGGAGTAACTTCATTAATGTTTTCTGAGAAAAAGGGATCATTAGCATCTATTAAATCTAATCCTGCTAATCCAATGTCATGAAACGTAGCTCCTGCTTTTAATCCAAATGCTAATTTAGTTTTTGTTCCTACAGGTATGGTGTAAGAAAAATCAACATAAGCATTCGTCTCGCTTACTGGTCCTACTTCATCACTTATTAATGATAGTCCCAATCCTACATTCTTACCAACTGGCGAATGTAGGGTTAGTGTTCCTGTAGTTGGTGCTCCTTCTAATCCAACCCATTGGCTTCTGTATAGTGCGCCTATGGCAACACCATCTGTCGATCCTGCATATGCTGGATTAACCACATTCATGTTATACATGTACTGTGTGTACTGTGGATCTTGTTGGGCTTGTACACCTATAAACACTAGGAATACGATATATATTATTTTTTTCATCTGTTTCTTGTTGGTTTTCTAGTTAGTTTATCTGTTTATATATACCCAAGAGGCTTTTGTTTTGTTTCCTTGATACTTCATTACGTAGTAGTACGTTCCAACTGGTAACTCGTCACCTGCGTTAGATTGTCCTTCCCATTCGTTTACATAATTTGTTTTAGAGTAAACTAAAGTACCATTACGGTTGTAAATCTCTAAGCTTTGTACATCAAAACTACTTAAATCAAAATTGTCATTTAATCCTGGTGATACACCTGGAGAGATACCTTGTGGTATTGTACAGTTTTCTAACTCTACTACTGTTACAAATTCTGACTTAGAACATCCTGTATCATTAAATGTAACTTCAATTTCATACTCTCCTGCAGTTAAAACAGTATTTAATGATAAACCTGTTTGACCAGCAATCTCAACACCTTCGTTGTACCACTTGATACTTACTTCGCTTTCAATATAATTAATAGCGTCTGCAGTGATTGCAATTGGTGATGTTGCGTTTGGACAAACTTCATAAGGCACATCTAAATTAAATGATGTTTCTGGACTTATATTAAATAATAAGTTAAATGATGTGGTTTCAAAACATCCTGTAATTGTATTTTCTAACCTAATATATATTGTTGTAGGTGCTGATGTGAAACTGGTTGGGTTAGTAAAAGCATCTATTGCATCAATTGCATTTTGTTCGGTTAAATAATAGCTTATTGCAATATCATTTTGTGTGGCATAAATAGCTGATTCAAATATTGTTAAATCAAACGAGAAAACACCACTATCATCTGGATCACAAGCTGAGATATCTGTAATTATACCTGTTTCAATTTCCGGTTTCGGAAAAAATTCAACCAAAATCTGATCTGTATAAAAACAAGCTGAACTTACGTCTGTAAATGTAATATCTACTTGATATAGTCCTTGTTCAGTAACAACTAAAGAGGTTCCGTTTTCACCTGCAATTGGGTCTGTAATTCCGTCTGCAACCGCATACCATGTTATGGTTGCGTTTGTTGGTGGAGCAATACCTAAGTCTAGTGTTACGCTATCACCTTCGCAAGTTGCTAATCCATTACTAATTAAAATGTCATTTCCAAGGTCAATATTTCCAATATCAAAACTACTAGCTTCTAAAAATACAGCCGAGTCGTAAATAGTATCACCATCATCTGCGATAACCAATTTGATACTATATGGATTGTTAGGTATCACAGCAGAAGTTGCTGTTAATGGTACTGTTCTTCCAATAAAGTTTGTTGGATTAGTAATTGCTGGTAATCCTCCTGCTCCATAGTATGCATCAAATAGTGTTGGGTTAGAGGATGCACAACTAGTATTATAAGCGTCGTCTCTTATTGAAAGTACCGAAACTGGATCTGAAGTGCCTGGTATTACAGCAAGGTTTGTAACATTACCAGTTGTTAAGTCTGTTAATAAAAATGCAAATGCATCAGAGAATCCACATTGAAAAGTTCCATATTCTTCTGCTGCAAAAATAAAATTAAAAGATAGCTGATCAATTAACGGAGTAAATTCGAACTCAATTAATGATGCGTTGTTAGATCCTCCTGCAGGTACATCATCTCCTGGATTTCCGTCTAAATCTGTATTAATAAAAGCCTCTAAGTCTGCATCTCCTGGCCAAGATCCTCCACCTTCACTTAATACACCTGTCTCTGGACCTGGTGCATTTAATACGTTTCCTGTTGTCATAACAATACCACTTTGGAAAGGGAATGAAGATCCGTTGGCTTCAAAATATCCAATACCATTAGTTGTTCCAAAATCGGTTCCTGTTGACCAAGTAACGTTGTTAATTAATGCACAAGGCGAATTTACTAATACATCTGTAACTAATTCTTGTACTGTGTATTGTGTGTCGTTTGTTGTTATTGGAGGCGGAATTGTAAATACACATAAATCAAAGTTTACATCTTGAAAAGGAATATCTCCATCTGTGTAAATTCTAATATAGTAAGTATTACCTATTGTTAACCCATTTGCTATGCTATTGTTTGTAGCCTCACAATAAATATTAGTTAAAGAGTCACAATCAGGACCTTCATAAAGTGCATGGTTTAAATTAACCGTATCTCCAACGATGTTACTTATGTCAATTCCGTGATCGGTTGCAACAGCATCAAACTGAAACCAAACGTCGTCATTTGCTGTTCCAGTACAAACATTTGTTTGTGTTGAAGTTGTTGCTCCATATAATGTTGCGCTTGTTGTATTAGTACAATTCTCGTCTGCGTTTGGTGTGACTATAATAGCATTTAAACAATCATCATTTACTGGAGGGCAAACAGGAACATTTAATGTGCTACTTGTTACAATACAATTTGTATCATCCGCATTTGCAACTGTAACTACTACATCTGTGTCCAATGGATATGGTCCCATTGTTATAATACCACTAGTCATTACGTTTTGTAATGGAGTACTTTGGTTGTCTGTAATATTTAAGCTTAATGCATCTCCTATACTAGTTATATCAACGTTAACAAAAAATTGATTGTTTCCTGCACTACAGTCGGTAGTTGTAGAAAAGTCTACAACAGGATTAATACAAGTTGCACAATTTACTGTAACTGTTAATGGTGTATAGCCTTGAGAACCACAATCAAATACACCATCTGATTGTACAGTAAAAGAAATAGTGTCTCCTGACGATTGATATGTCAACCCTGAAACATCTCCATTATTTCCATATGGTGTTAATGCATTAAGGTCTGTTGTTCCGTCTGTATCAAATACGATTAACTCATCCCATCCTTGCTCTACTTGTCCAGAGTTAAATGTGATATTTAATGCTGTACCATCCGTAGAGCTAAATGTAAAGATGTTTGTATCGTTACTTTCATAACAGTAGTTAATTGTTTGTGGTCCATCCGTCGCACAATCTAAAGTAAAGTTAAATTGTAATAATGTTGAAAAGGTAAACGGACCAGCCCAAGTACTTGTATCTGCTCCACAAATCGATTGTACATAAATCTCGTAATCCGTTGCTGGATTTAATCCTGTCTCTGAAATTGTGGTTGTTGTTACTAACGTACCAGAAGTTGGTATTCCTGTTCCTGCTGGTTGTATAACATAATTCCATTCTGTCTCTGTTCCATTTGATGTCCAAGATATATCTGCTGAAGTTTCAGTAATTGATGTTGCAGTAATATTACTTGGTGCTACGCAAAAGTTTCCACAAGCTTCTACTCGCACTTGGTCAATTGCCATATCGCTTTCAAAAATATCACCAGTACCTACATAGCTAATTTCAATGTACACTATCTGTCCTAAGTAGGCATCTAAATTAACACCAATAGGTACCCAAGCTTCGTCTGCTGTTGATTGGTAATCACCTATCCAAGTATACTCAGTAGTAAAAGGTCCTGTTTGAGAGGTGCTTACACCAATATTTAAAGTTCCCATATTATCTCCAAATGCATGCATCCAAAACGATAATTCTGCACCATCTACTGCTGTAGATAAGTCTATTGCTGGTGTAATAGCAGAGGCTACATTAGTTGTGTTTCCTGAACCTTCATATTCAAGGTGTGTTCCTGCATTTCCGTCCCATGTAATGTTTGGACCAGTTCCTGTTGAGTTTGCATTTACGGTTGTAATATCCCAATCTCCATTAGTATCTGTAAATGCAGTTCCTGTCCATCCTGCAGGCACATAGTTGGTGTCATTACCAAAATCTTCTGTAAAGATAAAAGTAGATGCACCAGAAGTACATGTTACGCCTACTGGAGCAGGTGGTGGTGTGTTTAATGTTGTAAAGTTAATTGGTCCTGCCCAAACACTTAAGCCATTACCACAATCAGAAAGAATATAAACCTCATTAACTGTACTTGCGGTTAAACCTGTTAATGTATAAGGGTTGGTAGTAATAGGTGTTCCAGATCCCGTTGGTACTCCTGTACCTGCTGGTTGTACTACTATTTCCCAATTTGTTTCACCATTATTAGCAGTCCATGATACATCTGCAGTTGTGTCTGTAATTGCATCAACAGTTATACCTGTTGGAGCAACACAAAAATCACCACACGTTTCTACTCTCACTTGGTCAATTGCCATATCACTCTCAAACGTGTCTCCTGTTCCTACATAGCTAATTTCGATATAAATGATTTGACCCAAGTAAGCATCTAAGTTAATACCAATTGGTACCCAAGCTTCATCTGCTGTTGATTGATAGTCACCTATCCAAGTATATTCTGAAGTAAAAGGTCCTGTTTGAGAAGTGCTAACACCAATATTTAAGGTTCCCATATTATCTCCAAATGCATGCATCCAAAACGATAATTCTGCACCATCTACTGCTGTAGATAAGTCTATTGCTGGTGTAATTGCAGAGGCTACGTTAGTTGTATTTCCTGAGCCTTCATATTCAAGGTGTGTTCCTGCATTTCCATCCCATGTAATATTTGGACCTGTTCCACCAGAGTTTCCATTTACAGTTGTAATATCCCAATCTCCATTGATATCAGCAAAAGTGGTTCCTGTCCATCCTGATGGCACATAATTAGTATCATTACCAAAATCTTCTGTAAAGATAATTGTAGAAGATGCGCCAGAAGCACATGATACTCCTACTGGAGCAGGTGGTGGTGTGTTTAATGTTGTAAAGTTTACTGGACCAATCCATACACTATATCCATCAGTACCGCAATTTGCTCTCACGTAAACTTCATATGGTGTGCTAGGTGTTAATCCTGTTGCTGGATATGGTGCGTTTAATGAGGTTACTACACCATCTGTTGTTGGCTCTCCAGTTCCTGCTGGTTGTATCCAAATTTGCCATTCTGTTTCTGTTGATCCAGCATCCCAAGTAATATCTGCTGTTGTATCTCCTGTCGCAGTTGCTGTTACAGCTAATGGGTCTGGACAAGATGGTACTGCGCGTACTTGAAAATTATCTACAAATACATCGTTATCTGTTGGATCATCAACAGTTCCTTCTGATGCTCTAATACCAAACTGAGCAGTAGTACCAGAATAAGCAGTTAAATTTTGTACTACATGTAATCCTGTTGCCGGAATCACGGATGTTGCATCAAAAGTTTCTAATACAGTCCATGTTGTACCATTATCTGTAGTAATCATTAATTCTACTGTATCATCAGATCCTAAAGTTCCTGCGGTAGTTGTACTACCAAAAGTCATAACTCCAAAATCAAATTCTACCTGATAAGGAACACCTGTTAAGTCAATTTCTGGACTTAGCAGCCAATCACTTTTTTCTGCTAACCATAGGTTGATTTTATAAGCTCCAGTAAAACCATTGTTTAAATAGCCATCGTTAGCCCATGAAGAAGTTCCTAGGTCTGTAGGACCTGTTGTTGAATCTCCATTATTAGCTACTTCCCAACAGTTTGCTGGAATGGTTGTAAAGTCTTGTAAATATGTTGGTGTAAATATTGCACAGTCGGTTGTAAAAGTTATTGGACCTGTCCAAATACTTAAGTCTGCACCACAATTAGCTCTAACATACACTTCGTAGTCTGTTGCAGGAGTTAAAGTATTATCCGTATATAATGTATTGTCTGTTGCTGGAGAACCTGCTCCAGTTGGAGCTCCTGTTCCAGCTGGTTGAACAACTACTTCCCAAGCAGCTTCTGTCCCTCCTAAGGTCCAAGATAAATCTACAGATGTAGATGTTACTGCATCTAAAGTAAGTCCTGAAGGGTTTGGACATGTAGCGTTGTATATAAGCACATTGTCAATTAGCCAATACCAAGCCCAAGAATCGGCATCATTATATATGAATCTAACTTGCATGTTAGCGTTAGCATAGGCTGTAATATCTATATGTTGTTGGTCAGGTGCATTAAAACCGCCTATACTAGCGGTTTGATTTAATACTTCGACCCAAGCAGTACCATCAAAAACCTCAACGATAGCATTGTCTGCTCCAATATTTCTGTAATATTGGTCAAAATCTAGAAATAGTGCAGTTGCTGCCGAAGCATCAAAAACAGGAGAGGTTAACGTTTCTAATAATAACGTACCGTTTCCGTTTGCATCACTATCTGCTATAGCTGCATTTGTGCCATCTAAGCTTGAAAAACCTCCTTGAATTCCAGAAATCCATGAATCACCTGTTGCTGCTCCTGCATCTGTTATCGTCCAGGTTGCAGGTATGGAGGCATTAAAATTTTCTTGTAAATAAGTTTGTGAATTAGCTTGCCATCCTGTTAGTAGAAATAGTAAAGCTAAAATGAACGTAGTTTTTTTCATTTTAATGAGATTGGGTGTTAGTTTATTTTTTTTGAAAACCTTGCGAAAAACACAAGTTGGTTATTTAAAGGTATACTTTTATTAAGAATAATTTAACACAGATAGACGTAATGCGTTTTTTTTCGACGAAAAGAGTATTAATTGTTAAAATTGTAAGATTTATATATCGTGTTTAGAATATTATTTAGAAATTATCACGTTTCTTTTTATTTCATTACCAAATTCGTCGACTACAACAAGTGAATGTTCTCCAATTTCGGGCTTAATTGCGATATCATGAATATCTGTAGTTTGACCAATGTAAGTTTTGTCTATATACCAAAAAAGAGTGCTATTTTTTTTAGAATGTGCAACTTTTAAAACGAGTTCGTTCTTCGTTTCGTTAAAATCCTTAGGTAGATAAATAGTACTTTCATTTTTGGGATAAATAAATTGCATTGTGACTTCATTTTCACCTAAACAATCAAATCTAAAAGTTGGAAGTGATTTATAAAAAGGATTCTTTTTTTTATAATAGTATTCCATTAAAGGAGGAAGTGTGAACCAAGACTGAGTGTTAATGTTATTTAGATCTTCGCAAGAGGTATTAACCTGATAAGTGTTTGTTTTGTCTAGGTGAATTAACTTATGATAAGGACACGGTTTTGTTTTAAGACCACTTAGTTGTACGTATTGAAGCTCTGTATCTAAACAGTTAAGCGAGGCTCTGTAGCCACTAAGTCTACAGATTCTAGTTTCTTGCATTTCATCAAAAGGTTTTTTAAACCATTGACTATTTGGAAGCGCATCAAATACGTCAAATAAAATTGGAGCTGCAGATTGTACACCAACTAATCCTGGTCTACCTTCTCCGTCAGCATTACCTACCCAAACACCTACAACATAATCTTTTGTTGTACCAATTGCCCAAGCATCTCTAAAACCGTAGCTAGTACCTGTTTTCCAGGCGATTTGTTTAGAATTGTCAAAAAACTCCCAATTGTCATCGCCTTCTGGTCTGTTTACCTCCTTTAAACTTTGATACGTTAGATAGATTGAGGCAGCATCAAAAAGTGTTTTTTGATTAGTTTTTTTTCCAAAATCAATGGTTTGCGAGTCGTAGAAAGTAGGTTCGCAAAATTCATTGGAAAAATACTCGCTTGAAGTGTCGTTAAAATGATTTATAGTCGAAGAGAACGCTGCATAACTTTTACATAAATCCCATAAATTACTTTCTGCTCCACCTAAAATTAAGGATAATCCGTAATGATTTGCATTATAGGTTATGTCTTTTAGTTTTAAATCTTTTAGATAATGATGAAATCTATCTAAACCAAACGCTTGTAACATTCTAACTGAAGGAACATTTAAAGAGCGTGATAAAGCGCGTTTTGCAGGAACAGCTCCATCAAATTCTTTATTAAAATTTTCGGGACTATAATTTCCAAATTGAGAAGGTATGTCTGCAACTAATGTGTTAGGAAGTATATCTCCTGCATCAAGCATAGCAGCATATAAAAAAGGTTTTAAGATACTACCAGTACTTCTAGGCTTGTTAATTATGTCTACATTTTTTTGATGTGCTTTATCTGTTGGAGCGTTACCAACATAGGCTAAAACTTTTCTAGTTTTAACGTCTAAAACTAAAACTGCAATGTTATATATTTCATTTTGTTTTAAAATGTTATAATGATTAGAAACAATGCTGTTTACTTGTTCTTGAAGTTGTTTTTGAACTGTTGTTTTAACTCGTTTTCCTTTATTAGTTTTTGAAATAGTTTGTAGTAAATGAGGTGCTGTTTGTGGTAATGGATATGGTTTTTGAGGCAAGATTTCAGCTAAAGAAAGATTATAGGTTAATGAATCAATAGTATTGTTTTCTAATAATTTTTTTAATAACCTGTTGCGTTTTTCTAGTAATTTTTTTTGATTTTTACCTGGGTAAATTAGGCTTGGTGCATTGGGTAAAACAGCTAAAGTTGCGCTTTCTGCCCATGATAAATCATGAGCGTTTCTGTTATAATAACGCCAAGACGCAGCATCTATACCAACAACATTTCCGCCAAAAGGCGCATGACTTGCATAAAGCGATAATATTTTTTCTTTACTATGCCTTAACTCTAATCTAGTGGCTAAAATAATTTCTTTAAACTTTTCTAAATAGGTTCTTGATTTTCCTTTTCTAGATAGCCTAATAACTTGTTGGGTAATTGTACTTCCACCACGTTTGACTTCACCAGAATTTAAGTTTTCTTTTAAGGCTTTAATTATAGAGATAGGATTAAATCCAGGATGTTTATAAAAATAGTCATCCTCAAAAGCGATAACACACGTTTTAAATTTTTCCGGAATACTATCGCTTTCTGGAAAACGCCACTGTCCATCTTTTGCTATTTGAGCACCTAATAATACATTAGTGTTACTAGTAATAACAGTTGCTGTTGGATCTTTAAAAAGTATACTTGGTAAACAAAAAAAATAGGCTACTAATAGTATAAAAAACACTATTGTTTTTTTAAAATGTTTTGAAATAATAGCAATTAACCTATACATGAGTGCTACAAAAAGGCTTTAGTTGTTTTAATAATTGTGAATTTAAAAAAATACATTTATACTTGATGATAATATCTTAATTATAAACGTGAAAAGCTACCGATTTACTGTTAATATCATTTTATTTTTATCTCTATTTTTTGCAACTCAAAATGCAGTAGGGCAGTTGGGATTTTGTAATGGTAATTCTGGAGATATTATTTTTAGTGAAACTTTTGGAACTGGAATTGGTCAAAGTGCTTTACCTGCAGGAACAACAACCTATACCTATGCTAATGGGTCTGAGCCAGAAGATGGTTTTTATACGGTAAGTAATACCTCTAACTTTTTTGATTGGTTTATAATTCAAGATCATACTTTAGATGATGTTAATGGTAAAATGTTGGTAATAAACTCCGATTTTACAACAGGTGAGTTTTACCGAACAATTATTAATGGACTTTGTGTGGACACATCTTACGAGTTTTCTTCGTGGTTAGTAAATTTGACACCTTCTACCGGATTTTGCGGTTCAGGAGCTATACCTATAAATGTAAGTTTTGAGATTTGGGATAGTTCTGATACTAATTTATTAGCCTCTGGTAGTACCGGAAACTTGGGTAGTTTGCCTTCACCAGAGTGGTTACAGTATGGATTAGTTTTTCAGACACTTCCTGGTCAGACGTCTGTTATATTAAAGATGAAAAATAATGGTGTTGGAGGATGCGGAAATGATCTTGCAATTGATGATATTGTTTTTAAAAGTTGTGGAGATAATATATCAATAGCAGATGCATCAGCTTCTAATATGATAAGTTTATGTAGTAGCCAAACACCTTTTAGTACGTTTTTGACAGTAACGCCAGATAATAGCGTATTTAGTACTCATTTTTATCAATGGGAAGAGAGTTTAGACGGAACCACATGGACCGATATTATTGGAGAAACAACTCAAAATATAACCATTAATGGTATTACAGATACTAGGTATTATAGGAGTAAAGTAGCTGAATCTGTTGCAAACTTAAATAATAACCTATGCAATGTTGTATCAGAAGTTTTTCAGGTAGATGTAACACCACTGCCACCTGCTCCAACACTGGCGTGCTGGGAAACTGCAACTATAAATAATACGACTTGTTCATGGGATGTTGTTGGTGCGCAACCAATTCAGCCTATTGTAGCATGTTGGGAAACTGCGATATTTAATACTACAACTTGTGCTTGGGAAGTCTCTGGTACGCAACCATTACAACCTTCAGGATTAGAATGTTGGGAAACCACTATATTTAATACTACTACATGTGTTTGGGATATTATTGGTGACCAACCATTTAATGAAGAAACTGAATTTGTAAATTTCTGTCAAAATGAAACGATTACTTTACAAGCCATTACAGATATAATTAGTCCAACATATATTTGGGATACAGGCCAAACGACATCGTTTTTAGAAGTAGATGCTTCTGGTATTTATATCGTAGAAGTAACTGATGGTTGTTTGACTACCATTATAACTTTTATTGTAGCTCAATTAGAAACACCTTTACTTAATAGTATTACCTCCAACGGAAACGATATTGTTGTTAATACAAGCAATACTGGTGATTTTGAATATTCTATAGATGGTGTTAACTATCAGAATTCCAATGTGTTTTTTAATATTGAAGGTGGTTTGTATACAATTTATATTAAAGCTAATGGATGTGATGATGTCGTGACCACATCGTTTTTACACTTTTACATACCGCAATTTTTTACACCAAATAACGATACAAACAATGATACCTTTGATTTAAAAGGAATCCAATATTTTCAGTCCTCAGAGGTTTATATATATGATCGTTTTGGCAAGCTTTTAAAAAGCTCAAAAAATAAATCCTTTTCTTGGGATGGTACATTTAATGGAAGCCCAATGCCTACATCAGATTATTGGTATGTTATAATAATAGATGGTCAGCGTCGTGTTGGACATTTTACTTTAAAACGATAAGGGTTTCTGCGAAAGCAGTATTATAAATTTAAAGTTTTTAATACAGACTTAAGTTCGGTTTCTTTTTGCGTGCCAATAATAAATTTACTTCCATCTTTAAGTGTGATAGATAGTCCTTTATTACCTTTTATGTTATAAACTGTTCCGTATTTAGTCCATAATCTAATTCCCCAACCACCAACAAAACCATAGTTTACAACTTCCATGGTTTTAACATCGTTTAATTTAACCTTCTTTTTTACAAACGGATTAAAAGACATTCTAATTTCGGAATGGTCAATTTCTGTTTTTAAACGAATTAATCCAAAAAGCCCAATAACTAAAAAAAGGATTATTGTAAAAGCAATTAAGCCTTGATTAGATAAAGGTTTATCTCCAAAACTTTGACCAATAATTAGTTGTTTATAAATACCATATATTGGTATCAATCCAATGCCAATTAACAACACCCAAAGCCACCATTGGTTAAATTTTTGCACTTCTTTAAAATTCATAGTTTTAGTATTAAAAAAATACCACTTTCGTGGGAAACTTTTATTTTTCAACTTCAATCCATTGTCCTTTGTTTCTAACAAAAAAGTTGTTATCGTACATTGCTTCAGCTTGTAAACCTGGTAAATAGTATTGTCCTAAATACGAAGCATTAAGCATGACGTTAAACGTGTTGGTTTTTTTAGGTCCTAAGTCAAAATAAAAATTAACACGATCGTCTCTAATATCTGTAAACCTAGCCTGACTTGAAGTTGAAGCTCCAAAGTCTGTAAAACGTGTATTTACTATTTCCCAACCTGACGGAAAAATTTGAGTCAATGCAACGTCATTTATGTTGTAGTCTTTAGTATTAGTAATTTGTACTGTTGCAACAAAATCTTGACCTTGTTGTAGTTTGGAAACATCAATTTTATTACCCTTTAAATCTTTGTAAATTATACTTGTAGTCAGACCTCTTTGTTCTGCTAACTCTTGACCCAATGGTAGTTTTCCAGAATTTAAAACACGTATATAAACTATGTTTTGTTTGTTGTTTTTAACGGTTATGCTGTTGCTTCCATCGTTAATTGCTAAAGTACGTTGTGCAATAGCATTTTTAGTATCGATTGTTTCGGTTTTACCATTAATGGAGTAGCTTAATTTCATGGCTTTTCCGCCATTTGCATTAACCATTTTAGCCATAGCTAGTAAGCTATATGCAGTGGTTTGTGTACTCATCCAACGTTGACTTGATAAATCATTTGCAATGGTTTCTGATAAATCTTTAACCCGTTTGTCTTTAGTTAAAATCATAGTTTCTAAAGCCATAGCTCTGTTTCTGTCAACAGATCCATAGGTGTAATAATTGTATTTTTGTGGCTTAAAGTTAATATTTGCAGTACTTGACACTTGGTTGCTAGCTTCGGTTTGACCAGCTAAAGCATAAGCAGCTGCTAAACGCCATTTGGCTTCGTTAGAAATTTCTGAAAATTCGCGTAAACGATTCATAGCTCCCAAATCTGCACTTCCAGCTAATGCTAAAGTGTATAAGCGATAGGCTTGTGCTAAGTCGGAATTATATGTTCTGTAGCTTGGTCTCCAACTTTGTGCAGCTTGTTTTTGGTATTTAATCCAATTACTTTTAAATGTTAATGGTAAAACAAATCCTTTTTTCTCTGCTTCTAATAAGAAATGTCCAGCATAACTAGTTCCCCAATCATTAGCACTGTTTTCTCCAATCCAATAGCTTAAACCACCATTTGGTCTTTGAAAATGACCTAAACGTTTGATTCCGTTTTCTATGTTTGCTTGGATTTCTTGTTTTTTATTGAAAGGTAAATCAAAGATGTCTTGCAAGAATAACTGAGGAAACACACTTGATGTGGTTTGCTCTACACAGCCATGAGGATATTGTACTAGATATTGTAATCTTCTAGTAAAATCCATTGGAGGCAATGTTGAAAACTCAACGCTTGCACTATTTGTTCCAGTAACACCAAATGTCGAAAAGTCAATAGTTTTAGACCCATTTGAATCTAAAGTAGCATCTAGGCTTTTAGACGAAATTGGATTTACATTTTCAACATCAATCTCTACTTTATAAGTTGAAGATTCCCCATTTCCAGTTGCAATAACTTCAACAGTATTAATGCCTTTTGCCTTGCTAACATCTAATTCAAAATAAGCCATTTGCTCATCTGGATGTGCAAAAGTTAGTGCCTTAGTTTGGTTTCCAACAACTGTAATTCCTTTGCTTAATTTTAATTTAACCGATACGTTTTTTACATTAGGTTCCATAGCAAAAACAGTAACAGGTAGTGTTACCTTTTCTCCTGGACTTAATTTTCTTGGAAGCGTTGCTAAAACCATTAAAGGTTTTTTGACCTGTACAGATTTGTCAGTGCTTCCATAAGCTTCAGTTGTGTTATTACCTGCAACAACCATTGTTCTTACTGCTCCAACGTAATTTGGTATTTTAATTTTATGTGTTTTTCTTCCGCCTGCTTCTAGATTAAATGGCCCAAGGAATTTAACAACAGGTTTAAATCTATTTGCTTTTTTGTTTTTACCATCAGCAGCATTTCCATCTCCTCCAATAGCAAAAACTTGTTCTATACTTCCGCTATATGCACCAACAACATCATCAAAAACATCCCAAGTTTTTACGCCTAAAGCCTCTCTAGCATAAAAGGATTGCCATGCGTTTGGTGTTTTAAAACGTGTTAGATCTAATAACCCTTCTTCAACCATAGCAATAGTGTAGGTCATGGCTTTGTTGTTTTTTTCTGAAACAAATACTTCAAATTCTTGTTCAGGTTGCAAGACGCTTGGCATTCTTATTTCTGGTTCTAATTTAGTATTTGGATCTTCTACCAATAACGGAATTACACCAAATAAGCGTAACGGTAAATCATTAGCAGTAGATGCGTGTGGTTGTAGCAATGAGATATTAATAAATACGTTTGGAGCCATGTCTTTTGTGATAGCAATATCTACAGTGGTTTCTCCTTTTTTAGTTTTTACCCATTTAGTTTGTAAGACCTCTGATCCATTTTCTATACTAACTAATGCGCGACCTTCTGTACCTGATGGGAAAGTAATTTTTGCAGTTTCGCCAACATTATAGTTTTCTTTGTCTGCAGCAAACACTAACATTTTTGCAGCTTCTTTATCTCCAGAAGGTTGACGTTTCCACCAGTCTTTATAAAAGTATGCAGTGCGACCAGTCATGTGACCAGAAACGGGATCTTTTATAGTAATATAATAACGACCACCTTCGTTATCTGGCACTTTAATATTAAACGATGCTTTACCGCTTACATTAGTATTTACTTTGCTGTTTAAAAATGGTTTGTGATAGCTGCTAGAGGTATATTGTGATAGATTGTCGTAAGAGGAGTTCCACCACCAACGCCATTCTATTTTATACACTTTAATCTCTAAATTATTACGTTTTATTGGTTTTCCTTGATCATCCACAGTCACTAAATCAAACGTGTGATTTTCATCTGTAAAAAAAGAACCGTAAGCTTTTGCTTTAGGTGATTTTAAACCAACAAAAGAGTTGTAAGGAGCATATGGCATTGTAAATGCATCCATGGAAAAATCGCCTCCGTTTTCAAAAGCACGTACTAAAAATTGTGCATTTAGCATACCAGGAGCATCTTGTCCAATGTTTAAGTTTTTGGTAATATTTGCTAAACCTTCAGCATCTACATTGCCTTCAAAAATGGTAACCTCTTCTGTATTAAAGTTTTTGGATGGATCTAAAAATTGATAGTCTTCGTAGTTTTTAAAACCAGAATAAGAGGTACTAAATTTTGCTTTAATTTCGGCTTTTACATTTTTAGCTGGAGCACCATGTAGCCAATTTACAGCTAGTTTTCCGTTTAATGGCGTGTTAGATTTAAGTATATCGTCTTCAAAATCTATTTTAATTTTAAGGCGATTAGGTTTTACAGTTTCGACTTTAAGTCCTTTATAAAATGTTGCTCCTCCAACGCTAATTTTTGCATTCCAGTTTCCTGTTTTGTCTTCAGTAGCAGTTGGGATATTAAATTGATAAAAATTATTTAAGCCTTGATTACTTATATTCTTATAAGCTAATTTACCATTAGCATCGGTTACTTCTAATTTTACTGGATGTCCTTTTGGTAGCTTGTTTGCTATATCATTTAGCATAAAAGTTAAATGAATAGAATCTCCTGGTCGCCAAACGCCTCTTTCAGTATAAATATAACCTTTAAGTCCACGTTGTAATGTTGCTCCTGAAACATCAAATTTACTCAGTGATAGCGAGTTTCCGTCTCGTAGTTTCACGTAAGTGTTATTATTACCTTTAGACACTATTGCAAAAGCAGCCAACTTATCGGATTTGATTTTTGCTAATCCATCATTATCGGTATTAGTAGTTGCTAATTCTTGTTGTTGGAAGTTGTATAGAACGACCTTAGCAGCTGGTTCTAGATTGGTAGTTAAAATATTGGTCACTGCAAAATGATACGTATTACTAGCGCCTTTTTTTACAATAGCTCCTAAATTAGAACCAATTAAGTTTTGCGAAATCACCTTATTATTATAGTAAGCATCATTGCAAGGGTTATTGCGTTCTCTCCAGTTGTAATTATTGTCGCGATAGCTGTAAGTGATATTGTCCCAATATTCTTCTTCTTTTAAATCTTCGTCTTCTGTATTTGTGTAAGTATAATCTCCACCACCATAATAATAGTCGTCTTCATAATAATAATCGTCCTCATAATATTCTTCTTCATTATCACTGCTATTACTTGCATTTGCGTCACAGTCGTACAACGAATATGCTTTTTTATAATCTAACTCTACACGATAAATTGCACCAGGATCTGATTTGATGTATTTGGATAAGTCAATGCTATAGGTTTTCCATTTTCCATCATTTTCTATAGGGTTTTCAATTAGTTTAATGGTGTGTTTAGCAATACGACGACCAACACGTCTTATTTGGTTTTGATTATTACTTCCAAGAGTATTGTCTTGTAAAAATTGCAAAATATTATCTTCAAAAATCTTGATTACTCTAACATCTACAGCGCTTAAGTTTACAGCTTCAAAATTGAATTTTAACTCTTGAGAGTTAGGTAGTATTACACCACTATTAATTAGTTTAACTTGAGGTTTGACGTCTTCAAAAGCGATAGTTTCACTAAACGGTGTTTTTAGTTTATAGTCGTCTACGTTTTTTATCCCTTGAAAAACATCGACTTGTACATTACCTGTAATTTTTGATTCAGGATAGGCTTTTAACACGTTTCCGTTTACTATAAATTTAGGGTTTTTGCTATTTTGGATAGTGACTAAACCATCAAAATTTTGCTGTTTTTTAATTGGGTCAGAAAAGTTAATTGACAAATATTGTTCTGGTGTCTGAATAACGTTTACAGACATGATTTTAAAGTTGTTTTTTCCAGGAATAGAAAAAGTGTTTTCTCCAGAATTGTCTGCTTTAATTGCTTCGCCATTCCATTTAATTAAGATTTCAGAATCTTCAACTAATCGATTAATACTATCTATTTTAAATTCAAAATATTTTGAAGGCTGGCTTTTTTCGTTCCATTCAATATTTAGGTTTTTGCCTTTTTGAGTTGCACTAATTAACTGTTTAGCCTGTTGTAATGTAATAATATCAGATGCTTTAGCAACGCCTAAAAGGTATTGCCACTCTTTGGAGTAAGATTGTAAATCATTTGTTTCAATATTAAAATTTGGAGTAATAGTTTTAAACTGAAACGTATAGCTACTAAATTGTTTTGGAAGGTCTTTATATAATTCGCCTAAATTAATTGTCGCTGCATACTCTGTATCTGGTTTTAAATTTTCATCCGGAACAAACCTTAAAGAATGATCGTTTATTACAACAATTTTACCTTCCACATAAGGTGAGATTTTAAATACGTTTTTATCAAGCACTTGGTCAGGTTGCCATCCATCTACCACTTTTGCTAAATTGATGTTTATATTATCTGCAACAGACACGCGTCCTGACGTTGTAAAACTAATGTAATCTCTAAATTTAAAAAGGTTATCCGTTTCAGTGACCTCTTTTTTACAAGAATTAGCTAGTATAAACACAAGAAATAAGATTGATAGCGATTTTAATTTCATGGTAAACAGTATTTTATATTTTTATATCTATGTTAAGAGAAGTTGCTGAGAAAAAACTTGATATCTGGTTATTAAAACAAAACTTGATGTTAAAGTTATTGCAAATTTTGAATTTTCAAGTATTAATCATAGACAATTTTTAATCTATTTTTTTGAGTTAAAGCTTAACAGTATTATAAGACAGGACGTATTTTAAAACGAAGAAATATTAGTATATTCGCTAAAAATTAAATAATTCGTAAAAATTAAAGAAATATGCAAGCAGTTTCAACTGATTTCGGAATAAAAGAAGCTTTAAAACAATTAGGCTTAAAAGATATAAATGAAGGGACTTCTACAGGGTCTAATAATTTTGGAAGTGGAGATTTAATCGCTTCATATTCTCCTACTGATGGAAAATTAATAGGAAAAGTATCTACAACTACTAAGGAAGATTACGAAAAAGTAATCACTACAGCTACGGAAGCTTTTAAAAGCTTTAGAGCGATGCCAGCACCACAAAGAGGTGAAATTGTAAGACAATTTGGTAATAAATTAAGAGAATTAAAAGAACCTTTAGGAAAGTTAGTCTCTTACGAGATGGGTAAATCTTTACAAGAAGGATATGGTGAAGTACAAGAAATGATTGACATCTGTGATTTTGCAGTTGGGCTATCAAGACAACTTAATGGGCAAACAATACCATCTGAACGTCCAGGACACGTAATGCGCGAGCAGTGGCACTCTTTAGGTGTTGTTGGTATCATCTCAGCATTTAACTTTCCAGTAGCAGTTTGGGCTTGGAATACAGCTTTAGCATGGGTTTGTGGTGATGTATGTATTTGGAAAGGATCAGAAAAAGCACCATTATGTTCTGTAGCATGTCAAAACATTATTGCTGCAGTTTTAAAAGAAAATAACTTACCAGAAGGTATTTCGGCAATCATAAATGGAGACTACAAAGTAGGAGAGTTTATGACAACAGATCATAGAATCCCATTAATATCTGCAACAGGATCTACTAGAATGGGACGTATTGTTGGAGCAACAGTAGCAGAGCGTTTTGGAAAATCGTTATTAGAATTAGGAGGAAACAACGCCATTATTATTACACCAACAGCAGATTTAAAAGTAGTTGTTCCTGGTGCTGTATTTGGAGCAGTTGGGACTTGTGGTCAACGTTGTACATCAACTAGAAGACTAATCATTCACGAGTCGGTTTACGATAAGGTAAGAGATGCAATTGTAGGTGCTTATGGACAATTAACAATTGGTAATCCATTGGATCAAAAAAATCATATTGGACCATTAATCGATAAGGATTCAGTAAATACGTATTTAGCTGCAATTGAAAAAGCAAAAGCAGAAGGAGGAAATGTACTAGTAGAAGGAGGCGTTTTAGAAGGTGAAGGTTACGAGTCTGGATGTTATGTTAAGCCAGCTATAATTGAAGCAGAAAACAGTTTTGAAATTGTACAGCATGAAACATTTGCACCAATTTTATATTTAATGAAATATTCTGGTGAAGTTGAAAACGCAATTGCTGTTCAAAACGGAGTAGCACAAGGATTATCATCTGCAATCATGACAAACGAAATGAAAGAAGCAGAAAAATTCCTATCCTTTGCAGGATCTGATTGCGGAATAGCAAACGTAAACATTGGAACATCTGGAGCAGAGATTGGTGGTGCCTTTGGAGGAGAAAAAGAAACAGGTGGTGGACGTGAGTCAGGATCTGATGCTTGGAAAGTATACATGAGAAGACAAACAAACACAGTAAATTATTCGGACGAATTACCTTTAGCTCAAGGTATTAAGTTTGATTTATAATAATTATTTTTTCGCTTTCGCGGAAGTTAAGCCACATCGAAAGATGTGGCTTTTTTTGTTTTAAGCTAACTTTTTAGGTCGTTGGTCGATTTTTAAGCGTCTATAATTCATTTAGTTAAGATAAATGTTAAAAGATTTTTAATTTTTTAATAACTTGATAGTCATTAACTTAAAACAAAACCATAATGAGTAAAAAAACCGGTTATCTTCTGGGTATTTTACTGACCATTATCTTAGGTACAATTTTGTACTGGTATTTATGTTGTAAACCATGTCTTGAAGCAGATAAAGTTGCTATAGATAATACAATAAATACTGAAGATGTTTCAGTAAAAACAGATCAAAAAACAGCAACCATTAATGCATTTGCAGTAAAAGATGTTAATGGTGATTTAGATTTTCAAATTAATGATAATTTAAACTTTAAAACTTCTAGCCCTTTAATTATTGATTCTATCACTTCTAGTGTGGATGAAGGCGCAAATAAGCTGGTCGCGTATTACAATAGTAATCCTAATAAACTATTAAATATTTATGGTCATTATCGTAGTGATGAGGTTAATAACTCAGTCTTTCCGGATTTAGGGTTAGCACGTGCCAATGCTGCAAAAAATTATTTTGTATCAAAAGGTATGGCTTCAAAAAATATTAATACTTACGGTAAATTGGATGATAATTTTAACGCTAATGCAGAAGGTGTATTGCAAGGACCATTAAGTTACGAAGTAAAGACTGTAGCTGCAGGAGACACAAGTATTGAAGAAGACACCAAAAAGTTAGGAGACACCATAAAAGCAGATCCTTTAATTTTATACTTTGATACTGCTCAAGCGACCATTAGTTTGTCGGATAGTCAAAGACTAAAAGTTTCAAATATGGTAAAATATATAGATAAGGTTGATGGTGCGTTAATTACTGTTACTGGCTTTACAGATAATACTGGTAGTCGACCAACTAACATAAAATTAGGGCAAGGACGCGCTGATTTTACAAAACAATATTTAATCCAAAATGGAATAGACAGTAGTAAAATACAATCATTTTCCAAAGGTCCAGATTTACCTATTGCAGATAATGCTACAGAAGAGGGTCGCGCAAAAAATAGAAGAGTAGAAGTAACCATTAACTAACAAAAAATAAAAATTATGAATGTATTATTAACTATAAGTATTCCATGCTGGTTAATCCCATTATTAGTAGGAGCAATATGTGCAATATTAGGCTATTTATTAGGTCGTTTATTTGGAGGTAGCAATCAGGATAATAACAATAACATAGATTTAAATGTTTATAAAAATAGAATTAGCAAATTAGAAACCGATTTAGCTGCCTGTAAAGCAAGTAAAGATAGCGTGTCACGATCGTCTGGAGCTGGTAATACCGCAACTTCATTTACTTCAAATGTAACACCAACATCAACCTCAGTAATTAAAAAAGATGTTGTAGCTAGTGCTGCTCCTATAACCCCTAAGGTAACCGATGCAACTGTGATTGCTTTTGATGCAAAAGCAGCTAAAACAGCATTGGGTAAAAAAATAAAACAAGACGATTTAACTGTAGTTGAAGGTATAGGACCAAAAATTAAAGAGTTATTTCATAATCATAATATTACAACTTGGACAGCATTGGCAGGTTGTACAGTCCAAAAATGTCAAGAGATACTTAAAAGTGGAGGTAAACGATTTGAAATGCATAAACCTGGAACTTGGCCTAAGCAAGCAGATTTAGCAGCTAAAGGATCGTGGCAAGAGTTAAAAGATTGGCAAGACCAATTAGATGGAGGAAAATAATATTTAACTCTTTAAACAAAAAAGCCAATATTTACAATTGTAAATATTGGCTTTTTAAGTAATTTAAAACCTTATTCAATGCCGAAACTTTGTCGGGAGAATCAAGGTTTTCTGTTAATTAATAGGTTTGCTATTGTTTAATAGCTGTATTAATTAACTATTTATAGTTGTTGTTTAAGTATGCTTTAAACAACAACTTTAATCTTAATTGTATTTTACTTTTCGTAAAATACGCAAGACGTCTTTGTACTTTCTGTATACTTCAGGAAGCGGTTTTAAATATGGTTTTGCCTCATTTAATTTGTCCAAAGCTTCATGAAATAAATTCAGATAACATATAAGATACGTATCAGGTAGATTGTTTAGATCTTTTATTTCGTTATTATTTAAAATTTGTCTTTTTTTTAGTTTTTCTAAAATCACATTATTACTATTGTATATGTGGTGTAATACTTTTTTGTCAAATTGTGGAGGATTAAAAACTAAGGTAGACTCTATGTTATAGCTAGCATTGTCAGTAAAATTAATAACTGTTTTTTCTAATGGATAATATTTATAAGAATTTTGAAGTCCTAGTTTTAAGTATTCAATAATCGTAAAAGAATCTTCATTAAAAGTAATTGCAACTTCATCTAAAGTTGAAAAAAATAAACGGACTTGCTCATTAATAAGCTCAATGTCTACTCTAGAGTAAAACGTTTCATCTTTAACTTGCTTTTTTTCGCCAGACCAACACAGGACAAAATATTCTTTAAAAACAATATAATTAGGATTATAGTCTTGGCGTTTTTTCATAAAATCAAAAACACCATCTAATGTATATTGTATATTGTTTTGTGCATGGTTCTCAATAGCTTCCACGATTTTGGAGTTTACATCTTGTATTTCGCTATTAAAAACTTTAGGCATGCTAATGCTTCCATCTCTAAAAAAGACTGATCCTCCATAATATTTCCAAATGTTTTTTCTAAGAGAGGTCAAACCATTATTAGCGCGTATAGTAACTAATCCAACGACTTTGTGGTCTGGTAAGTGTGGAAAAGGAATATTCTCGTATTGTACAATTGGTGGGTTTGATAAATAAGCGTTGATTAAGTTTTGGATTTTAGAATCGTCAAAAAAATCAACGCCAATTATGGTGTTATCTTCATCCTCTACGCCTATAACTATAAACGAGTTGTTTTTAGGATTGGAATTGGATAAAGCGCAAACATGTTTTAAAAATTTAGCTTTACCTTCTTTTTGATTAATATCAATTTTTCGCTTTTTATCATAAAAACTATTCTCGTCGTTATGTGCAAGTAAGTTTTTAATAAGTAAGCGTTTATTAATCATGGATTACTCTTTTTTTACAATAGTTGAGGTTGCTTGAGCTGTGCAAAACATTAAAACATCAGCAATATTAACATGTGCTGGACGTGATACTGCAAAATAAATAACCTCTGCTAAATCCTCTGGCTGTAGCGCTTTGTAGCCTTTGTATACGTTATCTGCTTTGGCGTCTCCTTTAAATCTAACCTGAGAAAATTCTGTCTCTACCAAACCAGGATTTATGGCTGTGACTTTAATGCCAAAAGGATTAAGATCAATACGCATCCCTTCTGTAAGTGCCACAACAGCATGTTTACTTGCACAATACACATTACCTTTAGGGTAGACTTCTTTTCCTGCAGAAGAGCCTATGTTAATAATATGTCCAGATTGGCGAGCAGTCATTTGTGGTATAATGGCTTTGCTAACGTATAACAACCCTTTTACATTAATGTCCATCATAGCATCCCAATCGTCTAAATCGCCATCTTGTATTGGGTCTAATCCATGTGCATTTCCTGCGTTATTAACTAATATGTCAATATGTTTAAATGTTTCTGGTAAACTATTAATTGCCTCAAATACTTCTTTTTTGTCTCTAACGTCAAAATTTAACGTGTAGACATTAGTTTGTTTTTCTAAAGCTTTTTCAATGGTGTCTAATCTTTCTTGACGACGTCCACAAAGAATTAAGTTAATGCCTTGTTTTGCAAATTCATGAGCTGTTGCACGACCTATTCCGCTAGTTGCTCCTGTTATTAATGCTGTTTTATTCATTTAATTATGTCTTGTTTAAGCAATTATTTGTTTTTAGTTTTTGACCTTGTTTTTAAGGTACTTTATGTCCTTGACTAGCTACCAAAATTAAAAACCAATCTTCTAATTCTAAATTTATCTTTGTTGCTGCAATTGCGCCAGATAACCTGTTGCTATTTGTGGTGCCAACTACAGGTGTGATGTTGGCAGGATGTTTTAATATCCAAGATAGAAGTAATTGATCTTCAGTAGCATTGTATTTTTGCGATAATACTCCTAATTGCTTATGAATTCTTCTTGTTTGTTCCGTGTCTTCTTTAAAAGTTATACCTAAAGGGGACCAACACATAGGTTTGATATTATTTAGTAACATGTCATCCAATGTGCCATCATGCATTGCTGTATGATGAGTCAGAGAAAATTCGATTTGATTTACAGAAACCTCAATTTTTTGAGTTAATAAATTGGTTTGAGAAGGTGTAAAATTAGAGACGCCAAACTCTTTTATTTTACCTTGTTGTTTTAGTGTTGTAACAGCTTCAGCTACTTCGTCAACTTGTAATAAAGGGCTAGGTCTGTGCAGTAATAATAAATCTAAATAGTCCGTTTTTAAGTTTTTTAGGGATTGCTCTGCAGACCAAATTATATAATCCTTGCTATAATTATAATGTTTAACTTTTAATTGCGGACGTGCATTGCCAATATACTCTATTCCACATTTAGAAATTAGTTGTATCTGGTCTCTGTCTATATTGCTTTCCGCGAAAGCGTTACCAAACTCTGCTTCAGTTGTATAATCACCATAAATGTCTGCGTGGTCAAATGTAGTAATCTGATTATTAATACAATGGTGCATTAGGTTTATGTATTCTTTTTGGTCTAATTGTTTACCCCATTTTCCCCAAGTCATGGTTCCGGCAATTACTTGAGAGTACTTATTTTTTGTCATAGTTTAAAATCTTCAATAAAAGTAAAACATAAATTACTCTTAAAAGTCTAATAAACACCCTATTTTTAACCAATTATTAACACGATTGCAATAAAAAAATTAACAATTTGCACCACTTGAATTAGAATAGATAGTTCATTGCCTTTAAAAATATTACATAATGGAACAAACAAGTACAATTGATATTAAATCGATTAACGAGAAAATTGAAAAGGAAAGTGCATTTGTAGATTTACTAATGCTTGAAATGAATAAAGTTATCGTTGGACAAAAACACATGGTCGAGCGATTATTAATTGGACTATTAGGACAGGGACACATTTTGTTAGAAGGTGTACCTGGATTAGCAAAAACATTAGCTATTAATACGTTGTCTCAGGCTATTGATGCTAGTTTTAGTCGTATACAATTTACACCAGATTTATTACCATCTGATGTTGTTGGTACCTTAATTTTTAATATGAAAGAGAACGATTTTTCTATTAAAAAAGGACCGATTTTTGCAAATTTTGTGTTAGCAGATGAGATTAACAGAGCACCTGCAAAAGTACAATCTGCTTTGTTAGAAGCCATGCAAGAAAAGCAAGTGACTATTGGAGATGAAACGTTTAAATTAGATAAGCCATTTTTAGTAATGGCAACTCAAAACCCAGTAGAACAAGAAGGAACGTATACTTTGCCAGAAGCACAAGTGGATCGTTTTATGCTAAAAACGGTTATAGATTATCCTAAACAAGCCGAAGAGCAACTAATTATGCGTGCTAATTTAAAAGGTAATTGGGACAAGGTAAATCCTGTCGTGTCTGTAGCGCAAATATTAAAAGCGCAGGAAGCAGTTAGAGAAGTCTACATGGATGAGAAAATTGAAAAATATATCTTAGATATTATTTTTGCGACACGTTATCCAGAAAACTATAAACTAGCCGATTTAAAACCATTAATTAGCTTTGGTGCTTCACCACGTGGAAGTATTAATCTAGCAACAGCAGCAAAATGTTATGCATTTATAAAGCGTCGTGGTTATGTAATACCAGAAGATGTGCGTGCTGTAGTGCATGATGTGTTGCGTCACAGAGTTGGAATTACCTATGAGGCTGAAGCCGAAAATGTAACGTCTGTAGATATTATTAATAAAATAGTTAACGAAATTGAAGTTCCATAATTGAGTTATTACAAATTGTTAATTGTAAACTCAAGACTGCACACTGCATACTTAAAAAATGGATACTAAAGAATTACTAAAAAAAGTACGAAAAATAGAGATTAAGACACGTCGTTTGTCTGATCATATATTTGGAGGAGAGTACCACTCAACCTTTAAGGGTCGAGGTATGACTTTTTCTGAAGTAAGACAATACCAATATGGTGATGATGTTAGAAACATAGATTGGAATGTTACTGCACGTACCAATCAACCACATATTAAAGTTTTTGAAGAAGAAAGAGAATTGACCATGATGTTAATGGTTGATGTCTCTGGATCAGAATTATTTGGTACAGAAAACCAATTTAAAAGTGAAATTGTTACTGAAATTGCTGCAACATTAGCCTTTTCTGCAACGCAAAATAACGATAAAATTGGATTGATTTTATTTTCCGATCAAGTCGAATTATATATACCACCCAAAAAAGGGCGTTCTCACGTTTTACGAATCATAAGAGACTTAATAGAATTTGAGCCTAAAAGCAAACAAACCAATATTGTCGAAGCTTTAAAGTTTTTACGTAGTGTGATGAAAAAGAAGGCGATTGTTTTTGTAATGAGTGATTTTATTGCAGACGATTACCAACAAACCCTTAAAATAGCTGCAGGAAAGCATGATATTACAGGGATTAGGGTTTTTGATAAACACGAGGCTAGTATTCCTAATTTAGGAATGGTGCAAATGGAAGATGAAGAAACTGGCGAATTAATGTTAGTCAATACAGGATCAAAATCAGTAAGACATAATTACGCTAAGTTTTATAACCAGAAAGTTGCCTATTATAAAGATAGTTTTGCTAAATCTGGAGCAGGTAGTTTAGCTTGCAGAACAGATGAGAGTTACGTAAAAAAACTATTAGGTTATTTTAAAACTAGAGGATAATTAATTAGAGTAAAGTAAAAACTTAACAGTGAATACAAAAATAAATTATAATAGGTTGGGTACAATTAAGACTATAAGTATAGGTCTTATTGCTTTTACCTTTTTGCTTTTACCATTCATTTCTTTTTCACAAGTTAAAGCTACAATAGATTCTACTTCCATTAAAATTGGACAACAAATTACTTATAAGATTGAGGTAGAGACTGATACTGTAAATAGCGTTGTGTTTCCGGTTGGTCAAACTTTTATGCCTTTAGAAATGATTGAGGCCTATAAAACAGATACAACAAAGCAACAAGCTAAATATAAACTGATTAAAAAATATGGACTAACCCAATTTGATTCTGGTCAATACGTTATTCCTAAACAAAAAATAATTATTGCAGGTAAGCAATATTTAACAGACTCGTTATTAGTTAAAGTCAACAACATAGTTGTAGACACAACAAAACAAAAATTATACAACATCAAACCTATGATAGCGGTTGAAAAACCAGCTAGCGATTGGTGGAAGTATGTTTTATTAGCATTAGTAATAGTAAGTCTAATTGGATTTCTAATTTACTGGTTTGTATGGCGTAAAAAACCTTTAACAGAAGAGGAGCAAATAGCTTTACTACCACCTTATGATAGAGCAAAATTAGCATTACAAAAATTAGACGAGAGCAATTACCTAGCTTATGATAAGTATAAAGAGTATTACTCAGAGTTGACCTTAGCAATCCGTAAATATTTAGACGAAAAAGTTTACGACAGAGCGTTAGAAAGTACCACAGACGAGCTAATTACGCGCTTAGAAGTATTAAGTGATGGTAATCAAATTGAATTAACAAAAGACCATATTAAAAAAATCGAATCGGTTTTAAAACGTGCCGATTTAGTAAAGTTTGCAAAGTCTGCTCCAGATGTAGAGTTAGCAAAAATTGATAGAACAGTAATTGATCAAGAAATTGATTATGTAAAAGAAGCGTTACCAGAAGCTTCAGAAGAAGAAAAACTTTTAGATTTAGAATATAAAAAACAACAAGAAAAAAAGGAGTTTCGTCAAAAAGTATGGGTGACTATCGCTGCCATTATTTTTATGTTGGGACTAACATTTGCAGCTTTTAGTTACAGGTATGGTTTTAATTATGTCGTAGACACTATTTTTCAAAAGGACACAAAACAATTATTAGAAGGTGGTTGGGTTGACAGTGATTACGGTTTTCCGCCAATAACTATATCTACTCCAGAAGTTTTAAAGCGTGAAGAAGTAGCAATACCAGACGATTTAATCGATAAAATAAAAATTTCTAGTTTTAAATATGAACTAGAAGATAAGTTTACGGTAGATATTACATCTACAGTAGTTAAAAGCTCACCAGATCAAGAAGATGCACCTTCTCCAGAAACTAATGTATTAAAAGCTATTGAAGATAATTTAAAAGCTATTGAAGCAGATGGTGGAAGAAATATAATTTCTAACAAAGACAAGTTTAAAACTCCAAATGGAGCAGAAGGTGTTAAAACATCCGGAACATTTGATTATCCAATAGATGACGATAAAGAGGATTATGTAAATGGACAATTTGTAATTTTAAGTTTTGCTAATAAAGATGTAACTCAGCAAATATTAATTACATATTTGAAGGATGATATTTATTTAGACCAAGTTGTAGAGCGTGTTTTAGCGTCTGTAGAACTTAATCAAAAAGAAGACTAATGTTAGACGGGATTACATTTTTAAATAAAGAATTTTTCTGGCTGTTACTGGCATTGCCATTAGCAATAGTTTGGTATGTTTTTAAGCACAAACAGCAAAACGCAGAACTAAAAATATCTAGCCTTAAAGGGTTTAAAATTACTAATTCTTGGCTGCCAAAATTAAAACATTTATTATTTGCTTTGCGCCTTTTGGCTTTAGGTGTTTTAATAGTTGCATTAGCAAGACCACGCACATCAGAGACTAACACAAAAACCAAAACAACTAGAGGTATAGATATTGTTATGGCAATTGACGTATCTGCAAGTATGTTAGCAAAAGATTTAAAACCTAATAGGTTAGAAGCGCTAAAAAATGTGGCTTCAAAATTTATAAAAGGAAGACCAAATGATAGAATAGGTTTGGTGGAATATGCAGGAGAAAGTTACACAAAAACACCAATTACTAGTGATAAGTCAATAGTTTTAAATTCACTTGAGGATATTAAATACAATACCATTATAGAAGGTGGTACAGCAATTGGAATGGGCTTAGCAACAGCTGTTAACAGATTAAAAGATAGTAAAGCTAAAAGTAAAGTCATTATACTATTAACAGATGGAGTCAATAATTCTGGTGTGTTAAATCCAAAAATTGCTAGTGAGCTGGCTATAGAGTTTAATATAAAAGTATATACTATTGGTCTTGGTACTAACGGTATGGCTTTGTCACCAGTGTCTGCGTTGTCAAATGGTAGATTTCAGTATGATAGAGTCCAAGTAGAAATTGATGAAGATTTACTAAAAGATATTGCTAAAGTTACTGGAGGACAATATTTTAGAGCCACTAATAATCAAAAATTAGAGCAAATCTATACTGAGATTAATAAGCTTGAAAAAACAGAAATTGATGAAATTAAATTTACAACTTACCAAGAGCATTTTAGACCCTTTGTTTGGATTGCAGGACTGTTATTGTTAATTGAGTTTTTAATCAGAATAACACTATTTAGAAGCTTTGTATAAATGATTAATATAAAGCAATTGTAAAAAGTTTAAAATAAAAAGATAGTTAGCATAAATAATAATGTTGGTTAGCTTAAAATAAAAAATAAATGTTTCAATTAGAAGAAAAAATATGGTTTTGGACACTACTGGTAATTCCAGTATTAGTGCTCTTCTTTTTATTGCTACTATTATGGAAAAAGCAAACACAAAAAAGATTTGCAAACGCAGCGCTTTTAAAGCGACTTAGTCCTAATAAATCAATATTTAAATCGGTATTAAAATTAGTTGTTTTATGCTTAGCTTTTGCTAGTTTAACCTTAGCTTTAGTAAACCCAAAAGTTGGTACAAGTCTAGAGACTGTAAAACGAGAAGGTGTAGATATTGTGTTTGCGGTAGATGTTTCTAAAAGTATGTTGGCAGAAGACATTAAGCCAAACAGATTAGAAAAATCACAACAATTAGTCTCTAAAATTATTGATAAACTAGGTAGCGATCGTGTGGGTATTATCGCTTACGCAGGAAAAGCATTTCCGCAATTACCAATAACAACAGACTATTCTGCAGCAAAAATGTTTTTGCAAAACCTAAATACTGATATGCTATCCTCTCAAGGTACTGCAATTAATGAGGCAATTAACCTTGCAAAAACCTATTATGACGATGACCAACAGACAAATCGTGTTTTAGTAATTTTGTCTGATGGAGAAGACCACAGTGAAGCTGCAGTCCAAGTTGCAGAAGAAGCTAGTAAAGAAGGCATAAAGATTTTCACCATTGGTGTTGGAGACGTTAATGGAGGACCAATACCTTTAAGACGTAACGGAGTCCTGCTTAACTATAAAAAAGATAAACAAGGCGAAACCGTTATTACTAAACTAGACGAGGACACATTAAAAAACATAGCTAATCAGGCAAATGGTACTTACATAAATGGTGCGATAACAGACAAAGTTGTAAATCAAATGACGGACATTTTAAATAAAATGGATAAAACAGAATTTGAAGCTAAGCAAGTCGCTAATTTTGAAAGTAGATTTCAATGGTTTTTAGGTTTAGCTATCTTACTACTTTTTATAGATATTTTCTTGTTAGAAAGAAAAACAGCTTGGCTGAAAAAATTAAATCTATTTAACGAGAATTTATAAAACCCTTAACATCAACAATTGCAAGCCTTTAGTATATTTGCGAGTTATTTAATTTAAATGAAACACTTTTTAACATACATATTTTTATTGGTATCCTTATCAATCTTAGCTCAAGATAATACGGAAGATAAAGCTATAATTAAACAAAAGTTAGAAGCTCAAGGTTATACTGCTCAAGCTAATGCTTTAGCAAA
The DNA here is from genome assembly GCF_007827365.1 of Olleya sp. Hel_I_94. Lineage (NCBI taxonomy): Bacteria > Pseudomonadati > Bacteroidota > Flavobacteriia > Flavobacteriales > Flavobacteriaceae > Olleya > Olleya sp. Hel_I_94. The sequence goes on from NZ_VISI01000002.1 coordinate 2,453,447, forward strand.
TAATGACGATTTTGTTGAAGCCGAAATGGAATACCGTAAAGCATTATCTTTAGAACCAAAGCAAGCAGCAGGTGCTTATAATTTGGGGACTCAGTATTTTAAAAAAGGAGACTTTGAAGAGTCATTATACAGACACCAGCAAGCAGCTAAAAATGCCACCTCTAAAGAAGAAAAACATAAAGCCTTCCATAATATAGGAAACATACTAATGGAAGAAAAAAAGTGCAAAGAAGCGGTTGAAGCTTACAAAAGCGCTTTAAGAAACAATCCGTCAGATGATGAAACGCGCTATAATTTTGCATTAGCAAAAGAGTGTGCAAAACAGCAAGAGGACGACAAGCCTCAGGAAGACGATAAAGACGGAGAAAACGATAAAGATAAAGATCAAAATAAAGACGAAGATCAAAAAGAAAATAACGAGAAAGAGCAAGAAGATAAAAATAAAGACGATCAAGGAGAGCAAGACAAAAAAGAAGGTGATCAAGATAAGGATGAAGATGGTAATCCTAAAGATGATCAAAAAAACGATCCCAAAGAAGGTGACCAAAAAAACGAACAAAATCAACCACAACCAGGTCAAATGTCACCACAGCAAATAAAAAACTTGCTAGAAGCCATGAATAACCAAGAGCAAAAAGTACAAGAAAAAATAAATGCAGAAAAGGTTAAAGGCGTAAAACAACAAACAGATAAAGATTGGTAACTAACATTTTATATTGTATTAATTAGATGAAATTACTGAAACACATATGTATCCTTTTATTAGCCTGTACAACAAGTTTTACTTTTGCACAAGATGAAGATGCGGTTCAGTTTCAAGCAAAAGTTAGTAAAAAAAGATTAGGCTTAAATGAGCGTTTGCGTGTTGATTTTCAAATGAATAAAGATGGTGACAACTTTGTGCCACCTAGTTTTTCAGATTTTATTGTAGTTGGTGGACCAAATCAATCGGTTAGCAACTCTTGGAATGGTAAAACAAGACGTTTTACTAAAATTTACAGTTACTTTTTAGCGCCTAAACAAATGGGTACGTTTTCTATAAATCAAGCTAAAATCGAGATTGATGGTCAAGAGTATAAAACATCACCAATAAGTATTACAGTTACAAAAGCTATTGAGAAGCCTGAAGATCCAAACGATCCAGATTATTTATTACAAGAACATATCCATTTAGTTGCAGAAGTATCTAATACTAATCCTTATCTAAACCAGCCCATAAGTGTTGTTTATAAGTTATACGTTTCGCCAACCGTTGGAATTAGTAATTACAGAGAAATTGAAAGTCCAGTTTATAATGGTTTTTGGAGCCAGAGCATGGATGATCAGAGAATAAAAGCTCAAAACGGAACTTATAAAGGTGAAGATTATAGATTTGTAACACTACGTAAAACCGTTTTATACCCTCAAAAAACCGGGAAATTAGTCTTAGAGCCATTAAGTTTGGATCTTACTATAGACGTGCCAACCAATAGACGAGACATTTTTGGTAATCGTATAAAAACACAAGCACACAGAACAATTACTGCAAGCGTTAGAACAATTAATGTAAAACCTTTACCAGAAGAGGGTAAACCAGATAATTTTACAGGAGCAGTTGGTGATTTTGTGTTTAGTTTGACAACAACAAAAAACAGTCTTAATGCAACGGAATCTCTACAAGCTAAAATTGAGGTTTCTGGTCAAGGAAATTTAAAATTGTTTGAGCTGCCAAAGTTAACAACGCCAAGTACTTTAGAGGTTTATGAGCCGGAACATCAGGAAAATGTTAGGACCAACATGGCAGGTATGCAAGGTAATATTTCAGACCTATATACGGTTGTGCCTCAATATAAAGGTAAGTTTCCGATTCCTCCAGTTAGTTTTTCTTATTTCGACTTAAAAACCGAAACATATAAGCAAATTAGCTCTGATGAAATAGTAATAAATGTATTAGAAGGACCAGTTTATGCAGAAGCGGATAATAAATTACCTGTGTCTAGTAATGGTAAACAACCTGTCGTTTTAAATGAAAATCAATTCGCATTTATTAAAACAGATTCAAACTTTACAGCTATTCAAAACGATACTTTTTTAAACTCGACTATATTTTGGACTAGTCTTTTAGGACCTTTATTAGCAATTCCATTAGCCTTATTTTACAGAAGAAAACGAGAAGAGCGATCGGCAGATGTAACAGGGAACAAAAAACGTAAAGCAGATAAGTTGGCTAAAAAGTATTTAACTGAAGCTAAAAAAGCACTAGGCCAAAAAGAAGCATTTTATGTTGCGCTAGAAAAAGCTTTGCACAATTATCTTAAAGGTAGACTTAATATAGAAACCTCAGATTTAAGCAAAGAAAAGATTGCAAAATTATTATCCGATAGACAAGTAGATAGCCAGGTGATTGTAGCTTTTGAAGCGATTTTAGAAAATTGCGAATTAGCAAGGTATACGCCAATTACTAACGTTACAATGCAGCAAGATTATGACAAAGCAGCAACAACAATTAATTTAATAGACAAACAGATTAAGTAGTGTTAATACATACTGAAAGCTAGATTTGACTCATTATTAAGTAAAATATATTAAGGCAGAAAGCGGATTACATGAAACATTTACTTTACATATTATTTTTTTTCATAGGAAACTTGGTGGCTCAAAACCAATCCGTTTTTGAGCAAGCCAATGCGTTATATACAGAAGGTAAATTTGAAGATGCTATTACAAAGTACCAAGCAATATTAGACACCAAACAGCACTCTGCAGAGTTGTATTACAATCTAGCTAATGCACATTATAAGTTAAATAATATAGCACCTAGCATTTATTATTATGAAAAAGCTTTGCAGTTAAAACCCAACGACACTGAGATACTTAATAACATCGCATATGCTAAAAATATGACTGTGGATGCCATACAAGAGGTTCCGCAATTAGGTATGTCTAGATTTTTTAATAAGTTAACCAATGCCTTTGCTTTTGATGATTGGGCTAAAATAGCTATAGGCTTTATTTTAGCATTTGTAGTGTTATTTTTGGTATACTATTTTACAGATAGTACGACTCGTAAAAGAGCAGCTTTTAGCTCTAGTGTCGTATTTTTATTTTTATCTTTAATAAGTTTAGGTTTAGCGTTTCAAAAACAGACACTAGACAAAAAAGATAATCCAGCAATAGTATTTGCTCAAAAAAGCGAAGTTAAAACTGAGCCAAATAGCGTAGGGACTGACGCTTTTGTATTACATGAAGGTACTAAAGTACAAGTATTAGACACTATTAATGATTGGAAAAAAATTAAAATAGCAGACGGTAAAACAGGTTGGATATTATCCAACGACATAAAGCTGTTAAATAATTTTTAATTATTCCTTAACACTAAAATCGTACTTTAGTTATATATTTGCCTTTCTTATTTAGACAAATATGCATAAAAAGATAGTTTCCATCTTCTTTACAATTTTATTTTTGGCGCTTATAACAGCTCCATCTATAATTATTGTTATGGATGATACTGTGGATGTATCTGTGTTTTATAGTTTGTCAGAAGAAGAGGAAGAGCACAAAAATGTAAACTTGACTTTTGTATTAGAAGACACAGAAGATGCCTTTTATGAAGCCTCTAGTATTAATAAGTATTTAGGTTACCACTTCAAAACCTATCCTAAACCACACCTTAATTTAATTTCCCCACCTCCCGAATTCATTTAATAATAAATTAGTCGGACTATTAGTCCATTTAAAATAATTATTAAAATATTACCAATAACAACTGTTATTGGTACAAATGAATTTATATATGTTTAAAACATTAAAAAATGACTTACCAGCGAGTATAGTCGTGTTTTTTGTAGCATTACCTTTATGTTTAGGTATTGCTTTAGCAAGTGGTGCGCCACTTTTTTCTGGTCTAATTGCCGGAATAATTGGTGGAGTTGTAGTAGGAGCTTTAAGTGGTTCTAAAATTGGAGTAAGTGGTCCTGCAGCAGGATTAGCAGCAATAGTATTAACAGCAATTGGTTCATTAGGAGGTTATGAAAACTTTTTAGTAGCAGTTGTATTAGGAGGAATTATTCAAATAGTATTTGGTATTTTAAAAGCTGGTATTATTGGATATTACTTTCCGTCATCAGTAATTAAAGGGATGTTAACAGGTATTGGAATCATTATCATTTTAAAACAAATCCCTCACTTTTTTGGCTACGACGCAGAGCCTGAAGGTGCTGATAGTTTTATTGAAACTTCAGGAGAAAACACCTTTTCTGCAATATTAAATATTACAGATAACATTACTATGGGATCAATGACTATTGGTTTAATAGGTTTAGCAATTTTATTATTATGGGATAAAGTATTGTCTAAAAAAGGTAAAGTGTTTCAAATTGTTCAAGGACCTTTAGTAGCAGTGGTATTAGGTATTGTATTTTTTGTTGTAACACAAGGCTCTAGTTTAGGTATAGCAAACACACATTTAGTTAGTGTTCCAATTCCAGAAGATTTAGACTCGTTTATAGGACAGTTTAGTTTTCCTAATTTTACAGCAATAACAAATCCTCAGGTTTGGATAGTTGCTTTTACAATTGCATTGGTAGCAAGTTTAGAAACGTTACTATGCGTTGAGGCAACAGATAAAATTGATCCAGAAAAAAACGTAACGCCAACTAACAGAGAGTTGTTAGCTCAAGGAACAGGAAACATCATTTCAGGTTTAATTGGTGGTCTGCCAATTACACAAGTAATCGTACGTAGTTCTGCAAACATCCAATCAGGAGGTCGTAGTAAAATGTCTGCTATTATTCATGGTTTTTTATTATTAATTTCAGTAGTATTAATTCCTAAATTGTTAAACATGATTCCTTTATCTGTTTTAGCAGCAATCTTATTAATTGTAGGATATAAGCTAGCAAAACCAGGTTTATTCAAAAAAATGTATGACATGGGTTGGAAGCAATTTGTACCATTTGTAGTAACAGTTGCAGGTATTGTCTTTATTGATTTATTATGGGGAATTGGTTTAGGGTTGTTAGTTGGAATTGTAGTAATATTAATTAAAAGCTACCAAAACTCACACTTTCTACACATCGAAGATAATAGTAACGGAAAGCATAAAATTAAAATGACGTTTGCTGAAGAAGTTACTTTTTTCAATAAAGGAGCTATTTTAAAAGAATTAGATAGCTTACCAAAAGACACGTATTTAGAGCTTGACGTTAGAAAAACTAGATATTTAGATAACGATATTATCGAAATATTAGAAGATTTTGCATTTAAAGCTAAAGAAAGAAATATTGATATTCAGTTAATATCAGAACGTGGTATAGTTGAAAATCCAGATAGTTTTATCGAGTTTTTTAAACTAAGACCAAAATCAGCATAAATTTTAAATCATGAAAAACAATAAATATAAAATATTGTTGCTTTCAGATTTAAATAAGTCGGCAACATCAGAACTGATAAGTACGGTAAGTTTAGCAAGAATGTTAGATGGAGACATCACTTTATTTCATGTTAAAAAACCGACTGACATTGTAGAAAGAGAAAGCCAATTATCTGCTATGCGTTCCATTAATGAGGAGCATATTTCAACTAATAAAATAATTGAAAACCTGATTAAACCTGTTTGTCAGGAATATCAATTAAATATTGGATATGATGTTGCTATTGGTAATATAAAATTCGAAATTGAAGCATATATCAAAAACTATCAACCTGATATTATTGTTTTAGGTAAAAGAAAATCTAAAACCATTAACTTTATGGGAGATAATATTACAGATTATGTTTTAAAAACACACAAAGGATCAATTATGATTGCAGCACCAAACCAATCGTTGCAACCAAATCAAGAAGCAATGTTGGGTGTTTTAAATACAAACGATCAAGCATCAGACACTAATTTTATTGAAAGATTGATTAGTAAAACTAATCAGCCTATTAAAGCATTTAAAATAGTGTCTAAGTTAGAACAATCAAATACAACAGCTAATAATAAAACGGTAGAGTATGTATTTGAAAAAGGAGATGGTGCAGTAGATAATGTTTCAAAATATGCTTTAAAAAGCAAAATTAACCTAATGTGTTTTGATAATGCGCAGCAGCAAAAGTCTAACACTAACATTAAAAGTGTAATAAGTAAACTAAATGTTTCATTATTACTAACAGGACAACAATCAAAAATGCTACATAAGTAGTCATTAATAATATTAAAATACACAAAAATGAAAGCACATACAAAAGAAACTCAGGCAACATTAACACCTGATAAAGCAATACAGTTTTTAGTAGAAGGAAATGAGAGATTTCAAAACAACCTTAAAGCAAATCGTAACCTTTTAGAGCAGGTTAACGATACTAGTGAAGGACAATTTCCTTTTGCAACAATATTAAGTTGTATAGATTCTCGTGTTTCTGCCGAGTTAGTTTTTGATCAAGGTCTTGGAGATATTTTTAGTGTACGTATCGCAGGTAATTTTGTAAACGAAGACATCTTAGGGAGTATGGAGTTTGCATGTAAGTTAGCTGGTACAAAAGTTATCGTCGTATTAGGTCACACTAGTTGCGGAGCAGTTAAGGGTGCTTGTGATCATGCAGAGATGGGTAACTTAACAAAGTTAATCCAAAAAATTACACCAGCTGTAAATGCAGTAACAGAACCTAAAGACGAAAGTTTACGTACCTCTAAAAACTTAGAGTTTGTAGATGAGGTATCAAAGAAAAACGTGCATTTAACAATAGATAGAATACACGCAGAAAGCCCAATTTTAACAGAAATGGAAAAAAATGGCGAAATAAAAATCGTTGGTGCTATGTATGATATTAATACAGGAGCAGTAGATTTTTACTAGAAAAAGATAATTTTTATGAGGGTTTTGAAAATGAAAATGAAAAGGAATAAAATAATAGCAACACTAACATTTATGTTAGTGTTGCCTTTTTATGGACTAAGCCAAGATAGTAATTTAGGTAATTGGCTAATCTATATTGGAAGTAAAGAGCTTAAAAATGGATGGAATATTCATAACGAAGTGCAATACCGTAATTACGATGCTGTAGGAGATTTAGAGCAATTATTGTTAAGGACAGGTTTAGGGTATAATCTTACCGAGAATAACAACAATTTACTATTAGGTTATGGTTATATATTATCAGAAAACTATGTTGGAGATACAGATCAAAAAGTATCAGTAAACGAACATCGAATTTTTCAGCAGTTTACAACAAAGCAAAATGTGGGTGTGCTTGATTTAAGTCATCGTTATCGCTTTGAACAACGTTTTGTTGAAGATGATTTTAAAATGCGATTTAGATACTTTTTAGGCTTAAAGATTCCGTTACAAAATAAGGCTGATGGTAATAATCCATTGTATCTTTCAGCTTATAATGAGATTTTTTTAAATACTAAAAGTGAAATCTTTGACAGAAACCGTTTATATGGAGGATTAGGGTACCAATTTTCTAAACAACTAAGGTTAGAATTAGGATACATGAATCAGTTTTTTGAAACCTCAAGCAGAGATCAAATCAATATTATGGCGTTTGTTAATTTTTAAAACTCACAAACTCATAATTTACTGTTAATTAAGACTGATAGAGCAGGCTAAACTTTTATTCTTCAAAAAAAATGTTAATTTAGTATAAACCCAACTATTAAACTATGAAGAAATTTTTCGCCAATTTCAAAGGAGATGCATTTGGAGGTATCACAGCAGGTATTGTGGCTTTACCATTAGCATTAGCTTTTGGTGTTTCCTCTGGTTTAGGACCTAGTGCAGGTTTATATGGAGCTATATTTATTAGTTTTTTTGCAGCCTTTTTTGGTGGCACACCAACTCAAATTTCTGGTCCTACTGCGCCAATGACAGCAGTAAGTATGGTTGTAATTGCTAGTATAATTGCAACGCATGATGGTGACGTTACTAAGGCATTGCCATATATCTTAACCGTATTTTTATTAGCAGGTTTAGTACAAGTTGGATTAGGTGTTTTAGGTTTTGGTAAATACATTAAATATATACCATATCCAGTTGTATCTGGTTTTATGACTGCAATTGGTGTTATAATATTAGTGACACAAATCCTGCCATCCATTGGTTATTATCCAAAAGAGGATACAGAATACGTCAACAAATTTAAGCCACAAGCTGAAGAGTTAATTTTAGAAAACATTCTTAGAGAAGAAGCAGGAGAAGGGATTTTAGTCTTAGAAGATTTTAAAGAAACTATTAAAAGAGCTGGAGAGTTACAACCGGAAGATATTGCTAAAGAGTCTAAAACACTGGCAAAAACTGAGGCATCAGGCGTTTTAGGGACACTAAAAGTGTTACCAAGAGCCATTCAAAATATAAATTGGTTAGAGCTTGCCTTAGCGTTAGCTACCATATTTATAGTATATGGTTTTAAGCGTATAACAACCAAAATACCAAGTGCTTTAGTGGCATTAGTTGTGGTTTCTGGTGTAGCCTATGGTTTTGGTTTAGGCTATCGTCCCATTGAAGAAATACCATCAGGATTACCAATACCTAATTTTGAAATAATAACAGGTTTTAGTTTCGCTAGTATTTCGCCTTATATCTTTACAGCAATAACATTAGCATTATTAGGTGCAATTGACTCATTGTTAACAAGTGTTGTAGCAGATAATATGACCAAGACTAAGCACAACCCTAATAAAGAATTAATAGGACAAGGTATAGGTAACAGTATCGCGTCAATTTTTGGTGGTATTCCAGGAGCTGGTGCAACCATTAGAACTGTAGTAAACATTAATGCAGGTGGACGTACTAGACTATCTGGTATGATCGCAGGTGTAATGTTACTATTTATCTTATTAGCATTAGGACCAGTTGCGTCAAAAATTCCAGCAGCAGTATTAGCAGGTATTTTAATTACAGTAGGTATTGGTGTTATGGATTATAAAGGTCTAAAAGCAATTCCTGCATTACCAAAGGACATGAAGATTGGACCATTAAAAGTCAGCTCTGAAGTATTGATAATGCTTGTTGTATTAGTACTGTCTAGCGTATGGGATTTAATTTATGCAGTGGGTATTGGTTTGGTTATCGCATCCTTATTATTCATGAAAAAAATTGGAGACCTTACAGCGCAACGTTCAGACGTTAAACCGTTAAAGGAAGAAGCTTGGTCGGACGAGTCAAATTTCCCTGTAGCCTTAAAAGAGGAAGTATTTATAAAACACATCAAAGGACCATTATTTTTTGGTTCAACTTCAGACTTTCAGCAATTAGCAAAACAAATTCCAAGTACAGCAAAAACAGTAGTAATTAGATTGGGTCGTATGCAGTATATGGATCAATCTGGATTATATGCGATGGAAGACGTTTTGGTAGATTTAAAAAAACAAAACATAAATGTGTTGTTTGTTAATCTATTAAAACAACCACGATACATGATGGAACGTATTGGTATTATTCCAGAATTAATACCAACACAACATATTTTTAAAGACTTTAATTCATGTTTACATTGGATTAAAACCAATGTAGAGGATAAATTTTAAGGTAGTCGATGATGGATATCAAAAAAGTATTTGAGAATAATCAAAAGTTTGTACAAGATAAATTAGCCACAGATAAAGACTATTTCGAGAATTTAGGTAAAGGACAAAGTCCAGAATTACTATATATAGGTTGTAGTGATAGTCGTGTAACTGCCGAGGATTTAATGGGTTTAGGTCCAGGAGAAGCTTTTGTACATCGTAATATTGCAAATATGGTATCAGGTAACGACCTAAGTGCCATGTCAGTTGTAGAGTATGCAGTGGTGCACTTAAAAGTTAACCACGTTGTAGTTTGTGGTCACTATGCATGTGGAGGCGTAAAAGCAGCGATGCAATCTGCAGATTTGGGCGTATTAAACTCCTGGTTGCGTAACATACGTGATGTATATCGTATACATAAAGACGAGTTAAACGCAATCCAAGACGACGAAAAAAAATACGACCGTCTAGTAGAGCTAAACGTAAAAGAACAATGTGTTAATCTATTAAAAACAGCTGCAGTACAAAAAGCATACAGAGATCGAGACCTAAAAGTACATGGTTGGGTGTTTGATGTGCATACAGGTAAGCTAATTGACCTAAAAATAGATTTTGATCATTACCTAGAAGACATAATGGAAATTTATCACTTAGATTAAACCTTAAACTTCAGATTCAGTAGTCGGTTCCTCAGGATCAATTATAGGTTCTTCCAATAAAGTATCATCAGACTTAATAATACTAGGAAAAATCATTGGAGCTAATGATTTTACAGGAGCATATAAAATAGAATCTTCAATATCCTCCTCCTGCACAAAAGGGATAGTATTATTCATTTTATCAAAAACAATCAATAAAACACTCAAAATTAAACCAATTTTAAGCGCACCAAAAGCAGCACCTAAAAGTTTGTTTAAAATCCCTAAAGAGGCAAAATCAGCTAACTTAGTTAACGCTTTACCAGCTAAGCTAATGACTAAAATTATAATCACAAACGTAATAGCAAACGCAGTAGTATTAATTGTTTTTTCATTCCAAGACGTTTTATCCATTAAAAATTCGGCAACAAAATAGCTAAAATGAATAGCACCATAAACACCAGCAATTAAAGCAACAATGGATGCAAGTTCTACAAAAAGACCCTTAAACAAACCACGTACCAAACCAAATAATAGTAAAGCACCTAAAACAATATCAATTACAGCCATAAAGTTAGATTTTAGACAAATATAAATTAACTTTGCGACTTTAAAATTAATATGGCAAGAGACGAACAGTTAAAAGAAAGATGGCAAGAGGTTGTAACCAAATTATCTAACCAGTTTGCAGATGGAGACAAACTAGATTTAGATGCAATAATTTATTTAATAGGCGTACAAGAGTTAGGACAATTAGACCGTAAATTTAAAAAAGATCATAAGTTAGACCTTATGCATATTGCAATCTGTAAACTGCTAACACCTTATGGGTATTATGAATTTGATTTTGTAGACGAAGACGGTTGGCCACACTACATAGCAAAAGAAGAATTACCAAATTTAAAAGCAGGAGAACAAAGCATCTTAATGAAAGAAGCCATAGTAAACTACTTTATAGAGACCGATTATATTAAATAAATTTTGGGCGTTACCCAAGGGTCGCGCTCTCGGCAGTCGCTTTTAATTTGCTTTAATGCAAATTAAAGAGCTTCAACAAATGCCTCCATCGCTAACGCAAATCACGATAAAATTCATAAATTTGCCAATCATTTAGAAGATCATGATAGACAAGATAAAAGAACTTATAGCAGAAGCAGAAGCCTTTAAGGCACAAACCAAAGAAGAGGTTGAAGCGTTTCGTATAAAGTATTTAGGAAAAAAAGGATTACTTAATGACTATTTTGCCGAATTTAAAAACGTGGCAAACGACCAGAAAAAAGAATTTGGTCAAGTAATTAACACCCTTAAAACTACAGCTCAAAATAAAGTTAATGCTTTAAAGGAAGAGCTAGACAACAATACACAAGACGCAGGTATAAGTGGAGATTTATCAAGACCAGGAGAACCAATAACCATTGGATCGCGTCACCCAATATCTATAGTTAAAAATCAAATTATAGATATCTTTTCAAACATTGGATTTAATGTAAGCGAAGGTCCAGAAATAGAAGACGATTGGCACAACTTTACAGCACTTAACTTGCCAGAATACCATCCAGCAAGAGACATGCAAGACACGTTTTTTGTGCAAACCAATCCAGATATCCTATTACGTACGCACACAAGTTCTGTACAAGTACGATATATGGAAAACAATAAACCACCAATACGTACAATATCTCCTGGACGTGTATATCGTAACGAAGCAATATCTGCACGTTCACACTGTTTTTTCCATCAAGTAGAAGGATTATATATAGATAAAGACGTTAGTTTTGCAGATTTAAAGCAAACCTTACAATACTTTACTACAGAGCTTTTTGGTAAATCTAAAATTAGATTACGTCCATCATACTTTCCATTTACTGAGCCTAGCGCAGAAATTGATGTGTATTGGGGACTTGAAACAGAAACAGATTATAAAATCACCAAAGGAACCGGTTGGTTAGAAATTGGAGGTTGTGGTATGGTAGATCCAAATGTCCTTACTAATTGCGGTATAAATGCAGAAGAGTATTCAGGATTTGCATTTGGTGTAGGTATTGATCGTATAGCAATGTTATTACATCAGATAGGTGATATTCGTTTGTTAAGTGAAAACGACGTTAGATTCTTAGAGCAGTTCAAATCTGCCTTATAATAATTACTAAAAATGTTTAAAAGCCGACTGTTTATAGTCAGCTTTTTTTTATTTAACAACAATTTAACTTCGATTAGTTCGGTTTGTTACGAACCAATAATATATTTGTATTATAAATTTTAAAGTTTAGATATGACTAAAGAAATCTGTAACAAAAAAATGGAGCTTGTAGAAAGACTAGGCGTTCATTTAGAAAGTAAAGATAGTTTAGCACCTGTTGCAGCACGTATAATGGCTTACGTGAATTTAACAGGAAAACAAGGAGCAACTTTTGATGAAATGGTAGAGGTATTATGCGCAAGTAAAAGCACCATTTCTACACATTTAAACCACTTACAAGACTTAAAAAAAATAGAATACTTTACCAAAACGGGCGACCGTAAAAAGTATTTTGTCATTAATAAAAATTCGGTATTAAATCATATTGATAATATGATTCACGAATGGGAAATAGTAGAGGTACTACATCTTGAAATGAAAGCTTATAAAGAAGCCATAAACGAACATGTTACAGACGACGATGAGAAATTCGATTTAACATTTCATAACAATTATCTCAAATTTATTTCAAGTGCTTCTGCATCAATGAAAGAACTAAAAGACAACCTAATTAAAAATAAATTCAACCTTTAAAATAATGAAAATAAATAAAATAATTTCAATATTATCAATAGCTAGTATTTTTCTAGTTGTGATTAGCTGTGGTAATAATGAGAAAGCGCAAGCAGCTTCAGCACAACAGCAACAGGTTTTACCTTTTCCTGTAACACAATTACAAACAAAAACCGTAACAGGTTTTATTGAGTATCCTACAACTATTGAAGGTAAAGTTAATAGTGATGTAAGAGCAAAAACCTCTGGATATATAGAAAAAGTATATGTAGACGAAGGACAAAAAGTACGTAAAGGTCAAACCTTATTTAAACTAGAAACACAGTCGTTAAGCCAAGATGCAGGTGCAGCTAAAGCACGAGTAAATGTGGCACAAGTTGAGGTTGATAAACTAGTTCCTTTAGTAGAAAAAAATATTATTAGTCCAGTACAATTAGAAACTGCTAAAGCAAATTTAGCTCAAGCTAAAGCTAATTATAGTGGTGTAACAGCAAATATTGGTTATGCCACAATTAAAAGTCCAATAGACGGTTTTGTTGGTGCCATTAATTTTAGAGAAGGTGCTTTAATTAGCCCAAATGATGCAACACCACTAACAACTGTTAGTCAAATAGACGAAGTTTATGCTTTTTTTAGTTTTAACGAAGCGCAATATATAGATCATTTACAACGCTCTGAAGGTCAAAATAAAGCAGAGCGCATCAAGAATTCGCCAGACTTAACTTTAGTTTTAGCTAACGGAAAAGAATATTCTGAAAAAGGACGTATTCAAACCAGTACAGGACAGATTAACCAAAGTACAGGTACAATACAAATTAGAGCTGCTTTTGATAATCCAAACGAAATTTTAACTAACGGAAACAGCGGAAAAATTAAATTTCCAATAGAGTATAAAGACGCTATCGTTGTGCCACAAACTGCAACTTTTGAGCAGCAAGGTAATATTATGATTTTCAAATTAGGAGCAGACAATAAAGTAGAAACTTCTATTTTAAAAGTTAAAGGGACAGTAGATAATTTATATGTGGTAGATTCTGGTTTAGAGGCTAACGATAAGATTATTATTTCAGGAGTAGGAAAGTTAAGAAACGGTATGGCAATTGCACCTCAGGACACGTCTTTTGACGAAGCAATTAAACCAGTTCCAACTTTATTTAGAAATTAGATAACCACCAAACATATTTATCATGTTAAAAACATTCATTGAAAGACCAGTGCTTTCAACAGTAATCTCTATTATCATAGTTTTACTAGGAGTTATTAGTATAACTAGCTTACCTATAGAGGAATATCCAGATATTGCACCTCCAACCATTAAAGTAGTTGCAAATTATACAGGAGCAAATGCCGAAACCGTTTTAGAGAGTGTTATAATACCTATCGAAGAGCAAATTAATGGTGTAGAAGGGATGACATACATTACATCTACAGCATCTAACACAGGTGCAGCCGAAATTACCGTGTATTTTGATCAAGAAATTGATGCAGATATTGCAGCTGTAAACGTACAAAACCGTGTGTCTAGAGCAACACCTTTATTACCACAAGAGGTAATACAAACAGGTATTACCACTCAAAAGCAAGAAACAAGTGTATTAATGTTTATCTCAATGTATTCTGAGAGTGAGGATTACGATGCTACTTTTATTCAGAATTACTTAAAAATAAACGTTATTCCAGCAATGCAACGTATTAGCGGTGTTGGAGATGTTAGTGTATTCTCGCAAAAAGATTACGCGATGCGTATTTGGTTAAACCCAGAAAAATTAGCGTCTTATAATTTAATACCTTCAGATATTTCTGCAGCTTTAGCTGAACAAAACTTAGAAGCAGCAGCTGGTTCGTTAGGAGAAAATAATGGTGAATCATTTTCATACACTTTAACTTATAGTGGTCGTTTTAAAGACGAAGCACAATACAGTGATATTGTTATAAAAGCCTTAGGAAACGGAGAGTTTTTACGTTTAAAAGATGTGGCAACTATAGAGTTGGATGCACAATCTTACGGATCAAACGCCATGAGTAAAGGTAATCCTGCTGTTTTTATGGGGATTTTCCAAACTAAAGGATCTAATGCACAAGAAATTATTGAAAACATAAAAGTAACCTTAGAGCAAGTAAAAGCAGACCTTCCAGAAGGTTTAGATGTATTTGTTCCTTACGATACTAGTTTATTTTTAAATGCCTCTATAGATAAAGTAATTACTACTTTGTTAGAAGCCTTTTTACTGGTATTCTTGGTAGTATTTATATTCTTACAAGATTTCCGTTCTACATTAATTCCTGCAATTGCAGTACCAGTATCTATTATTGGTACCTTCTTTTTCTTGAATGTATTTGGGTATTCTATTAACTTATTAACGCTATTTGCCTTAGTACTTGCTATTGGTATTGTAGTAGATGATGCCATAGTTGTTGTAGAAGCTGTCCATGCTAAAATGGATGAAGGCGAGCACAACCCGAAAAAAGCAACCATTACTGCTATGAGTGAAATTTCTGGTGCCATTATTTCTATTACATTAGTTATGGCAGCAGTATTTATTCCTGTAACCTTTGTAACTGGACCAACAGGAGTGTTTTATGAGCAATTTGGTGTAACTTTAATTATTGCCATTTTAATTTCGGCAGTAAATGCCTTAACCTTAAGTCCAGCATTATGTGCTTTATTATTAAAAGAACATAAAGAGGACGAAGAGTTAAAAGGAAAAGGTCCATTAAAGCGTTTTTATACGTTATTTAATCGTGGATTTAATGCAACCATTGATAAGTATGGAAAATCGCTGCAGTTTTTATACAAAAAGAAATTTATTTCAGTATTACTATTAATCATTGCAGTTGTCGGTATTTATTGGGCTTCAACTACAACTCCAACAGGTTTTGTACCAAACGAAGATAGAGGAATTGTTTTTGCTAATATAGAATTACCACCAGGAGCATCTTTAGATAGAACAGATGCTGTAGCAAGAAAACTTTACGCTCAAATTGAAAACATTGATGGTATTGAAGCTGTAAACTTTATTAAAGGTAGAAGTTTAATAAGTGGTGCAGGTAGTAACTTTGGTTTTGGTATTATAAAACTTAAAAACTGGGATGAACGTGAAGATGCATCACTTTCCGCGGAAGCGATAACAGGAAAATTATTTGGTGTAGCAGCAGGAATACCTGATGCCAATATCATATTTTTCTCTCCTCCAAGTATACGTGGTTTTGGTAACTCAGCTGGTTTTGAAATTAACTTATTAGATAAGTTTGGTGGTGAGTTTACAGATTTAGATAAAGCCAATAAAGATTTTTCTATGGCTTTAATGAGTCATCCAGAAATCAAATATGCAACATCATCTTTTAGTACAAGTTATCCACAATATGAAATGGAAGTTAATGTACCATTAGCTAAAGAAAAGGGTGTGTCTGTAAGTAGTATCTTTTCAACTTTACAAGGGTATATTGGTGGAATTTATGCTTCAGATTTCTCAAGATTCGGAAAACAATTTAGAGTATACATTCAGGCTTTACCAGAAGACAGAGCAGATGAAAACGCTTTAAATAGCATGTATGTACGTACAGATTCTGGCGAGATGACGCCAATTACACAGTTTGTAACCTTAGAGCGTGTGTATGGACCACAATCGGTAACGCGTTTCAACTTATTTAATTCTACCATGATTTCTGGTGCTACAAACGAAGGTTTTAGTACAGGTGATGCTATTAGAGTTATTGAAGAAGAAGTTGCAAAATTACCTAGTAATTATACAGTGGCATATTCTGGATTAACACGTGAAGAGGTTAATGCAGGAAACCAAACAACGTTTATATTTATACTAAGTATCTTATTTGTATACTTTTTATTAAGTGCACAATATGAAAGTTACTTATTACCATTTGCGGTCATATTTTCATTACCATTTGGTGTTTTTGGAGCTTATATTACAACTAAGTTTTTAGGATTAGAAAATAACATATATTTCCAAATTGCTTTAATCATGCTTATTGGTCTATTGGCCAAAAATGCCATACTTATTGTCGAGTTTGCTTTGGCCAGACGAAAAAATGGCGAGAGTATTGTAGATGCAGCAATCCATGGAGCCAAATCACGTTTACGTCCAATTTTAATGACTTCGTTTGCTTTTATTTTAGGATTGATGCCATTAGCATTAGCAACAGGTGTTGGATCTGAAGGAAACAACTCGATTGGATCTGGAGCAGCAGGAGGAATGTTAATTGGTACTATTCTAGGAGTATTTGTTATTCCAATCTTATTTATATTATTCCAATGGTTACAAGAAAAAGTTTCGGGTAAACCAGCAGTACAAACTATTGAAGACTAAAACAATGAAATCAATATTAAAACATAGAAACTTTAGTAAAGGCGCATTAATACTAGTTGTTGCATTAACACTACAAAGTTGTTTTGTAGCTCAAGATTATGTGAGACCAGACTTAGATGCTGAAACGCAAGCACTTTACAGAACTGATAATTTACCAACAGATAGCGTATCTATTGCAGATGTATCCTGGAAAAATTTATTTACAGACCAATACCTTCAAAAATATATAGAAGAAGGTCTTCAAAATAATATGGATGTGCGTATTGCTTTGCAGCAAATTTTAGCTGCTGAAGCTTATGCAAAACAAGGTAAAGCTGGTTATTTACCATCAGTAAGTGTTGGCGCAAATGCAACGCATCAAGAGTTGTCAGAAAACAGTCAATTTGGAGCTTTATTTAGTGGTGGAATAGATACTTATGATATTACAGCTAACTTATCTTGGGAAGCAGATATTTGGGGGAAAATTAGAAGTAATAAACGTGCAACACAAGCTGCTTACTTACAAAGTGTCGCAGGACATCAAGCAGTAAAAACGCAATTAATTTCTAGTATTGCTAATACGTACTATAATTTATTGGCATTAGATGCGCAACTAGAAGTGACTAAACAAACTATTTTAACTAGAGAAAGTGGTGTAACAACCATTAAAGCTTTAAAGGACGCTGGACAAGTAACACAAGTTGCGGTAGACCAAAATATAGCACAATATAACAGTGCCAAAGCGTTACAGGTAGATATTGAAGTTGCTATTTTTAAAACTGAAAATACGCTAAGTATTTTATTAGGAAAATCACCTCAAACTTTTGAAAGAAGTAGTTTAGACATTCAAAATATAGATCAAGATATAGTATTAGGTGTTCCTGCAACATTATTAAGTAACAGACCTGATGTTATGGCTGCAGAGTATGGCTTAATAAATTCTTTTGAGTTAAGTAATGTTGCCAAAAGTAACTTATATCCTTCTTTAACATTAACCGCTTCTGGTGGTTTAGAAAGCTTAGATGTAGATAATTTAATTAATGCCAATTCGATTTTTGCAAATATTATAGGCGGAATTACGCAACCTATTTTTAATCAACGAAAGTTAAAAACTCAAAGAGAAGTTGCTTTTGCACAACAAGAACAAGCATTACTTAGATTTAAGCAAACGTTGTTAGTGGCAGGAAGTGAAGTATCTAATGCGTTATATACTTATAAAGCTGAAACTAAAAAGTTTGAGTTTAGAAAAAATGAAGTGGAAGCTTTACGTACAGCCGAAGCTAATTCTAACGAGTTACTTAAAAATGGTTATGCTAACTACTTAGACTTATTAACAGCTAGAGAAAGCGCTTTAAATGCGGAACTTAATATTATTAACAGCCAATTGCAGCAACTAGTGTCTATCGTAGATTTATACGAAGCACTTGGTGGTGGATGGAGATAATATTTTAATCTAAATGAAATGATAACCAAAGCTCAATTGCTACAATGTGCTATTACTAAGTTTACTAGATTTGGTAGTAAGCACGTTACTTTAGACGATTTGGCAACTGAGCTTGGTATATCTAAAAAAACAATTTATTCTTTTTTTAAAAACAAAGAAGACTTAGTAACATCAAGTCTAGAAAGTTTATTAAACGAGTATAAAAACGATATAAATGGGATTGTTAATAGCAATGGTAAAGATCCTGTTTTGTGTGTTATTTTAATTTACCGTAGAGGGTTTGAGTATTTAAAATACTTTAAACCCTCTTTTATTTTTGGGTTACAAAAATACTACCCTAAAGCAAGTTTGTTATTTGATAATTTCTCTGAAGAATTAGCACATAAAACCATACAAGATTTACTTATTGAAGCACAATTAAAAGGAGATATAAGACCCGAAATTAATATTGAATTAATAGTAAAAATCTATTTTTTTAGAATTGACAATCTTGTTTTTAAAGAAAATAATTTATTTGAAATTTATACAAAAGACGTGTTGTTTAGGCATTTGGTGTTGTATAATTTAAAAGGGATTGTAAATTATAGTTACACTAATAGATATTTAGAACTTGAATTTTAAGCATAAAAAAGCCTTATAAAAATTAAAAAGCCTTAACGATAATCTGTTAAGGCATTTTGTCAGGGATTCATTAAATTTTAAAGAAATTATTGTAGTAAGCTATAAACAAACTCAGGATAACCACGTTCTCCAGCTTCATTAAAAAGTGCTAAAAACTTAAGTTTATATAAGTTTCCATCTGTGTCTCTAATAATATAAAACACATTGTCTTTTAGTGATGGAGATGAACTTGGTCCACCACTGTTTCTCCAACTACTTCCAATACTTCTTTGATCGTCAGAAAATTGTGTGTTGTCTACATCTGCAAGCGTAAAATTATCATAGGATAACTCAGATTGTATTTCCGTATCTATTACATACGCTTTAGTACTTTGTTTAGTGTTTGTAACTACAAAGTCAGAATAAAAGTATGGACCATAACTATCTGTGCCTATAAATACTTCGTCTGTAAACGTAGTAAAGTTTAAATCCCATGCTTCTTTTGCTGGTTCAATTACTATTTCACTAGTAGCATCAAAGCTAAAAAACGTATAGTTATAAGAGGTGTTTTTAGAGATGGTTACTTCGTGGTGAGTCGTATCATCTAAATCTGCATATTGTAAGATATATTTTGTACCATCTTGCAATACTCTAACTTTTTTCCAACCTCTCTCGTCATCCGTAGTGTCAATACTTCCTGTGGTAGGAGTTTCTGTACCTACAGTATAACCTAAGTTTACTAGGTATACTGGATTATCTGCATCTGTTGCTGTAATAGCCGAAAATGCAGTACCATTTAATGCACCATTTGGCGCATCAACATATTGCATGCTAGCTTGGTTATAAGTATTGGTTTTAACCAAAGGTTGTAAGTCTAGTACTTCTTGATTTGTAGAGTTTACCGCATCAATATCTGTAGTGGTTAATTGTGCTGCAGCCATTGCTATAGATCCATTTATGACCACTCTAAATTCTGTTCCTGAATAAAATCCTAAATCCCAAGAGTCACGTTGTACGCTTGTGGTTGTATTTGTACTTAAGTCTACATATACTTGGTTTTGCTGATTTGGACCACCAACTGTTGGCGCTACCGCTGCTCCATCAATAACAACTGTTATCGGTTGTGTTGGTGTATTATCGTCGTCGCTACTACAGTTAGTAAATACTAATGCAGTCATGCAAAGTGCTAGAGTAAATAGTTTGTTTTTCATTGTATTTGTTTTTAAAAATTTAAATTATATAATAGTTTTAGGTAATATGATCTTCCGTAACCTAGTAATAGGCTACTATTATTTGTACTGTGTGTTCCTGTTGTATTTGCGCCATTAATAGCAACGCTAGTGACATCCAATAGGTTTCTACCACCAATTGTAGCTTGTAGTTTGTTATTAAAAAAAGATTTTTTTACTGAGGCATCCATCCAACTATAAGCATCAGTATTATATTTTATAAAGGTGTTGTTTCCACTATCATCTGTACCTTCTGCAATGT
Organism: Olleya sp. Hel_I_94; assembly: GCF_007827365.1. Lineage (NCBI taxonomy): Bacteria > Pseudomonadati > Bacteroidota > Flavobacteriia > Flavobacteriales > Flavobacteriaceae > Olleya > Olleya sp. Hel_I_94. Next base: position 2,474,148 of record NZ_VISI01000002.1, read on the forward strand.
AGTTTTGTTGTTTTCCGTTATATTTTAAAAGGACGGTTAAAGCAGTGTCCCATTTTTTAATTAAATAACTAGCACTTGTATTAAGTTGCAATGCGTATAAAAAGTCATTTTCTGCATTAACTTCATCATTCATTACTCTAGACACGCCTTGTAAAGTTGCACCTAAATTAAAAGTCCAATGCTCATGTTTAATAGTGTTTTCTGTGGTTATTCCAAATAGTTTATAGGCATCAATATTGATGTATTGGTATTGAAGTGGAGAAGGATTCACTAAGGCTAGTTCAATCTTGTCTTTAAGTGCTATGTAGCTTAATTTTAAATTGTTAGTTAAGGATGTGGTTTTAAACCAACTTCGTTTTTTAATATTTAAAAAAGCTGAAAACCCTTCTTCTGGACTTAGATTTTCGTTACCTCTAACATCGTGGTTAGAGTCTACAAAATAGTAGTACAACTCTTCAAAATTTGGAGTTCGGTAAGATGATCCAATGCTTGCTCTTAGTTCGTAACCTTTATTTAATAAATACCTAGTGCTAAACGATCCTAATATTTGAGATTTAAATTTAGAATTGTATTCATATCGCAATCCTGGACGTAAGGATAATTTACTAGATAATTTAAATTCTGAAGAGGAGAATACCGCATAGTTATTCTGTTTTTGCGTTTGATCTTGTTGCGTGATTTCTCCTGAAGCTTGTGTGTCAAACCCTTTTATAAATTTAGCTTCATAACCTAATTGATAATTGTAAAAGTCTTTTTTGGATAGGTTGTTAATAGTTCCTTTGGAGAAAAGTACATTACTGGATTGGTAGGTTTGATCAGTTTGATTTGTCTTGTCCTTTGTGATAATAAAATAGTTAAACTGATTTAAATCACGCTTTTGTGTTTGATAAGATAAGGACGCATTATAATTAGCTCCAGACGTTTGTGAGCCACTAATGTTTAAGTTATTTACAAAACGATTTGTAGTAAATATTTTATCTGTTGCAGATGGATTACTGGTTTGTGTTTGCACATTTATATTGGCTCTAACAGCAGCATCATAGAAATTTAAATCTTCATTAAAAAACTCGAATTTGTAAAACAATCTAAATTTATCTGAATTATAATGTAAGCTTGCTTTGGTAGTTAATTGGGTTTTTGGTAACCAGTCATACCCTCTTAACCCATCATTGTTATAGTAGTTTTGTCCGTGTCTATTGTTGTAGAATCCTGCAAACTGATTTCGGTTAAACCCAATTTTTGAAGACCATTTTTCGTTAAAATTATGGCCAATATTTATGCCTTGTATATGTCTGCCTTCATCAAATAAGGCATATTCATTACTAACGGTTTCTTCTTGTATAAAGCTTTGGATTTCCCAGTCATGGTTAACCGTTTTTTTAGTAATTATATTAATAACACCAGAGACTGCATTGGCACCATATTCGACTCCCATTGCACCTTCAACGATCTCTATGCGCTCGATATCGTCTAAATTTATTTGAGTTAAATCAATATTATTACCAACGCCATTATCGCTTACTAAAGGTATATTATCAACAAGAATATTAAAGTATTGCGCATCTAATCCAAAAAATGATATGGTTGATCGTCCAGTTTGGGCACTTGGAATAATGTTTAGATTAAGATTAAAATTAAGTAGGTCTGCTAAATTATTAGCAGCTTGTTGGTCTATTTTTTTTCGGTCAATTATAATAACATTATGTACGGATTTTTTAATGGATTGTGGATTATATTGACCTGTAATAACTACTTCTTCAAGCTTTTGGACCAGTGTGGAGTCATTAGCTGTAATTTCTTTGTCTTAAGCAGTTGTAATTCCGATTAAAAAAAAAGTAAAATAAACCGTTAAATATTTTTTATTTAGAATCATTCTTGATTAAATTTGCTGCAAATATAAACGTTATTTTAATTCAGTCTAAATAAGAACAACATTTTTTCAAATAAATAAACAACCCATTAAATATGAAAACTTTAACAACTTTATCACTATTATTTTTGACCTTTACAGCCACAATTAATGCACAAAACAAAAAAAAGCAAGACCAAGATGCTATTAAAAATATGTGTGGTTGTTATGAAGTCACCTTTAATTTTGCAGAGACTTTTAACTATAGTCAAGATTCATTATATAAGCCATCAGAAACTAAAGTTGATAAAGGTTTAGAGTGGGCACAATTAGTAGAGGATAGCGACAATAAAATTGTGATTCAGCATTTGTTACAAGTTGGTAGTCCAGAGTCTCCATATATTGTAAAGCACTGGAGACAAGATTGGTTATTTGAAAACACAGATTTTTATATGTACAATGGTGACAATAAGTGGACCTATGTGTCTAAGCCTAAAAAAGAAGTTAAAAATCAATGGACACAAAAAGTATATCAGGTAGATGATAGTCCACGTTATGAAGGCTCTGCAACTTGGGTTCATGTAGATGGGAAAAGTTTTTGGGAAAACATTACAACAGCACCTTTGCCAAGAAGAGAGTACACTAAAAGAAGTGATTATAATATTACTTTAAGAGGGAATAGACATCAAACAACAGATACTGGTTGGGTACACGACCAAGACAATGAAAAAGTGCTAAGAGAAGACGGAAAAGAGGACGTGATATTAGCTAAAGAAAAAGGTTATAATACGTACGTAAAAGTTGAGGATAGTAAATGTCAAGCTGCTCAAGATTGGTGGAAAACTAATCAAATAAAATGGTCTAAAGTCCGTACAAAATGGGAATCTGTTTTTGCAAGACATCAAGATCTAGCTTTACAAGCTAAGGTAGATAATAAAGTATTATATAAATATTTGTTTGATGACGAAAACTACTCTAAATCAGAACAAATAAATCCAATAATCGAAAGTTTTATAATAAAGTAAAATAAAGTATAAATGAAAAAAGTAATTACAGTTTGCCTACTATTAATTAGTATCGCAGTTAATGCGCAAGACAATGTTTTTTTAGGTAGAGGTTTTTGGGGACCATCAGTAACCATCCAAGACGTTAAATCTAAAATAGCAGAGGGTAATAATCCAGCCGAATTAAACGAAAATAATTTTGACCCAGTTGTCTATGCCATCCTGCAATCTGCACCAATCGATGTTATTAAATACATACAATCATTAGATGGTAACGATGTTAATAAATTAACGCACGATGGTCGCACGTATATCTTTTGGGCTGCTTATATAGGCAATGATACTATAATGGAATACTTTATTAGCAAAGGTGCTAAAACAGATATTTTGGACGACCATGGTTTTACGCCTTTAAATTTTGCTGCTAATGCAGGTCAAACAAACATCAAAGTATATGAGCTTTGTTTGGCAAATGGCGCAAACTTAAAAAAAGATTTAGACCATAATGGAGCTAATGCTTTACTATTAGCAGCTCCAACCAATATTACATTAACTAACTACTTTGTGTCTAAAGGCTTAAGTCTAAAAAGCGTAGATAGTAATGGTAACGGAATTTTTAATTATGTTGCTAAAACAGGTGATGTAGAATTGCTAAAAGGGTTAATGGAAAAAGGATTAAAAGGTACAGATCAAGCCTTTATTTTTGCCAGTCAAGGGACTAGAGGTAAAACCAACGGGTTACCTGTTTATAGTTATTTAGAAAGTATTGGTTTAAACCCAAATACTAATTCTCCAGATGATGTATCACCTTTACATAATGTAGCAGCAAGAAGTAATGATTTAGAGGTTTTAAATTATTTTATTGAAAAAGGAAATGATGTAAACGCTATCGATAAAAGCGGAAACACACCTTTTTTAAATGCAGTTAGTCAAAATAATATCGAAGTAATATCGATGCTTTTAAAACAGGTTAAGGATATTGATTACGCTAATAAAAAAGGAGAAACAGCTTTAATGTTAGCCATCCAAAACAACACTGCAGACGTGGTTAAATTAGTCCTGTCTAATGATGCAAAAACAGATCTTGTTGATACTTACGGAAATAATTTAGCCCATTATTTAATCCAATCTTTTAACCCAAGAAAAGAAAAAGATTTCACCACTAAATTACAGCTTTTAGAAAGTAAAGGGTTTGAGTTTACAACGCCTCAAAAAAATGGTAACACATTATTCCATTTAGCTTTAGATAAAAATAATGTCGAATTTTTAAAACAAATTAATCAATTTGGTATCGATGTAAATACTGCAAATAACGAAGGGTATACACCTTTACATTTAGCAGCAATGAAGGCTAAGGATAATACGCTTTTAAAGTATTTAATAGCTATTGGAGCAAATAAAAAAGCAACCACAGGTTTTGAAGAAACTGCATTTGATTTAGCATCAGAAAACGAAATTTTAAAGAACAAAAAAGTAGCATTAGACTTTTTAAAATAAGATATCATGAAAAACATAAAACTAATTTTTAGCATTGCTATACTTAGCATAGCCTTGTTTTCTTTTACAACAATAAACACATCTACTAAGTACAAATGCATGGTGCAAATGACCAATTATGTTGGCGAAGGAGCTTATGTAGTCATCTCGTTAATTAATCCAGATGGACACTATGAAAAAACATTATATGTTCAAGGAGATGATGAGGAGTGGTATAATGACATCACAGAATGGTGGAAATTTCAAGGTAAAGTTAGAGCAGATATTGATGCATTAACAGGAGCTACAATTTCTGGAGGAGAACGTGCTATAAGCGTTATTCAAATCGAAGATTCTAAAATAGATGCAGGTTACAGTATACGTTTTGAGTCAGCAGTAGAGGATCAAGAATATTACACAAAAGATGTCCAATTTTTGCTAACCTCAGAGAGTGTAAAAAGCAAAACAGAAGGCTCAGGATTTATACGTTACGTACGTTTAATGCCAAATTAAACCCATATTTATGACCCTTTCTATTTGGAGATATAGTCACCTTACACTAGCTATAACCTCATTTGTATTTGTATTTCTAGCAACAATAACTGGTATTATACTTGCTTTTCAGCCAATATCAGAGCAGATGCAACCCTTTAAAATAGAAAGTGTAAATCAGTTGGATGTAGACCAAACGATAACAACGTTTAAGGATAAATATCCCGAAATTATTAATATAGAAGTAGATGCAAATCAGTTTGTGTCTGCTTCTGTAATTACCGCAGATGGGACTTCGTTAAATGGTTATTTTAATCCAAAAACCGCTGCTTTTTTAGGTGAAAAGCCAGAGATTTCAGCCTTTTTTAAATTTACTACAAATTTTCATCGTTCGTTATTTTTAAAAGGAATAGGACGCTTTTTTGTGGGTTTAGGCTCGTTTTTACTATTCTTGATAGCAATTACAGGTTCTATTTTAATTGTTAAACGTCAAAGCGGAATTAAGCGCATTTTCGCAAAAGTGGTTAACGAGAATTTTTCCCAATATTGGCATGTGGTTTTAGGACGATTATCCTTAATTCCTATTATAATTATCACGTTAACTGGTGTGTATTTGTCACTGCTTAAATTTGATTTAATTTCAGAAAAAAAACAAAAACACACTGTTGATTTTCAAACTACAGCTTTCGCTGAAAAGCAGCCTGATATAAATATTTTTAATACCACACGATTAACTGAAGTTGTCAATTTAGAGTTCCCTTTTTCCGAAGATGAAGAAGACTACTACATCTTAAAGTTAAAAGATAAAGAAGTCTTGGTCCATCAATATTCTGGGCAAGTTTTAAGTCAGGTAGACTATCCTATGGTTACATTTTTATCCAACCTAAGTCTAACATGGCATACAGGTAAAGGTAGTATCCTTTGGTCTATAATATTATTGATTGCCTGTCTTAATATTTTATTTTTTATCTATTCTGGATTTAAAATGACCATTGAAAGAAGAAAAAACAAAGCATTGCCTAAAAATAAATTTACTAAGGATAAAGCTGAGGTTATTATCCTGGTAGGCTCAGAAACAGGACAGTCTTATGCTTTAGCTACAGCGTTTTATAAGGGAGTAATAGCTAATGGTATAACGGTTTACATATCAGATTTAAATAGCTATACGACGTATAAAAACGCCAAGCAACTTGTTGTATTTACTTCCACATATGGCGAAGGTGAAGCACCTATTAACGCTAAAAATTTTATTACGCTATTAAAAAGTGTGCCACAAGAGCAAACTATAAATTATGCAGTTGTTGGTTTTGGTTCATTAAAGTATAAAGCATATTGTAAATATGCCCAAATGGTGGATGCTAGTTTGCAATTACATCCCAATTTTACACCTAATCTGCAATTGCAAAAAATCCATAACCAATCGCAATCTACTTTTAAAGATTGGTTACAACAATGGAATACAGTAGTTGGTACAAATGTTAGTCTAGTACTAGATAATCCAACAATAAAAACTAAAAAGCAACAAACATTTAAAGTCATAAATAAAACGTTATTAAATGTGGACAATACGTTTGTATTACAGCTAAAACCTACCAAGAAAATTAATTTTATATCTGGTGATTTGTTAGCTGTGTACCCAAAACAAGATGGAATAGAAAGGCTTTACTCGATAGGTAAAATGGACAATCAAATTGTTATAAGTGTCAAAAAACACGAGTTTGGTGTGTGTTCTACTTACTTTAATACATTACAAAAAGAGGACGTGGTTAATGCCATAATAAAACCTAATCCTACTTTTAATCTTCCTGTAAATGCTAAACGTGTCGTGTTAATTGCAAACGGAACAGGAATTGGTCCTTTTTTAGGAATGATTAACACGAATCCACAAATTGAAAAGCATTTATTTTGGGGTGGACGTACCAAGCAATCTTTAAGTTTATATCAAAAATATATAGATAGTGGATTACAACATAATACGCTAAGCAGTTTTAATGTCGCTTTTTCTCAAGAACAAGAAGTGAAAAATTATGTGCAAGATATTGTGGCAAAAAATGCAGCAATTATAACACAGGTTTTAGAGGATGATGGCATCATCATGATTTGTGGCTCTGTAGCAATGCAAAACAATGTCTTGGAAGTCTTAAACCATATTACCACAACTAAATTACAACTGCCTATTAGCTTTTATATAGATAATCAGGTGATAAAAACGGACTGTTATTAACTTGTAAAACTTAAAATTATGTGCACTAATATAGAAGCTATTTCAAAAACCTCACAAGGTGAATTAAACTACTGTAAAGGATGCAAGCAGTTTCATTTTGAGTTTAATAATATTTATTTTGAGTTTACGCCAGAACAATTTGAGCAATTTAAAGCCTACATTTTATATGTTGAAGCAGATTATTGGGAACATAAATATGCTTGTGCAAATGTTAAGCGTAAAATACCAATCCCAACTTTACAAGACAATTTAGTGTTAATGTTTGATAGGCAAGAAATTAAAGAGCTTAAAGTACTGGTTAGCCAAAAAAACAAGGCTGTTTTTGATACTTTACTTAATGTAGACGATATAGATTACACTTATATTGTTAACTAGAATAGCTTAAAATTTATTATTATCTTAAATTTGCAGCTTAATACTATTTTAGAGTCAATTAAGTCATGAAAAAGGATATCCAAATACCAGTTGTTGAAAACGTATATGTTGCTATTGTTAATGAGTATAATGACATATACAAAACACAAGACTGGAACGCTTATATTATAAATGATAAAGCGGTTGATTTAGACACGGTATTGATTGTAACTAGTGGTTTCTCGGAGGATAAAATGACTTCTATTTTTAGAAAAAAACTAGACAAGCTACCTAAAAAAAGCTATGCTAAAATCGAGTTGATGCAAGAAGATTTATTTGCATTAAACAATCAATTTAAGGTTACCTTTTTTGAAGGTAATACTATGTTTGACAAAACGTATACTTTTAGAAAAAACACAATTAATTTAAAGGCTTTACAACCAATACCTTTAATGGAAGCACGTGGTGTTTTGGTTAAGTAATATTATAAAGATTACATAATACGGTTTAAAACAAATTATGATTAGTCTTTAGCTTGGCTAATACTTGCGTTAGCGATTGCAGTGTAAATCCTTTTTATGAGGCACGATTAAAAAGATTGTAACGTAAAGCGCGACCCTTGGGTAACGCCCAAAATAAAAATGATTGAAATTAAAAAGTCCCTTTGTTTAGCGCAAAGGGACTTTTTTTAATCTAATTTATCGGTTAGTTTTTGAAACACTTTTTTAGCGTCCTTACCTTCGTATAATACAGCGTATACTGCATCTACAATGGGTAAGCGTGTTTTCTTTTTGTTTTTCTCGTTAAGTAAATGGGCACTTTTTGTGGCATAGTAACCTTCTGCGACCATACTCATTTCCATTTGTGCAGATTTTACGGTGTAGCCTTTACCAATCATGTTTCCAAACATGCGGTTTCTAGAAAATGTGGAGTAGCCTGTTACTAATAAATCGCCTAAGTAAGCCGAGTTGTTTATGTTACGTTTCATTTTGTGCATTTTCTTGATAAAGCGTTTCATTTCGCGTATTGCGTTGCTCATTAATACACTTTGGAAGTTGTCTCCATAACCTAAACCGTGTGCTATACCTGCTGCAATTGCGTATATGTTTTTTAGCATTACTGCGTATTCTGTACCAATAACATCGTCACTTGTTTTAGTTTTAATATAGTCACTGGATAAAACGTCTGCTATGGCTTGCGCTTTTTTCTGGTCTGCACAGGATATGGTTAGGTAAGATAAACGCTCTAAAGCGACTTCTTCTGCGTGACAAGGTCCTGCAATGACACCTATGTTTTCAAAGGGTATGTTATAGTTATCATGAAAATGCTCGCCTAATAGTTTTCCGGTTTCTGGAATAATACCTTTTACTGCAGAGACTACGGTTTTGTTGGTAATATCTACGGTAAGTTTTTGTAACTCGGAATGTATAAAAGCGGATGGTACTACAAAAATTAGTACATCTGCATATTCAGCCATTTCGTCAATGTCGTTACTTAATTTAAGTTGTTCTAAATGGAACTCGACAGAACTTAAGTAGCTAGGATTATGTTGTTCTTTTAATAAGTGTTCTTTTGTATAAACGCTACGCATGTACCATCCTACTTCTTCCAGGTTTTCGCACAGCATTTTTACAATTGCAGTAGCCCAACTTCCGGATCCAAAAACAGCGTATTTTAATTGTTGACTCATATAAGGGATTAAATTCTATATCAAAAATACATAAAATTTTACTTCTTTAATTTTATCTAATTAACAAACCATTATCATTTTTGGCACGCCTTTTGAAATTAGTCTATTATCAATCCTTAAAACGACACATTATGAAGACAATAAAACTACTTTCAGGTTTTGCTTTAATAGCAATATTATTTACCTCTTGTTATAGCGAGGTTATTGTAGACGACTATAATGGTTATAATGAGCTAGTACCAGTTAGTATTAACCAAGTGCTAAATTCGCACGAGTTATGGTACGTTGCAGTGGATGAAACTATAGGTTATGGCGAGTCTCCTTTTTTACAGATAGCATTCACCATTTCTTTTAGAAACGGTACGCTGTACGCTAATAATAATTTAGTTGGTATTGGTAGTCAAGGTAACGGTTTTGGTATCCCAATTGGAAATTATAATGCTTACAACATGATATTAGACGTAGACCATGATATTGATGGTTATGATAGCTTTGATGTGTATCAAATAGATAATAATACCATAGAGTTGTACAACCCGTTTACAGACACCTCGTACTTTTTACATGGTTACCAACGTAGCACTTTTGATTTTGATTATGTGTTTTACGACAACTTACAATACTTTTTACAAGAATATGAAGCTTGGGAAAAAACATACACAAGCAATTATGGTGCTTTAAATGAGTTTGATAACGAAAATTATTTGCAATTTTTATCAGGCGGAAACGATAACACGTTTAGAAGTAGTCAGGATCCAAACGGAATTAATCCAAACAATTTATATTGGGATTACTCAGGATTTTATAACGTAGGAAACTTTAGCGGAAACATGTACTTAAAGTCATTAGTATTAGATTATGATTATTTTGATAATGAGCAGTTTGAGTTAAGTATTATCAATGATCAACGTATAGAGTTATTCCATCCAAGTTCTGGAACCGTTTACGAGTTTACTGGTAGAGGATATATCCAATATTTAAAGGTTGGTACAGAACTTAATAGAGCTAAAACTTCTGGTCTTAAAAAACGTGTACAACACACCAAAAAACAAGATAATCCTAGAGAAAACTCTAGAGCATAATATATTGAATTAGTCATTTAGTTAGTTTAAAAACCGCTTAGAGCAAGTCTTTAAGCGGTTTTTTATTGTATACTTTAACAAAGACTTGGCATAAGAGTTGTTAACATAAGTTGCAGTTAGACAACTAATTTTTTAACTTTATAAATATTAAATAACACTAAACAACAATCATAATTATGGGATTATTTTCATTTATTAAAAATGCAGGAGCTAAAGTTTTTGGAATAGGAAAAACTGATAAAGAAGAAGCTGCAGCAGCCGAAGCAGCAGAGGTTAAAATGGAAACATTAGCTGCTAGAAAATTAGAAGAAACAGCAAGTGATCTAGACTTACAAGTAGAGGGTTTAAGTATCTTTATAGATGATGATGCAGCAACCATTACTGGAGTAGCAGCAGATCAGGCAACCAAAGAAAAAGTAGTATTATTAGTAGGTAATAGTGATGGTATTGCAACTGTAGACGACCAAATGACAGTAGCTGTAGCAGAAGTTGAGGCGCCAGAAGCACAGTTTCATGCTGTAGTAAGTGGAGATACTTTAGGTAAAATAGCGAAGCATTACTATGGTGACGCTATGAAATATCCAGAAATTTTTGAAGCCAATAAACCAATGCTTACAGATCCAGATAAAATTTATGTTGGACAAGTATTACGCATACCTGCTTTGGACTAAACGCATTATATTTTATGTAAAAAACGCTAGCTTAATAGTCGGTGTTTTTTTTGTTTTTTACTCAACGTCATTTATAATATTAATAACATGTCTAGTAAAATAGGCTAGCATAATTAGTAATCCAACTATATTTAACCAAACAACTTTGTTGTTTGATTTTAAGTTTTGTTTGATGTTAACTGTGATAGTGTAAATCACGTAAATTAAGCCTATTGTAAAAATGTATTTCAAGGTTGTGTCAAGCTTTATCTTATTTTTTTTCTGTTTTAAAATATATAAAAAATGGCATTATTATAAATAACACAACTAGAATAGGGATATAATTAAATTTGTAGTCACCTCTTAATAGATGATTATTAACTAAACCAAAAAAACCATAACCAAAAAGAGTAGCAATAAATGATATGATATAATAAAGTATAAACTGTTTTAATGTTTACATGTTTTTTAAGTTTAGAGTATTTGAATTCATATACCATTCTTTTTTAAAAATGATTAATTAGGTTTTTATATAATTCTATAATTGGTTCTATTGGATCAGTCCAATTATCAAATTCTAGATGATAGTTAGTTTCAATGCTCCAAACATTATCATATTGACAAGTTATATTTGGATCAAATTTTTCTTTATTAGCAATTTCACTTAGTATGTTTAATGCGTTGTTTTTACTTAAGAAGTACTTTAGATTTGAATGTTCTGTTGTAACATTTAGTCTGCTTTTTTTTTGTAAAAACAGATTTTTTAAATGAGATGTGGTATTTACAGTAAAAGGTATTGGATGAAGTGTATCATTTAGTTGACAGCGTATAGTTGTAATATAATTGGTTCCTGTCTGATTTATTATGGTAAAAAGATTGTCTTTATAGGTAAAGGTTATTTTATAAATAACGTTAGGACTGCGGACTCCCATACCAATGGATATGTTTTCATCTGTAAAATAAAATTGTCCATTTTCTTTTTCGGCTAAATTCTTGAAAAATTCTTTGTACATATACTGTTGATTGTTACTACATCCAATTTAGTAAAAATTTTAGAAACTAATCTGAAGGTTTAATCCTACCTATAAAAATTCATTTCATCTAAATAAGACCAAACATGTTCTGGCAATAACGGTTTTATGTTTTTACCAGCTTTAATACTGTTTCGTATTAAAGTAGACGATATCTCCATTATTGGAGCCTCAATATGGTGTATTTTTGGGTGGTTATCAAATTGGGTTTCTACTTTACCATCACTTATTCTAGGATAGACATAAATGTTGTGATGGTCTAAAATAACCTGATAGTTTTTCCATTTATGGAAGCTTTTTAAATTGTCTTCTCCCATAATTAGCGAGAATTCTTTTTCAGGATATTTCTCTGTTAAATAGGCTAATGTATTAACAGTGTAATTGGGTTGTGGTAAGTTAAACTCGATATCACTTTCTTTAAGTGTATCATAGTCTTTAGTCGCTAGATATACCATTTCTAAACGATGATGGTTATCTAACAGCGTGCTTTTTTTCTTAAATGGATTATGTGGTGTTACCACAAACCAGATTTGGTCTAAGTCGCTATTTTCCACCAATTGGTTAGCAATTATTAAATGTCCAATATGTATTGGATTAAAAGATCCAAAGTATAAGCCTATTTTCATTGCGTTATCAACACTAGTATAAACGTGTTGTAATTATTTATTTATAAAATCACTAACTAAATGCTCTGCTTCGGTTAGCGCTTTTTCAAGATTATCATTTTCTATAATAACATCAAATAAAGGTGCTGTAGCTAGCTCTGCACTGGCTTTACTAATGCGCATATTAATTTTGTCGTCACTTTCTGTCTTACGTTTTTTTAAACGTATTTTAAGCTCGTCAATACTTGGTGGCTTTACAAAAATAGCGATGGTTTGTTCCGGAAATTTACGTTTTATACGTAAGCCACCAGACACATCTATATCAAAAATCACATTTTTGCCTAAAGCCCAAATGCGCTCGACTTCGGTTTTTAAAGTGCCATAAAAGTTGTCTCTGTATACCTCTTCCCACTCTAAAAAATCGTCGTCCTTTATGTGTTGTTTAAAATCTTTAGCAGATAAAAAATAGTAATCCTTGGCATGCTCTTCCGTACCACGTTTTTCTCTAGAGGTTGCAGATATTGAAAAGGCTAAATTTAAATGGTCTTGCTTTAGTAAATGTCTAACAATGGTTGTTTTTCCGGATCCCGAAGGTGCTGAAAATACGATTAGTTTACCTTGTTTTTTAGTGTTTTTAGTCAATGTGCTAATAATTTTTAATGTTGGACACTACTATTACAACTTGTGTAATGGTGGTTAGTGTGGTTATTTTTTGTGCTTTTTATCTGTTAAAGAACATTAAGTAATTGTTCTTTAATTTTTTCTAATTCGTCCTTCATTTGCACAACTAATTGCTGCATAGGTGCGTAATTACTTTTTGATCCAATGGTATTGATTTCTCTACCAATTTCTTGAGCGATAAAACCTAGTTTTTTTCCGTTAGAGTCTACACTGTTTATACTTTCTATAAAGTAATTTAAGTGGTTGTCTAGACGTACTTTTTCTTCAGTAATATCAAATTTTTCAATGTAGTACACCAGTTCTTGTTCAAAACGGTTTTCGTCATATTTTTCTTTAAGCTCTTCAACCCCTTTACGTAGACGTTCTTTAACACCTTCAACGCGATCTGGATCCATTGCAATAACTTGTTGTAATAAATCTGCAATGTTTTTAATACGGTCGTTAAAGTCTTGCTCTAACACTTTACCTTCGTTAAGTCTGTAGTCTTTTAAGCTATCTAAAGCGACATTAATTTCAGCTTCAATTTGTTTCCACTCAGTGTTATCAATTTCTTCTCTAACAGTATTTAAAGCATCAGGAAAACGCACAGCCATTTTAAGTAACTCAATCTCATTACCATCATTATAAACTGCTTTTAATTGCTCTATATATTGCTTAACAACAGGAGCATTAATTTGTGTTGAGGTGTCATCTGCAGTGGTTTCGACGTATATAGAAAAGTCAACCTTACCACGTTCTAATTGCTTAGCCATTAGTTTACGTAAGTCTAGCTCTTTCTCTCTGTAAATTGAAGGCATTCTAGCGTTTAAATCTAGGTTTTTGCTATTAAGCGATTTTAACTCGATAGTTATTTTTTTTGTTGGTAATTGTAATACAGATTTACCATAACCTGTCATTGAATATATCATATAAACACTAATTAATTGCTACAAAGGTAAGTAAAATGTTAACGCCTAAGAAATCCAAATTTTATTATGCATGCAGAATATATTATTGTAATTTTGAAATAACAAAAGTTAACGATTATGTATAAAAAAGATTTTGAAATTAGATGGAGTGATATTGATGCTAATAGACATTTAGCAAACTCGGCTTACATTAATTTTATGTCGCATACCAGAACCGCTTTTTTACAAGATCATGGGTTTTCTTTAATGGCTTTAAGTAAAGCTGGTATTGGTCCTGTGGTGTTCCATGAGCATGTTCATTATTTTAAAGAAGCGTTTTTAGGACAGCCAATTACGGTTAGTTTAGAGGTGTCAGGATTAAGTGAAGATGGTATGTTTTTTAAATTTGACCATAATTTTTACAATAGTAAAGGACAAAATTTAGCGTTTTGCGAAATCTCGGGAGCTTGGATAGATTTACATACCAGAAAGCTTACTGGCTTATCTGAAGACTTATTAGAAATGGCTAATAAATTTCCTAGAACAGCAGACTTTGCCATATTGACTAAAGAAGACATGCGTAAGCATGGACGTTTACCTAAGGATTTAGTACTTTAGGTTTTTTAGTTACCAAATACACGCCAAAGAATATTAAAGATGACGCTGTTAGTTTAACTATTGTAACTGCGTCACTACCTGCTATTACTGCATATATACCAGCAATTAATGGTTGTAAGTATATAAACACAGTGACAGTAGAGGCTCTAAGGTGTCTTAATGCTAAGGGATTAAGTAAGTAAGTGCCAAAGGTTGCACCTATTATTACAAACACTACAGAAAACCATATGTATGGTGTAAAGGTCGTTGTATTTATGGCTAGAATATCATTAAACCCAAAAGGTAAAACCATAAAAAAGCCAATTAAAAATAACCATCTTATAAATGTAAATGGATGGTAGCGATAGGTTAGTTTTTTAATTATTATAATGTATATACTATAAGAAATAGCATTTAGTAATATCATGATATTTCCTAAAAAGACATTATCTCCTGGACTTGCGGATTTACCATAGACGGTAAGTATTGTTGCGCCTGCAAATCCAAAAAGAACACCTAATATTTTGATTTTTGTAATTTTTTCTTCTAAGTAAAATGAAGATAGTAATAATACGATAATAGGGCTTATTATCATTATTACAGAAGCGTGTATTGGTGTGGTTAATGCTAATCCTTTAAAAAATAAAAGCATATTTGTTGCCACTCCAAAAAAGGCTGCATAGATTAGGGTTAAAAAATCTTTTCGTTCTATTTTTTCTTTTGGTCCTAAGCTACTAAATAGCCAGAATAATATTGCTGCGCCACCAACACGCAGTACAATAAAGCCAAATGGTTTTATAAAACCACCAACCATAACGTCTTTAGCAAAGGTGTAGTTTAGTCCGTAAAGTACTTGGACCATAAATGCTGCTAATAAAGCCCAATACCTAGTTTTCATTGAGTGCTAATTTGGTCGATGCTGTGGTTTTTTTAGAATTACCAATAAATATAGTCTGATCAATAACTACAACTGGTCGACTTAAAAAGGTGTAGTGTTCTAGTAGGTAGTGTTTGTAATCTTTTTCGGTTAGGTTTTGATCTTTAAGTCCCATTTCCTTGTATAATTTAGCACGTTTGCTAAATAAGGCTTCGTAACTACCTGATAATGCTGCTAAATCTTCAACTTGTTTTACGGTTAAAGGGTTTGCTTTTATATCTTGTAATTCAAAATCTGATGGTAGATTAAGCTCTTTTAAAATACGTAAGCAAGTACTGCAGGTTTTAAGGTAGTATACTTTTTTCATGGTACATTTTATTTTTTGCTAAGGTCGTTTTTTTTGTTAAAAACTACTTCATTTTTTTATTAAAACTAGTCCTTGCAAGGCGAAGCTTCCGCGAAAGCGTTATGTATAATTGGAAAATTACATGAGCGTGCTATAAAGCACATGGTATTGGCTTTATGATGTAATTGGTTGGCTTTAGTAATCATGCTTGCGTCTGCAACTGTGACTTTTGGGTGTAGTGTAACGCTGGTAAATTGACCACTTCCATCTTTGTTTTCTTGCATTATGCCTTCTGCATAGTCTATGTAATCTGTAACTATTATATTGTTGGTTGCACACAGGTGTAAGTACCATAGCATGTGGCATGATGAGATGGATGATAGTAGTAACTCTTCTGGATTATAACGTGTGTCATCGCCTAAAAAGGTAGGGTCAGCACTTGCTAGTATAGTTTGCGATTTATTAGGGTTTGCTATGGTATGATTGCGATTATAGCTTTTGTAATTAGTTGTCCCTTGACCAAGATTTCCTGTCCATGTAACGGTTGTGTTATAGTTGTGTGTTTTCATGTTTTAAGTTTAAATACTAAAGTTAAAAATTGAAGTCTAATTAGTTTTATTTTTTTTTATTTACTTTCTTGTGCAAAAATTTAAAACTATGGACTTTACATTTGATGTTACGCTAAAAAACAGAGCAATTTTTAAACAATTTTTAGAGACTTTTACACTTGAGCAATTAAATAAAGTGCCTAGTGGTTATAGTAATAATATTTTTTGGAACATTGCGCATACTGTTGTAACGCAACAGTTGCTAGTGTATAAGTTTTCTGGGTTACCTATGGTTGTTAGTGATGCACTTGTTGAGGCATACAAAAAAGGAACAAAAACAGAACGAGCGGTTAGTCAAGCTGAGGTTGATGAAATAAAGGATTTACTATTTAGTACTATTGAAAAAACTGAGGAAGATTATAAAAACGGAGTCTTTAAATCTTATCAAGAATATACTGTGTCTACAAAAAGTACTTTAAAAAGTGCAGCTGATGCTATCGTGTTTAATAGCTTTCATGAAGGAATCCACTTGGGTTATATCCTAGCGCTTAAAAAAAATATTTAATAGTTAATATATTGATCTACTACTGTAAATGGTATGGTAAACTCTAGTAACTGTGTGTTGACATGACCTAAGTCAAAATTATCATAAATTATAATTACTCCGTTGTCATTAAAGCCAATGGTTTCTGGTAGTTTAAAGTCGCTAGTGTCGTTGTTTATGCTTGTGTAAGTAGTCATTAACTCCTTGTCATAATACTTTTTGACAATGGCTTTAAAAGCGTCAATATCATTAATAAGCTCTTTTGTTGTTAATGATTTTCCATTGGTTAAATCAAAATTAAAAAACTTAAACTTTAAGTTGCTACTTGCAGCTCCTGTGTTGATACTTCCATTCATGGATATACAAACTAACGCTTCGTTTTGGTAAGATACTTCTCCATCAATTAAAGCTTCCCATCTTGGAAATTTACTGTCAAAATCGGATAAAAATGATTTATTAAAATTAGTGTAAGCCTCGTTAAATGCTGCAATGCTTTCTTCAATAGTTTCTTTTTTACTTTTAGCACTATCTATATTTAATATCTGACAAGCAAAATTGTTAAGTGTAGCATTTATGTTTTTTGCAGTCTTGGTTTTACCATTTGCTTTAGGCAAAACAATTTCTACAAAGGTTTCTTTTTCTTTGGATATTTGGGTTTCAGAAAAAGTAATAGTCTTGTCTTTTTGACAAGAGGTTGTCATTATTAAGCAGTAAACTACAGTAATAAGTAACGATTTAGAGTTGGATAAAGTGTTAAACATAGACTAAAGATATTGTTCTAGTTTGAATACAGCGAATTAAAAACTATTTTTATTGTTAACAAAAGTTTTCTTCATGAAATTTAATACAAAAACAATACATGGTGGTCAAAAACCTGATCCAGCTTATGGTGCAGTAATGCCACCAATATATCAAACATCAACATATGCACAATCAACACCTGGAGGTCATAAGGGTTTTGAGTATTCTAGAAGTCATAACCCAACAAGGCAAGCTTTAGAAAAAGCATTTGCTAGTTTGGAAAATGGCGATTTTGGATTAGCATTTGGATCTGGATTGGCAGCTATTGATGCAGTTATGAAATTATTAAAACCTGGAGACGAAGTTATATCTACTAACGATTTGTATGGTGGAACCTACCGTTTGTTTACCAAAATTTTTGAAGGCTTTGGTATTAAATTTCATTTTGTTGGTATGGATAATGCTGCTAATATAGAAAAGTACATAAATGCAAACACTAAATTAATTTGGGTAGAAACACCAACTAATCCAATGTTAAATATTATCGATATTGCTGCTGCTTCAAAAATTTCCAAAAAGCATAACGTACTATTGGCAGTCGATAATACGTTTGCTACACCTTATTTGCAGCAACCTTTGGATCTTGGTGCAGATATTGTTATGCATTCTGCAACTAAATATCTTGGTGGACATAGTGATTTGGTCATGGGAGCTTTAATAGTAAAAGATCAAGACTTGGCTAAAAAACTATATTTTATACAAAATGCTAGTGGAGCAATCTGTGGTCCTCAAGATGCTTTTTTAGCTTTACGCGGAATAAAAACATTACACGTTAGGATGCAGCGTCATTGTGAAAATGGTAAGGCTGTAGCCGAATTTTTAAAGTCGCATCCTAAAGTTGAAACTGTCTATTGGCCAGGATTTGATACGCATCCAAATCATACCATTGCCAAACAACAAATGAGAGATTTTGGAGGTATGGTTAGCTTTGTTACTAAAGGAAATAATTATGATCAAGCAATTAAATTTGTTGAAAACCTTAAAGTATTTACACTAGCCGAATCCCTAGGTGGTGTCGAGTCGCTTTGTGGACATCCAGCAAGTATGACGCATGCTAGTATACCAAAAGCAGAACGCGAAAAAATTGGTGTTGTTGATAGTATGATAAGGCTAAGTGTTGGAATAGAAGATGCTGAAGATTTAATTAATGATTTACAACAAGCCTTAGGTTGATATCTAGGCTGTAAACACAAAAAAAAGGTCAAGTTAAAAACTTGACCTTTTTTTATATTGCTATTTGATTAATTAATCAAGATAATAAATGTATCCTACATTTAACCAAACTAACCAATCATTATATTTGTTATATTCTAACTGGTGGTTTAAACCATCAATCCAATCGTTAAAATAATATTGACCTCTAAGGTCTAACATTAAGTCAGAAATTGTATTTAATTTATATCTTACACCAATACTTGAAACTACAGACCAAGTAGAACCACCACTAACATCAATAGGATTTTCTAAAGGAGGTCTAGACCAAGGGTTATAAAAATTATTTAAGTTATTAATATTTCCAGGATCACCTTCGCCAAGGTATGACGTACTAACTTTAGGATTAAAAGACACATAATGCGCACCTAAACTAACAAATGGAGCAAGTCGGTAACCAAACGCTTGAAAAGATCTAATGCTTAACGGAAAATACTCTAATTGCATTCCAATATCAAAATTATTGGCTTCACCAGAGTGTGCTCTTAATCTATCTGCATCAGCACTAGTTTGTTCTGGTTGAACAAATAAACCATGATGATCTAGTTTGGTTTTGTTGTAAGAAATTTCGGTGCGTAGTTTAAAGTGGTCGTTAAAATAATTGTCTGTCGTATAGCAATTACAATCTGCTTGATAAGCAAAATTAATATAATGTACTAATCCAATACCAAAACCAGTGTTACCAGAGTTAGTTGAAAAATCATTTCGTTCTCCAAAATCAGATTTAAAAGCAACAGGTCCAGTAATTATCCCAATTTCATGAGAGAAGCCTAACTGAGAAAATGCGTTACTAGTACTTAACAATATAAGTATGACTAGTATCAATTGTTTAAGGTTAAACATAATAAGGCTATGGTTTAGAGGCTATTTATTAAGCAAATATATAAAATCACGACGAACATACAAATTTTACAGATAACACGTAGCCTTTTATTTTAAATTTTAATATTTATTAATTCTACTATAACGTTTGCGAAAATTAAAAAAAAATAGGTGTACAAATAAAGATAATGTATCTTTGTATCACATTTTTATGGATTGTATAACACTATCGTAATTATTTACATAATGAAAGATAAAATTGAAGCATTTTTAGATTTAGTAAAGCAAAAAAATGGCAATGAGCCAGAGTTTTTACAAGCAGTACACGAAGTTGCAGAAACTGTAATTCCGTTTATAGAAGAAAATCCAAAATATCAAGGTAAGATGTTGTTAGAGCGTATGGTAGAGCCAGAACGCACAATAATTTTTAGAGTACCTTGGATTGATGATAAAGGAAATACACAAGTTAACAGAGCTTTTAGAGTTGAGTTTAACTCGGCAATTGGGCCATACAAAGGTGGATTGCGTTTTCATCCATCAGTAAACCTAAGTATTTTAAAATTCTTAGGATTTGAACAATTATTCAAAAACTCTCTTACAACTTTGCCAATGGGTGGAGGAAAAGGAGGAAGTGATTTTGACCCTAAAGGAAAAAGCGATAACGAGGTCATGCGTTTTTGTCAATCGTTTATGACTGAATTATTTAGACATATTGGAGCAAATACAGACGTGCCAGCAGGTGATATAGGAGTTGGTGGACGTGAGATAGGATACATGTTTGGACAATACAAACGTTTAAAAAACGAATTTACAGGAGTATTAACTGGTAAAGGATTATCTTATGGTGGATCTTTAATCAGACCAGAAGCTACTGGTTATGGTACAGTATACTTTGCAAAAAACATGTTAGCAACTAAAAACGATTCATTTAAAGGTAAGACAGTTGTTATCTCTGGATCAGGAAATGTTGCACAATATGCTTGTGAAAAAGCAACCGAGTTAGGAGGTAAGGTAGTAACTATGTCAGATTCTTCTGGATATATTTATGATAAAGATGGTATTGATGCAGATAAATTAGCATATATCATGGAAATCAAAAATGTTAATAGAGGTAGAATTAGTGAATATGTAGATAAGTATAGCTCAGCAACCTTCCATGAAGGAGAAAGACCTTGGAGTGTTAAATGTGATATTGCTATGCCTTGTGCTACGCAAAATGAGTTAGACAAATCTGAAGCTGAAACTTTGGTAAATAATAATGTTATTGCTGTTGCAGAAGGTGCAAACATGCCAACAACACCAGAAGCAATTGAAGTGCTTCAAAAAGCTAAAGTATTGTTTTCTCCAGGTAAAGCATCTAATGCAGGTGGAGTTGCTACTTCAGGTTTAGAAATGAGTCAAAACTCTTTACGTTATAATTGGACTAGAGAAGAAGTAGATGCTAAACTAAATCAAATCATGGATGATATACATGCGTCTTGTGTAAAATATGGTACTCAAAAAGATGGAACCGTAGATTATGTTAAAGGCGCAAATGTTGCTGGATTTGTTAAAGTTGCAGACGCTATGTTAGCTCAAGGAGTCGTTTAAGATTTTATTGTAATTTTTATAAAAACCCCTTAGTTGCTTAATGTAACTAAGGGGTTTTCTGTTGTATAAAACAGACACACAATACAATAAATTATAGTATTTTTGAGTTTTATTAATTTACTTTTATAAATGTCTAAAATCAAAATAGTTTTCAATCTGTTTATTATAGTGCTTAGTTGTCTTTTTATGGTTAAGACTAATGCGCAAGATTTTTCTGACTCTTGGAAGGGTCATTTCTCATATTTAGACATTAAGGATGTGTCTCAAGGAAGCACTAAAATTATTGCTGCTGCAGAAAATGCTGTATTTATTTATGACAAAAACACTAATGTAATAGATAAACTTTCTACAATTAATGGGTTATCTGGAGAAACTATTTCTGCTATACAATATATAGAGGACAGTAGTTTGGTACTACTAGGTTTTGAAAATGGTTTAATTCAAATTTATAAAGAAAGTGATAATACTATTTTATCTGTTGTAGATATTCTTGAAAAGCCAACAATTCCACCTAGTGATAAAAAAATTAATCATTTTAATGTTTTTGATGGAAAAGCATATGTTTCTACAGATTACGGAATTTCTGTTTACGATATAAATAGTTTTGAGTTTGGTGACACCTATTACATAGGATCAAATGGTACGCAAATAGTTGTTTCGCAAACTACTATTTTTGAAGATAAAATTTTTGCAGCAACCTCTATAGGTATTAAAAGTGGAGCATTGTCAAATCCAAATTTAATAGATTATCAAGAATGGAACCATTTAGTAGGGTTTTATTGGTTAGGTATACAGACAGTTGGTGATAAGTTGTTTGCGACAAGAACAAATAGAAGTGTTTATGAATATACAACTAGTGGTGTTCAACTTAAAGCAACTTATCCAAACAATATTGTAGATATTAGAGCTTTTGACAATCAATTAATTGTTACTACAGAGAAAGAAGCTAATGTATATAATCCAGAGGGATTTGTAAATTTAGCGCAAGTAGGAAACATACCTGAATATATTACTAACTACACATGTGCTGTAATTGATGAGGCTAATCAGATTTACGTAGGTACTATAGGGACACTTTCAACAGCAAAACCTGGTTATGGTTTGTTAAAAACAAATGTTACTGACACCTCTATTCAAGAGGAAATACATCCTGACAGCCCATTATTAAACAAGTTTTTTAAAATAAAAACTTTAGCAGGTCATATTTATGGAACACATGGAGGTTATGATGTAACATATAACCCTTATGCAATTACTACTAGAAAATCTGGGATAAGTCATTATTTTGATGATGCTTGGCAAAATATTACCTACGATTCTATTCAGCCAATTACTGCTTTTCCATGGTCTTTTACTCATATATCTATTAATCCATTTAATCCTAACTTAGCATATATTAGTTCTTCTGTATATGGCGTCTTAGCTTTGGAGAATAATGAGCCAACGGAATTTTTTAACGGAGAAAACAGTACTATACAACCCTTTTTTACAGACAATCACTTTGTTTTTGCATCAACTTTTGATAGCCAAGGAACATATTGGGTTTTAAATGCAAGGTATGAGTCTCCTTTAAATAGGTATAAGGATGGTGAGTGGACTTCATATAGCTTTTTAGATTTAATAGATCCAGCAACCAGTAATAATGGTTTTTCATCCATAGTTTTTGACGCTAATAATAATGTTTTTATGGGTACTCATCAATATGGTCTAATAGGATTTAACGAAAATGGAGGGAATTATATTTTTGAAAATATTGTTGAAGAAGAAGAGAATATGCCTTCTCCATCAGTAAAGTGTATTGCTATAGACCGTAATGACCAACTATGGTTTGGTACCGATAAAGGTTTAAGAATTGTTTATAATACAGAGCAATTTATGTCAGGATCTCCAGAAGTTGATAATATTGTGGTGTTAGATGATGGTATTGCTAGAGAGTTATTATTTCAACAATACATAACAGATATAGAGGTAGATGGATCTAATAATAAATGGATTGCTACATTGGATACAGGTTTGTATTATTTTTCGTCAGACGGTCAAGAAACCATCTTTCATTTTACAAAAGATAATTCACCTTTACCTACAAACGATGTTTTAGATGTAGATATTGATAGTGTAAACGGTATTATATATATAGCTACTGACAAAGGTATGGTATCCTTTCAGTCGGATGCCTCTAAACCTAAAAGTACCTTAGAAGATGCTTACGTATACCCAAATCCAGTACGACCTAATTTCAATATCCTAACCGAGAAGGTTAAAATTAGAGACATATCAGAAAACGTAAACATTAAAATTGTTGATATTGAAGGTAATTTGGTAGCAGAAGCAGAGTCTAGAACAAACTCTAGATTTAAAGGTTATAACCTTGAAATAGATGGTGGTACAGCACTATGGAATGGTAAAAATTTAGGAGGTAATATTGTGGCATCTGGTGTTTATCTAATCATGCTAAACGATTTAGATACCTTTGAAACTAAAGTGTTAAAAGTGATGGTGGTTAGATAATGTTAACAACAACAAACGCTATTGTTCTCTCAAAACTTAGATTTAAAGATAACGACTTAATTGTTAAGTGTTATACTCAAAAACAAGGTGCGGTTAGTTACTTGCTTAAAGGGGTTTTGTCCTCCAAAAAAGGCAATAAAAAAGTGGCTTACTTTCAATCGTTATCTCAACTCCAATTAAACACAGACTACAAACCTAATAGGTCGCTGCAATATATAAAAGATGTAAAAACAGATTTTTTGTATACTTCACTTCATACAAATATATTAAAAAGTGCAATTGTAATGTTCTTGGCAGAAATCTTAGCTCAGGCATTACAAGAAGAAGAACAAAATGATGCACTTTATAGGTATATACAAATCACATTACAGTGGTTAGATGCTAATGATAGTTATTCAAATTTTCATCTATTATTTCTTTTGGATTTAACTAAGTATCTTGGTTTTTATCCAGATCAAACAGAGATTGATACAGCTTCATATTTTAATTTAATGGATGGCGAGTTTCAGCATGAAAACAATTCTAAATATGCCATTACTGGCGAAAATTTAACACTATTAAAACAGTTGTTAGGCATGACATTTGATGATATAAAAACCATTAAAATTAGTGCAAAACAGAGGCAATCATTTTTAACTATAATTTTAGTCTATTTTGAACTACATTTAGGCAACTTTAAAAAACCAAAATCTTTACAAATCCTCAATGATGTTTTTAATTAAAAATATGAAATTATTATTAAGTTTTTTTCTAATAACTTTTTTTACACTTTCCTTGTCTGCGCAATCAATTACAGTGATTGATATAGACTCTAATCAACCCATTGCAGGCGTAGCTATTTACAATAAAAGTCAATCCAAAAGTCAAATTACTAATATAGATGGTATGGCTGATTTAACCAATTTTAATGCTTCAGAGGTGCTATTCTTTCAGCATATTTCACACACAATACATCAAGTTAAAAAAAGTAATATTACTAATAGTAAAGTCTTCCTTGAGTCTAATGAACAAGGTTTGGACGAAATTGTTATCTCTGCCTCAAATTTTGGACAAACAAAACGGGAGATTCCTAAAACAATAGCCACCATAAATGCCAAGGATATAAGCTTTACTAATCCTCAGACTAGTGCAGATTTATTAGAGGGAACAGGTCAGGTATATATACAAAAAAGTCAATTAGGAGGTGGTAGTCCAATGATTAGAGGTTTTTCTACCAACAGATTACTAATTACTGTGGATGGAGTAAGAATGAATAACGCTATTTTTAGAGGTGGAAATCTTCAAAATGTTATTTCTATAGACCCTTTATCTATTCAAAATACAGAGGTAACTTTAGGTGCAGGTTCTATTATTTATGGTAGTGATGCAATTGGTGGTGTAATGAGTTTTTATACTAAAAAACCTGAGTTTTCTTATACAGATACGCTTAACGTAAAAAGCAATGTATTGATGCGTTATGCCACTGCTAGTAAAGAAAAAACGGGACATATTGATTTAAATTTTGGTCTAAAAAATTGGGCGTTTTTAACTAATGTTAGCTACACGGATTTTGGAGATTTAAGAATGGGTAGTCATGGTCCTTCAGAATATCTAAGACCAGAGTTTGTAGTTACAAATAATAATCAAGATGTTGTAGTGCCTAATGATAATCCCAAAATTCAGAAAACAACAGGTTATGATCAAATTAATGTTATGCAAAAGGTTAGTTATAAAGCTAATGATGATTTAGATTTTGATTTAGGATTGTTCTATACCACAACCTCTGATTACTCAAGATATGACAGGTTGATACGTTATAGAGGTGATGATTTAAGATCTGCAGAATGGAGTTATGGACCACAAAAATGGTTTATGTCTAATTTAAGTGTTACAAAAAGAAGTAGTAATGCAACGTTTTATGACAACATAAAAACAACTTTAGCTTATCAAAATTTTCAAGAAAGTAGAATGGATAGAGATTTTCAGGATACGGATAGAAATGTTAGAGAGGAGTCTGTGGATGCAGTTTCGTTTAATATAGATTTTGAAAAAGAACTAAGCGCGACATCAAAAATATTTTATGGTTTTGAATATGTGTATAATAAAGTAGGATCAATTGGTTTTACTGAAAATATAGAGAATAATACTACTGAAAACACAGTATCTCGTTATCCAGATGGAGCCACTTGGCAAAGTGCAGCTCTTTATGCTAGCTACAAATTTAGACCAACCAAAAAGTTTGTTTTTCAGACAGGTTTAAGATATAATACAGTAATTCAAAAAGTAGATTTTACAGATAATAACCAGTTTTTAAATTTACCATTTTCAGAATCTAATAATACCGCAAATGCTTTAACAGGTACTGCAGGCGTAACGTTTGTACCTAATGAGACATTACAATGGAAATTTAACTTGTCCTCTGCTTTCAGAGCACCAAATGTTGATGATACAGGAAAGGTATTTGACTCAGAACCAGGATCTGTTGTAGTACCAAATGATGATTTAGACCCAGAATATGCCTATAGTGGAGAGTTAGGTTTAAAGTTAAATTTTGATAAAGTGGTTATTTTTGATATGGCAACATATTATACTTATTTGGATAATGCTTTGGTTAGAAGAGATGGTACTTTAAATGGTGAATCACAGATTATCTATGATGGCGAGCTAAGTAATGTGCAATCAATGCAAAACGCTTCTAAATCTTGGATATATGGTTTTGAAGTTGGAGCACAAGTTAATTTTTCGGATGCTTTTAAATTAACATCTCAATATAACATTATTGGTGGTACAGAGGAAACAGATGGTGTAGAAGTACCAGTTAGACATGTTGTGCCTAATTTTGGAAACACACATTTAGTATGGCAAAAAAATAAGGTTAAAGTAGATGGTTTTGTTAATTATAATAATGCGTTGTCATTTGACCAATTAGCACCTTCAGAAGCTGAAAAAGATTACATATACGCATTGGATCAAAACGGTAAGCCTTACTCACCATCTTGGTACACTTTAAATTTAAGGACGCAATACGAAATTGGTGATTCTGTATTGGTGTCTGCTGCTTTAGAGAATATTACAGATCAACGCTACAAAACATATTCTTCAGGGATTGCGGCTCAAGGTAGGAACCTGATAGTCTCCTTACAGTACACATTATAACAAAAAAAACCTCAATGTAAATATTGAGGTTTTTTTATAGTTATTTTTTTAAAGCTTTTTTACTAAGTATTGTGCCATTACTTAATTCAATTTGTGCAATATAAGCAGTTGGATTAAGGTTTGTAAGGTTGTAAGTTTCGGTGTTATTTTCTCCTTTTAAATTGTATAACAATCTACCCAACATATCATAAATTTTTATAGATTTTATGGTCAGGTCTTTGTTGTTTAATGAAAACGTCACAGTATCATCCTGGTCTTCGTAAATAATTAAACTCTCAGATGTAATAAGTGTTTCGTTAACAGATAAACTAGGTTGGTTAAATACAATTTCAAATCTATTATTAAATTCACCTGCTTCTGTAGTAAATGAATAATCTCCTGCATTTAAATCTTGATAAGTGTTAATAAGATTATCTTTTAAGTAAATCGTGTTGTTTGATAAAAATTCACCTTGAAACTGATTAATAGATATAGTATAAATTGTTGGTGTATTAATGTTATTGAAAAAACCTAGGTTTATAGTTTCGTTTAAATCTAAATCGCTTGGTGATTTACCTTGAATTGCTAATTTTTTTGAGTCACTTGGTAATACTGAGTAAAATGAAAAATCTGCAATGGTTGCACCATTTTTTTTAGCATCGTAATATGCTCCATCATTGGCAGCAGTTGCACCAGGAACATAACCAATAACTGTTTGGTTAAACAAACCTGTATCTGTTGTCATATTTAACCATAATTTGTTATTTGTAATTGTAGCTGTAGCTGAATTTGTATTGGATGCTCTAAAAAACTGAGTGTTATTATTTGTAACACGCATGGCATTGTTAAAAGTAACAGTACCAGTTGTAGATGCAGGATTGTCTGAATATGTTACAAAAAAACCTTGACCAGAAGGTATGTGTCTAGTAGGTGTTATTCCGTCTCCACCAGCAAGTTCTGCTGTTCCATTAATTCTGGCATAGTCACTAAACGAAAAATTTAAGGCTTGATTACCATTAGCTGTACCATCAGGAGCTGTTGCATGTGACCATAAATATAATTCGCCATCAAGTTTACCATTGGTTGGATTAGATAGGTAATTGTTTTCGGCAAAAAATAAATCAACGTCAATAGCAGAAGGATACGGATTACCTATTAAATTCCAGTTGGTGTCATTTGTTTCGGTATCATTTCTCTGAACAGGAACAGTTATATTTCCATTATTTAAAGTACCTCTAAATGAATAGCTATAACTACCAGCTCCAAAAATGAAAGCGTCTTGAGAATGTGTAGCTGTATAACCAACTCCAGGAGTCATTAAATCGCTAGATCCTTTTAAAAACCAAACATCTCCATTGTCATCGATGTCATCTACTCCAGAACCATTAACTAAGGTGTTATCATTATTTGTTTCGTATTGTGAGTCTACAAAGTTTGCTGCATTAAATTCAAATCGTCTATATTGACTAGATTGAAACAAGGCGTTGCCAAAAGTTTCGTTAGCAACAGGAGAACTCCAATAGGTGTATTCATACCATTGATTAATAAAGGATGTATTTCTTTCTACTACAGCTGCATTATCTGTTGTAAAAAAGGAACTACCTGTATCATCATAAGTTGCAGAGTTGTCTACTTGTACAAAAGATCCTGTATTTTGAATAGCTATACGACCATTATTTGTTACATCTGTAATAATTTGGACATACTCGTTAGATGAAACGGTAAGATTAACTCCAGGATTTAT
Organism: Olleya sp. Hel_I_94; assembly: GCF_007827365.1. Classification (NCBI taxonomy): domain Bacteria; kingdom Pseudomonadati; phylum Bacteroidota; class Flavobacteriia; order Flavobacteriales; family Flavobacteriaceae; genus Olleya; species Olleya sp. Hel_I_94. The sequence continues at coordinate 2,502,876 of NZ_VISI01000002.1, forward strand.
AACTAGGCTACAAGCAGTAAAACTAGGTTGACCAACAGTACTAGTGTTGTAGTTGCTAGCCAAAATAGCAGTGGTAGATCTGTTTGGAGTTGTTGGTAGCCAATTTGTGCCATCCCAAGTTACAGTTGAGGTGCAATTTTGAGTTCCCCAAATCTCAATGTTATCTATAGCTATATCTTCATGATTTCCGTTTAATCGTATTCTAATACTTATGTCTAAAAGGTTACCAGTTCCAGTAATTGGTCTAGTATGTTGTGTAAAAGTATCTGTAATTGCTACACCATCACCAATACCGTCAAAATCAGTATCTATTAAAGGCGTTCTGTTTGCGCCAACATTATCATTTTCTATCCATAATAAATTAGAGTTGGTTCCACTATTATCAATTTCGTATGTAAATCTTACATTATCACCATTATCCCAATGTTCTGTTCTAGTTCCACCGTTAGTAGTTTGGTCGTCTTCCGCTAAGTGTACTCTAAATTCTAAGTTTGTATAATTACTTATGTCTATATTTTCAATAAACAGTCTAGCAGGTAAAGGTGCTCCTTCACCATCTGTGTCTTGTGCTGCAAAGTAAAAGCCTCCTTGTAAATTATTAAATAAGACTCCGTTTGTACCATGGTTAAAATCTGTTCCGTCTGTTCTTAAAAAGTAGTCGCGACCATTGTCTGTAAATTCGGCAATATTAGTCGTGTAGCCACCAGGAGTTTCAAAATTTAATTCGGCGATTTTAGTTTGTGATAAACAGAATGAAACGGTAAGTAAGCATACTATTAAATGTAAAGATTTAACTTGCATTGAGGGTTTTTTAAAAAGATTATAGCAAGTTAAATATAGTTTGTAAACTTTTTTAGAACAAAAAACTCCAACTTTATTAGTTGAAGTTCTTTTTTCTGTGATAAAGTGTAAGTTGTGATTACTGTTTGATAGCTTTTTTAGAAATTAATTGGCCATCACTTAATTGTATATTTGCGATGTAGGAAGCTTGACTTAGGTTTGAAAGGTTGTAAGTTTCGGTATTAGAGTTTCCTTTTAAATCATATAATAATCGACCTAAAACATCATATATTTTAATAGACTTTATGGTTAAGTTTTGACTTGTTAAGCTAAATGTTATATCGTTATTTTTGTTTTCGATTATCGAAATATTTTGTGTTACAATTGTTTCTTCGTCAATGGAAAGGCTTGAGTCTTTAAACACGATTTCAAACCTATCATTAAAGGTTCCTATCTCTGATGTGAAATTATAGTCGCTATTTGATAAGTTATGAAGACTTGACAATAAGTTGTCTTTTAAATAAACGGTATTGTTGGATAAAAAGTCTCCTTCTAGTTGTGCTATTGAAAACGTGTATACCGTTGCTGTTGTAATATTTGTATTAAATCCTACAGGTATTACTTCGTCTATAGTTAAGCTCTCTGGAGCTTTACCTTGTATGGCTAGCTTATCAGAATCACCAGGAACTGCAGTAAATATTTCGGCAGCATTATTATTATAAAGTGTTTTGTTAGCGTCATAGGATTTACTGTCTTTTCCGTCTGTTGCACCATTTACATAAGCTACTAGTATTTGATGAAACACACCTGTGTCTGAGGTTAGGTTTACCCAAAGTCTGTTGCTTAATGCATTGCTAGATCTAAAAAACTGGTCATTACTTGTGGCATCCGCAGTACGTAAACTATTATTAAACGTTACACTACTGTTAGCAACTCCTTGTACAAAAAAGGCTTGACCAGATGGTATATAGCTGGTTGGTATAATACCATCTCCTCCTGCTGTGTTACCACTTCCAGTTGTAATGATGGCATAATCACTACTATTAAAATTTGCGCCTTCATTTCCGCTTGCATTTGCATTTGCAAGTGTATTGTGTGACCATAAATAAGCGACACCTTGTATAGAAGCAGCGTTATTAGTTAAAAATGCATTAGCATCTATTGCAGATGGATAAGGGTTACCAATTAAATTCCAGTCTTCATCTCCATTTGCTCCATTATAAGCAATTGGGCTAGTAATAATTCCCGTATTAAATGCGCCTTCAAAAGTGTAAGTGTATTGTGAACCGACAGAAAAACCAATTGGCGAATGCATAGATATGTATCCAACACCAGGAGTCATAACTGTGCTTCCTGGTATTAATGCCCAATCATTTCCATCGTCATCAATTCCGTCTGGTCCAGGAGTAAAAGTATTAGTGTTATTGATTTCAGTTAGATTATCTAAAAAGTTAACAGCATTAAATACATAGCGTCGACTTGGGTTAGCAAAAGCTAAACCTTGTCCAATGGTAGTATTTTCCACTGGCGAACTCCAATAGGTGTATTCATAAATACTATTAAGTGGTGTGGTGCGTTTGTTAACTAAGGATACTCCATCAGTATTTAGCGTAAATGCTGCTGCATCGTTGTTCTGAACAAAGTTTCCTTGTGTTTCGACATATAATTCTCCGTCAACAACAACGTCATTTTCAATTTCCACGTAAGTGTTATTATTTACGGTTAATCTAAATTCTGTTCCAGAAGGATTACTATTAATAGTTAAAGAGCATGCGCTAAAACTACCAAAGGTCGCAGTGTCATAACTATCGTTTATGATTACTTTGGTGTTTAAGTTTGGAGCACCATTGTCCCAAGCGCCCAAAGTCCATGTTGTTGTGCCTATGTTTATACGTGCTGCATTTGTGGCAGTACTACAAGATGCATCTTCAGTCACCTCGCAATAAAATTGGTAACCTTGTAGGTCTGCTCCTGTGATTGATAATGTGGTTGAGGTTTCTCCTGTTACTGTCCCTGGAGTAAAAGAGGTGCTAACCACACTAGTCCAGCCATTAGAAACTGTATCATTATAGTACCATTGGTAGGTTAAAGTTCCTGAGTTTCCTGGTGTTGCTGCTGCTGTAAATACAATAGCGTCGTTACAATTATCTATATCCTGAGGCTGTAAAGTTATTGTAGGTGCATTATTAAGAATAACAAAAGTACCTAAGCCACTTGTGTCTCCTGAGGTTGCAGTCGTCCATTCTGTAGCATCAAATGCAGTATTTGGGCTAACAACGTCAGTATTTCTTCTGTAGACATAACCTGGAGTACCAATTAGCGTGTCATGGAAGTCATCCACAACAACGCTTGTTGCTATTAAGGTAAGCTCAAGCCTATCGTCATCATTAAATCCTGCTGTAGAGCCACCAAAGATAAAATCATGTGCACTTCCTGTGTCTGTACTAACCTTTCCTACCAATACTTGACCATCAGCTATTGTACTTCCTGTTCCTGAAGCAGGAAAGGTGTAGGAATGAGAAGAGGAAGCAGAAGCTATATCTGCAAAACGATTAATTTCATATAAGGTTAAGTCGACAGTAGCTCCTGTTCCGTTAAAAATTTCTATATAACCTAGGGATCCTGATGAATTGTCATAGATTTCCGTCATCATTAATCCTGTAGTACTGCCACAGCTTCCTGAATTGTCAATTAATGTAAATGCTGTACTTGCAGGACAGCCTAAATCATCAGTGATTTCAATAATTCCTGATGTTGCTCCTGTAGGAATAGTAACCTCCATTGTTGTAGCAGAAAGATTACTAACTGTAGCAGCCAGTCCACTAACAGTAGCTGTTGCTGTTGTTAAATTTGTGCCTGTCACTGTTACAATGGTGTTTTCTGGACCAGACGTTGGTACTATAGTTATACTGCCAGGATTGCATAATCCATTACCTTGTACCATAAACGTAAAAGGATTCTCGTCTAAATCGTTATTAGTAATTGTAATGGTAGCTGTTCTAGTACCAGAAGCTAAAGGCGAAAAGGTTATTTCAAAAATACCTGGTGGATTTTGACTTGGCGTAACTGTAAAAGGTGAAGGGTTTAAACTTACCGTAAAATCACCTGGATTTACTCCACCAACAGTTATGTTGGCAATATCTAAATTAGCTGTTCCAATATTTTGAATTCTGTAAGACTTGGTTTGAGAGTTTCCTATGTTTTGAGCAGCAAATAATGTGTTGTCTAAGCTGCTTGGTGTAACATCACCATTTGTAATATCTGGAAACGCACCTAGATTACCTTCTACATTAATCTCTTGTTCTGGTATAGTACCTGTACCTTGCAGTAAAATAGTGCAAGTCCCTTCATCTGCATCATTATTATTTATTGTAAGTGTAGCATTTTTAACACCTATGGTCGTAGGCGTAAATCTAACAGTTACAGTTTGCGTACTACCTGCTGTAACCGTAAAAGGTGTTGCAGGCGTGACAATACTAAAGCTAGTTGCGTCTGTACCACTTAGTACTAAGGAAGCGATATCTAAATTTAAAGTACCATCATTATCAATATCAAAAGTAATGTCTGTGTTAAATCCTGTGGCTTGTGATCCAAAAGCTATAGCGTAACCACAAGCTTGGTCAGTATTAGAGGCATCAACAAGTTGTAATTCTGGAATAGAACAAGGAGAAATTAAAGTGTTTGCTCCAGCTGAACCACCTGTTGCAACTTCTTGCCAGTTACTACCAGTATTAGAGTTATCTAGATAAGCGTCAATGACATGTAATGTTGAACCATTATTATTTGCGCCATCAGTACTGTTGTAAGTTACAGAGTCAACAATAGAGGTTCCATTTGCAGCATATAAGAAAATGGTATCACTAGTATTATTAAGATTATTTGTATTATTTGTCGAAGCACCTATACCATAATTTGGCGTGAAAGGGCAATCATTATTATAAACACCATCTCCATTACTGCCTAATGATACAGTGATACACGTACCATCCGCAATACTTGTAGCAGCAGGAAAAGTAAACAATACACTTCCGTTATCTACAATATAATTACTTAAATCTTGTGCACTGCCTGAAACATTACATATTTCTATCCACTCATCATCAGTGCCAGAAGAGTTGTAAGATAATTCAGTAATAACAACATCTGCTAAAGGAGCTAAAACGTCTCCAGATAGCGCAACAGTTTTATCTGTTGCCAATGCACTAGTAGCTGTAATGTTACCAGAATACGTGTTAACTGTCAAACCAGAAATTAAGCGCGTGAAAATTGTGGTAGAAGCGACTGTGCCTGTTGTTGGAACTAAACTTACTGTAGCGCCAAAACCAGCACCTGAAGTTGTTGAAATCTCAAAATTAGTTGGTGCAGTTAATACTAAATTGGAGGTTAGTAAAAAACCTTCAGCAGTAAACGTTTGCTCTACAGATGGACCTGCTCCAAGGGAATAATCTAATCCTATTAAAGCTGTTGGATTTAATACAATTGTTGGTCCTGTAGGGATTCCCCAAATTTCAATATTGTCTATAGCAATGTCTACATCTCCTTGGTTTAAATTATTAAATTCTATTTCAATATCTAACAAATTACCTGTCCCTGAAATAGTATTTGTAAATTGAGCAAATGCATCGGTAACAGTAATTCCGTCACCTGTTCCGTCAAAATTCGTATCTAATCTAGGTTCCGTGTTGGTTCCTCCAGCAGCTTCTATCCAAATTAGGTTTTCATTAGCTCCTGCATCTATTGAAGCGGTTATGTGCATGTATGAATTAGCATCCCAATCTTGATTACTGCCATCGTCATCTTCTGCAATATGGATTCTAAACTCTAAACTTGTAAATCCTGAAACATCAATATTATTAAGGTTAAGTGTTAGATTTGCTGGACCACCATCTCCATCTGTATCTTGCACACCAAAATAATAGTTACCCTGAATATTAGTAAAATTGATTGCTCCTCCGATGTTACTACCATCGGTTCTAGTAAAGTAGTCTGTGCCTCCATCTGTGAATTCTGGGACACTTGTTGAGTAGCCACCAGTATTTTCAAAATTTACTTCAGATATTTTTATCTGACCAAAAGTAAAAGTGACTGAAAATAGTAGTAGTAGAGCGAGTAGGAATTTTTTCATAATAAAGGGATTAGGGCAAGCAGCTAGTTAATGTGTTATAGTCAAATTGTTTCACAAAAATAATAACGTACCATCAAGTTAATCTTTAAAGTTTATTATTATAATGTTATTTTTAGCACATGAATGTAACTAATACTTTTACTGTAGACGAAGCTAAAAAAAAGCTAGAGCATTATTGTGCGTATCAAGAGCGTTGTCACCAAGAGGTTAGACAAAAACTAAAAAGTATGCATATGATACCTGAAGCTACAGATATTATAATTGTACACCTTATGGATCACAATTTTCTTAACGAAGAACGTTATGCTAAATCTTTTGTTCGAGGTAAGTTTAGAATCAAAAAATGGGGTCGTCGTAGACTTTTACTCGAATTAAAGAAAAAGGATATATCCAAATATAATGTAAATCAAGCATTTAGCGAAATTGACGAAGAGGAGTACATCGGAGTTTTTAATGATTTAGCCGAAAAAAAAGCTGAATCTTTAAGAGAAACCGATAAGTATAAGAAAAAAAAGAAGCTTATTGATTACTTATTGTATCGTGGTTGGGAGAGTCATTTGGTATATGATAAAGCAAATGAGCTGATAAAATAGAGTATAAAAAAAACCTTTTAATGTATGACACTAAAAGGTTTTTTATTATGATTAAGTTGTTTACTATAGGTTAAATACAGCACCAACATTTACGGTAAATTGATTATGAATTTTTTCAGCAGGAGTTAAAATATCCGAATTGTATTTGGCAAACGTTGTTCCAAATTCTGAAAATATTCCAAAACCACTAGAGAAAAAGTAACGCATTCCTAAATGTCCACCAAAGTTTTTTAAGCTTAAGCTAATACCAGGATATAAATCAAAATTATCACTAATGTTTAAAACGCTACCTAAGTTAGCATTAAAACGACCTTCAATCTCTACTCGATCTTCAAAATCTGCACTTAAACCATTGTTTAAGTTTAAAGCGTAACCCGTTACAACTCCAACAGATATGTTTTCGCCTAAACCATAGTCGTAAGTTACAGTAATACCGTTAACGTTATCCTGAAAGTTTGCTCCGATTTGTAATTTTTGATCGCCTTTTCCTTCAAAAGACTGAGCGTTTACTAATCCTACAGTTAGTAATACAGCTAATAAAAGTAATCCTCTTTTCATTTTAATTTGCTTTAAAGTTTTTGTTTGTATTAACAATGGCTTTATTGTTTTTCCAATTAATCCATTTTTGACCTTTAATACGTCGCATTAAGTTGTCAAAATTACGCATTATAAAGACATTGTATACTGCTTTACTTAAATTTTTTGGGTTTCTAGCTATTGCACGTAGGCTCATGGAAAATCCTGGTGTTATATAGCGCATGTAATGCCAATAGCCTTCTGGCATGTATAAAACTTCACCATGGTTTAATTGACATTGCCAACCTTTAGCGTATTTTAAAGCAGGCCATTTTGCAAAATCTGGATTAGAAAAATCTATATCTTCTCGTGTAATTAAAGCAAATGGGACTTTATATAAATGCTTGTTTTGTTGTTGATCAAATAAAATAACTTGTTTTTCGCCTTCAAAATGAAAGTGAAAAATATTGGCTAAATCTATGTCATAATGCATGAAGGTGTAGCTGTCGCGACCTCCAAAAAAAAGCATAGGTAATCCCTTCATTAGTCTTAAACCAAAGTCTGGAAAGCTAAAATCCTTTTGAAGCTGAGGGACTTCTTTTAAAATATTCCATAAAAATATTCTAAATTTTGTTGGTTCGCGTTTAAGCAAATCAACATAGTCACTCATTTTCATTTTAGCGTGTGGCTCATTAAACCCATCTTTATGGTCAACAGGTCTGTCGTCATATAAAGGGACTGTTTTGTCTCCAGCAACTGTTTTAATATACTCTAAATTCCATTTAGAATATGCAGGCCAATCTGTTATAAACTGCTCAATAACAACAGGTTTTTGAGGCTTAAAATAGTTTTTAATAAATTCCTGTTTTGTTATTGTTTTAACTCTTGGTATGTCTTGAAGGTTTAAACTCAAATTATTAAAATTAGGGTTCAAAGTTAATAAAACGTTACCAAAAAAAGTAAAAATGTTTGTGTTACACTTTAGTTAAAGTTAAAACGCATACCAAATAACACGTTACTTGGAGGCATTGGTGTAAAGCCAGTTTCGATATAATCTGCGTCAAAAATATTACTTGCTGTAGCAGTAAATTCTAATTGTTTGACCGTTAAAATTAAAGAGGCATCCCAAACATTATAGGTTTGTCCTGTTGTGCGCTCAGCATGTTTATAGACTATGTTTTGTCTAACATTTTTAAATAATTGCGTGCTTAAGCGTGTTGTATAATGATGCTTTAAAGTGTTTAAAGAGTATCGTGATAATTCTTTATTTTGATCTAAAATATCATCTTCTAAAAAGGTGTATCCAATGGCTAAGGATTGATTATAATCTGAAATTTTAAAATTGTAAGAGGCATCTACTTCAAACCCTTTGGTGTTAACTTCTGCAATATTGGTCGCTGTATAAATAGTTTCAGTAGCATTAGGTCTTATAAAATCTATAAGATTTTTTGCATCTCTGTTAAATAAAGCTATCGTTCCGGAAAAATTATTAGTGTTGTATTTTATACCAAGCTCTTGTGCAAACGCTTCTTCAGGCTCTAAATTAGCATTTCCAGAGGTTCTGAAATCATTATAAAATAAGTCTGTATAGGTTGGGATACGGTAAGTATAACCAATGTTTCCGTAAAGCTTTATATTGTCGTTAACCTGATAACCAAGATCTAATCCAGGAAAGGCATGAAATTTAAAATCTGAAAAGTATGTTACTGCAATTCCTGGAGTGATATCTAGTTTATCCTCTAGTAATTTAAATTGGTGTTCTAAAAATAGGTTAGTCATAAATCGATTACGATTCCCTAAATTATTACTTCTAATATATATTTTAGAAACATCAACACCAAAACCAGTAACACCAGCTGTTGATGTATAAGATGCATTTACTTCTGCTCCCATTTTGTCAGTAATGTGAAGGTTTCTAAAAAATGAAGGATCCTCACGTTTTAGTAAAAATAAATCTTCGTTACGTTTCCAATAAATACGAGGTTTAATTTTAAGTTTTTCTGTATTAAAAGTTGTTGTAAATCCAATTAAACTGTTTTTAGTTTCTTCATATTCATTAAAAGCAGGATTGGTCGTGTAAAAGTTTTCTGCTCCAAATTTACGGTCAGAAAAAGTTGTAATCATCTCTATAGCTTGCGCTTTTTTGTTAAATACACTTTTTATGAAGTAGTTAGTATTGTCGTAGTCTGAGTTGTTTCGGTAACCTTCAGAGGTCATTTTACCAACGTGAATAATGTGTGACGAGTTGTCTAATTCTGTGCCAACAGTAACACCTGCATTTAATTGACCAAAAGAACCAGTTTCTAAATTTGCCGAAACCGAATTGTTTAAATTAGTTTTAGTTACAATATTTATTGCTCCTGTAAATGCATTTTGACCAAATACTCTAGCAGCAGGACCTTTTATAATCTCGATACGTTCAATAACCTCAATAGGTAAGGCTGCGTTCATGGTATGGTGACCAGTCTGTGCATCGTCCATTTTTATACCATCAATTAATAATAGGGTTTGGTCAAAACCACCACCTCTAATATATAAATCGGCTTGACTACCAGCAGTCCCACGACGTCTAATGTCTACTCCTGCAACTTGTTGTAATAGATCTGCAACATTGGTTGCTGCACTGTTTTTTATGTCTGAAGACGAAATAACAGTAATAGTTCTGGAGTTTTCCTTAAAAGGAAGCTCAATTCTAGAGGATGTAATTATAACCGAGTCTAATTGCTGTTGTTGCTCTAAATCTTGAGCATAAGATGTTAAAGATAATAACCCAATTAAAGTAAATAAGTAAGTAAATTTCATAATAAAATGTATTCGCATTTTTTGCGATGCAAAATTCGTAACTTTCCGGATCACTAAAGTAGTCCAGTTTTAAAACAATGAGTAGTCCGGTTGAAGATATATTACAAACGTTAATTCATTTTGAAAAATCGCCAAACACTTCGATTTATATTCAGATAGCACAACAAATGATAAATGCTATCCAACGTGGTTATTTACAAGAAGGAACAGCATTACCAGGAACTCGAAAATTTAGTAACTTATTTAGTATAAATAGAAACACTGCTGTTGCGGTTTATGACGAGCTTGCCTCACAAGGTTGGGTGGATATTGTAGCCAATAAAGGCACCTTTGTGCTAATGCCAGAACGTAAGACTGCAACTATAAAAGGTGTTTTACAAGGTGTGGAGCAATTAAAAACATATCCAGAAACAGCAGGATTTCCGTTTCAATCGTCTTTTAATTTAGCTTCAACCGAAGAGTTTTCTGTTAGTAATTATGTGATTAACGATGGGCAACCTGATTTACGATTGCATCCAACGCATCAATTTTCCAAATGGTATAGTGCTTCCATGAAGCGTTCATCTTTAATTTCTAAATGGAATCAAACACAAGAACAGTCCTACACAACTTTTAATATTCAGTTGTGTAATTATCTAAACGCGACACGAGGTTTTTATATCAAGCCTAATAATATTGTAAGTACACGTAGTACAGAAATGAGTTTATATATCATTTCTCAACTATTAATACAGCACAAAGATGTTGTGCTTGTTGGTAATTTAAGTCATTATAAATCTAATATGATTTTTCAGCAAGCAGGTGCAAATTTAATTACTATTCCTGTAGATGCACATGGTATTGATGTGGATTTTATCGAAAAAAACTTTACTAAAAACAGTATTAGATGTGTGTATGTATGTGCACATAGACAATATCCAACAACAGTGACATTGACAGCAGAGCGACGTTTAAAATTATTGCAATTAGCTAAAGCTTATAATTTTGCTATAATTGAAGATGATTTTGATTACGACTTTCAGTTTGAAGGATCAGCAATGTTACCTATGGCTAGTGCAGATGTAGAAGGTGTAGTTATATACTTAGGGCGTTTAGGGCAGTCTTTTTTTCCTAGTTTTCAAATCGGGTTTGTAGTGGCTCCAGAAAATATTATAAATGAAGCTAAAAATTACCTACAAATTCTGGACAAACAAGGGGATTTAATTCAGAAGCAAATTCTGACAGAATTAATATCTGAAGGCGAAATACATAGGTTAATTAAAAAAAACATAACTATTTACAAGCAACGACGTGATTATTTATGTGCTAGTTTATTGACTCATTTTAAAGATAATGCCACTTGGCAAGTTCCTACAGGAGGTTTAGCGGTTTGGATAAATTTTAAGCCTAGTATATCACTTATAAAATTAGCTGAAAAAGCAAAAACGCACGATTTATTTTTGCCAAAAACCATATTGTATCAAAGCAAAACAGTTTGTGCTATACGTTTGGGTTTTGGGCATTTAAACGAAACTGAAATTGAGCAAGTAGTTACGATATTAAAAACTAGTTGTGATGCTATAAAGGCATAGTTTTTTATTAAATCTGTTGTTACTTAATATCAAATTCCGTGTTACAATTAGCACATCGGTATTTATCTTTAGAGTAGAAGGGAAGTGTACCAGAGATAAACCCGAATATAAATGCGAAAAAAGATTTTAAACTTGTAATTGTAGAAAACAATTGTACTTCTGTACTATTACAATTTGGACAGTGTATTGCTTTGCCTTCATCATCAACCGAGTATTTATTAATACTTTCTAAAATATGTTGCGCTTGCATAGCATCTGTAGATAAAACTTTTAATTTAACACCACCTATTGCATTGCTAACCAAAGGGTCTGTGTCAATTGTAATATTGTCACTTAAAAAGACTTCAATACCTTCAGACTCTAATCGTCCCTTTATTATTTGGGCTTCTGATGAGTACTGAAATTTAGCTATAGTTTTAAAGGTTTGAGACATAGACTATTGATTTGATGTTTTTGTTAAATATACGATGTGTTGTTTCATTTTTAAAATAAAATTAAAGTAAAGAATAAACCATTTTATAAATATTATTATTGTTTTTCGATAATTTTATTATATTTGTTATTGTTAAACGATAATAATAATGAGAAAATTAAGTATTTTAAAAGCTATAGTAGATTTTTTTTGGATAATCTCTCTTCCATTAATTCCTCTGTTATTTATTTTTATTGGGTTTGTAATATTTGATAATAGTTTGGAAGGGTTTCCTATTAAAATAAATAATATTGAGGTTACAAGTTTTGATGGTCTAAGCAAAGCTATTTTAATAACCTTAATGTGCTCTTATTTAATTTTAATGTATTGTGTGTTTTTATTTAAAAAGGTACTGAGGTATTTTACTAAAGTTAATTTGTTTGACAATGTAGTTATCTATAATCTAAATAACATTGGTATTTGGTTAGTTGTTGCTGCTTTTTTGCAAGGTGTTCCAACTTTTATTTATAAAATTTTGTACAAACAGAAATTAGAGCTTGAAATTGGTTTTAGTTCTTTTTTAATAATGCTTTGTTTTGGGTTGTTCTTTATGGTCCTAAGCGAAGTGTTTAAGGTAGCTAAGTTTGCAAAACAAGAAAATGACTTAACCATATAGTTTATGTCCATAATAGTAAAACTTGACATAATGCTAGAAAAGCGAAACATGAAAAGTAACGAGTTGGCTGAAATTGTTGGTATAACCACAGCTAATCTATCCATACTTAAAACAGGTAAAGCTAAAGCCATACGTTTTTCTACTTTGGAGGCTATTTGCAAAGCATTAGACTGTCAACCTGCAGATATATTAGAGTTTGTAGAGGACTAATTGAATATTTGAAATACTATTAGCATATTAAGTTCAATAAAACTTTAACATTTCACAAATTTTTAGTTTACAATAATTCAAACATTTTACTTAATTTTACACATATGTTTGCATTAGTAGATTGTAATAATTTCTATGCCTCCTGCGAGCGTGTTTTTAACCCTAATTTAATAGGCAAGCCAGTCGCTATTTTAAGTAATAACGATGGTTGTGTTATCGCACGTAGTGATGAGGCTAAAGCGTTAGGTTTGCCAATGGGAGCACCAATTTTTAAATGGGAATCCTTTTGCAAAGCTAATAACGTTACCGTTTTATCCTCAAATTATCCTTTATATGGTGATATGAGTAGTCGTGTTATGTCTATTTTAAAGCAATATTCACCAGATATTGAAGTGTATAGTATAGACGAATCCTTTTTATACTTTAAAGGATTTGATAATTTCGATTTTACCAAGTATGGATTAGAGATAAAATCACGAATTTTAAAATGGACAGGTATACCAACATGTGTCGGTATTGCACCAACTAAAGCTTTAAGTAAAGTAGCTAATAAAATTGCTAGAAAGTATCCGGATCAAACTAAAGGTGTTTACGTTATAGATGGTGATGAAAGGCGTCTTAAAGCTTTAAAATGGCTGCCTATTGAAGATGTTTGGGGATTGGGAAGGCAGTTGTCTAAGCAATTATTGGCAAAAGATTGCAACACTGCTTACGATTTTACACAATTATCTGACGTTTGGGTTCAAAAAAACTTTTCGGTTGTGGAGTCTAAATTAAAACGAGATTTACAAGGGATTCCAACTTTAAAGTTGGACGAAATAGTTATCCAAAAAAAGATGATTGCAACTACACGTAGCTTTGATTATAGTTATTCGGATATAGAATATATTAAAGAACGTGTTGCGACCTTTGCAGTTAGTTGTGCCGAAAAATTAAGAAAACAAGGCTCTAGTTGTTATGTAATAATAGTTATGTTAAAAAGTGATAAGCATAAAAAAGAATTAGAACAACATCGCATTAGTACAAGTGTAAATTTGACGTATCCCACTAACTCGTCTTTAATTATAAGTAATTGTGCCATCAGTGCATTAATGTCTATCTTTAAAAAAGGAATACAGTACAAAAAAGCAGGTGTTAGTGTTACAGGATTAGTGCCAATGGATAATCATCAATTACATTTGTTTGATCAAGAAAATCCAAAACATGAACCACTAATGAAGTCTATTGATAGCATAAATGCTAAGTACAAAAATAATAAAGTAAAAATAGCAAATCAAGATTTAAAGCATACCTGGAAAATGCGCCAAGACAGACTATCACCTAAATACACAACCAATATAAACGATATTATTGTCGTTAAATAGTATAGTTAAAAATAATACCTTAGTAAACAAAACTATGATTACACATAAATCAGGAAGCTTAACCTTCTTTACGCCAGATGCTGTAGACAATGCAGCCGGACAATTTTTTGATACTGGAATTTCGGCAGGTTTTCCTTCTCCTGCAGAGGATTTTAAAGAGCATCGTCTATCATTAGACGAAGAACTTGTAAAAAATAAAGAGGCTACCTTTTATGCTAAAGTAAGTGGTCAATCTATGATTGGAGCTGGATTAGATGATAACGATTTATTAGTGATTGATCGTAGTTTAGAACCTTCTAACAATAAAATTGCAGTTTGTTTTTTAGATGGTGAATTTACTGTAAAACGCTTAAGAGTCTCTAAAGATGAAGTGTGGTTGCAACCAGAAAATCCTAATTATCCAATTATTAAAATTACAGAGGATAATAATTTTTTAATTTGGGGAATAGTTACAAATGTGATTAAAAAGGTATAATTTTTATATTAGGTATAAAACAAAAAAAACGCGAAACATATGTTTCGCGTTTTTTATTATTATTTAATAATATTAGTCAGCCAATATTATTACTTTGTTTCCATTCATTTCAAGTGTACCAGAGTTTATTTTTAATAAAGTTGTGTTTTTATCACCTGTTGTAAAGCGATCTGCTACTTCTTTATCTAGTACAATATTACCAGCTATTTTAACGGTTCCTTCTTTTAATAAAGACACCACTGGTGCGTGATTGTTTAACATCTCAAAGTCACCATTTACTCCAGGAACAGTAACGCTAGTTACCTCTCCTTTAAATAATGTTGCTTCTGGTGATACAATTTCTAAATGCATGTTTTTAATTTTTTAGATTAAGCTTCAGCAAGCATTTTTTCTCCTGCTTCGATAGCTTCTTCAATAGATCCTTTAAGGTTAAATGCTGCTTCTGGTAAGTGGTCTAAACCTCCATCCATAATCATATTAAATCCTTTAATAGTTTCTTTAATGTCTACTAAAACACCTTTAAGACCTGTAAACTGCTCAGCTACGTGGAATGGTTGAGATAAGAAACGTTGTACACGTCTTGCTCTACCTACAGCCATTTTATCCTCTTCAGATAATTCCTCCATACCTAAAATGGCGATAATATCTTGTAATTCTTTATAACGTTGTAATAACTCTTTAACACGTTGTGCACAGTTGTAGTGCTCATCACCTAAAATATCTGCTGTTAAAATTCTAGAAGTAGAATCTAATGGATCTACTGCTGGATAAATACCAAGCTCTGCAATTTTACGAGATAATACTGTTGTAGCATCTAAGTGAGCAAACGTTGTTGCTGGTGCAGGATCCGTTAAATCATCCGCAGGTACATATACCGCTTGTACAGATGTAATAGAACCTCTTTTAGTAGAAGTAATACGCTCTTGCATTGCACCCATTTCAGTTGCTAATGTTGGTTGGTAACCTACCGCAGAAGGCATACGACCTAATAATGCAGATACCTCAGAACCAGCTTGTGTAAAACGGAAGATATTATCAACGAAGAAAAGTACATCCTTTCCTTGTCCTTCTCCAGCTCCATCACGGAAGTATTCTGCTATTGTTAATCCTGAAAGTGCTACACGAGCACGAGCTCCAGGTGGCTCATTCATTTGTCCAAATACGAAAGTAGCCTTAGACTCTTTCATTATATTTTTATCCACTTTTTGAAGATCCCATCCGCCTTCTTCCATAGAATGCATAAAGTCATCACCATACTTGATAATTCCTGACTCTAACATCTCACGAAGTAAATCGTTACCTTCACGTGTTCTTTCTCCAACTCCTGCAAAAACAGATAATCCACCGTGTCCTTTTGCAATATTGTTAATCAACTCTTGGATTAATACTGTTTTTCCAACTCCTGCACCACCAAATAATCCAATTTTACCTCCTTTTGCGTAAGGCTCAATTAAGTCAATTACTTTAATACCTGTAAATAATACTTCCGTAGATGTTGATAAATCTTCAAATTTTGGAGCAGATCTATGTATTGGTAATCCTGCATCTCCTGCTTTAGGTAGTTCTCCTAAACCATCAATTGCATCTCCAATCACGTTAAATAGACGTCCGTAAACATCTCCACCAATTGGCATTTGTATTGGAGCACCGGTAGCAATAACTTCTGTTCCTCTACTAAGACCATCTGAAGAATCCATAGCGATTGTACGTACAGTGTCTTCACCAATGTGAGATTGTACTTCTAATACTAATTTTGAACCATCAGCCTTGATAATTTCTAATGAATCGTAAATTTTTGGTAGTTCAGAACCAGCAGCGAATTCTACATCGATAACTGGACCTACTATTTGAGCAACTTTACCTGTAACTTTTGACATTACTTATCTATTTAATATTATGGTATTTAATTGAAAGAAAACACCTTCTGTTTTCGCGTGCAAAGATAGGTGTTTTAATTTAAAAAAAAAGGAGGATTTCCTTTTTTATCTATAAAAAAACACCTGCTATCTTAACACAGAATAACAGGTGTTTATAATTTATATAATTTTTGTTTTTATTGTAGTGCTGGAGAATATGTTACACCAAAGTCTTCTGCTTTAGCAACATTACCTGAAGCTACAAAGTTTGATCCGTAAGTTGCATCTATAGCTTCTAAAAATTTATTAGCCATTAATGCGTATCCTCTTGCTGTTAAATGCACACCGTCTAAACTTACTAAACCTCCTGTAACTAAATTGGTCGCTAAATTATAGTCATCAAATTCTACTCCCATTACAGAGGCTTGACTTAAAATAGCATTTAAGTCTACTAAAGCTAGACCTTTAGAGTTGGCTACACTTGAAATAGTAGCATTATAAGCGTCTGTTGCAGTTTTGATTTCAGCTTGTTCTGTTGGTAAAACCACCCATTTGTCTGCTAAAGGTAAACTAACACCTTCTACAGAGAATTGTCCTGCTAAAGCTTGTGGTAAACCTTGTCCCATTAGTGCAGCGACATTAGCAGTATTAACTGTTCCTATAATTGAAGAGCTAGGTAATACTAACAAGTCTGCTTCTGTAGCTTGTCTTGATTGTCCATAAGTTGCACCTAATAAATTTGCAACTAATGGTGCTGCAGACGCAGGCAAACCAAACTGAGCTATAAATCCTGGGAAGGTCGGACTTGCATTTAATTGTTGAATAATAATTGCTGAAATATCTGCTAAGCTCTCATCATGGATAACTACTGGACTTGCAGATGTTTCAGAAAACACAATTGCTCTAGCTGGATCTACCGCATTAAATATTGGATTTAAAGCTCCAAAAATAGAGTTTAATAATGGTATTTGTGGTCCAAAGCTAGGATTTGTAGGATCTAATGGGTTGTGCGGTACTGTTGTAAAATGAGGTAAATCTGTAATATAAGGTACATTAGTTACTACTCCATTAGGACAAACAGCGGTTAATTGATTAACCATATCTGTAAAAACAAAATCAAAAGTTGCTGTTGGTGTGATTGGGTCTGATCCATCTCCACCTGTAGTTGCATATCCTAAAACATCGTTACCACCAATTTCAGACAGTGTAAAAAATGTTGGGTTTTGTGCAATTGCATATTCTAACATTGAAATTGTTGAACTTGTAGCCATACGACCAAAGTAAGGGTTTGCAGTAGCGTATCCATTAAAATCTATATGTGTACTTTTAGCTCCAGGAACACCTACATTAGTAAAGATGCTACCATCTGCAGCTAAACTAGTTGTAATATCTGTTGTTGGTGTAGCAGGTAAAACTTGTGGTCCAGAACCATTAAAAAATAATCTTGGATTAGCAACAACTGTTGATCCAAATACAAGACCTCCAATATTATCATTCATTAATGGTAGCGTTATAGCAGTACCATTTACCTTAACAAATTGTTTAGATAATGTGTTTGGAAATGAATTTTCTTGTGCAGCTTTAAATAAAGCGCCATCAGTGTATCCAGAAGTAAATGATGCGCCTAAAGCTACGTATTTTGAAAAATCTACAGAGCCATTAGTTAGTGTTGGTAATACAACACCTGTGTCTGGTTGTACATCTAAAAACTCTTCATAATCTGATTCATCATTACAAGATGAGAAGCCAATTGCAATAGCAATAAGTCCAATGTATTTTATGTTTTTTAAAGTCTTCATTATTATTAGTTATTAATAGTTATTGATGCATAATACATAGATCCAATAAATCCTGTACCAAAAGCAGTAAAGTACTCGTTACCTGTAAGGTTTGTAGCTCCTACTTTTATAACTGATTTTATGCTAGGTACTTCATAATTAATTTGTGCATCTAATACATGAAATTCTGGTACTATACCATTTCCAAATGTTGCTTCCCAGAAATAATCATCACTAAACCTATATGCGATGTTAAATCCAAAGTTTTCAAATAAATCTGTATGACCAAAAGTTGCTTTAAATTTGTGTTCTGGTGTATTAAAGCTAGTTTGGAAATCTGGGTTAGCAGCTTGATCAAAATCTTGTTTTGTAAAAGTATAACTTCCTCCTAGGTCAAATCCATTTAGTACTTTAGTAGAAAGTCCAATAGATGCTCCATAAGAGTTAACATCTGCATCAGAGTTTGTGTAAGCACTATAAGCTTGATAATCTCCATTAGCAATTGCTTGAGCAGAAAGTCCTCCATCACCAAGTCCTCCATTGCTTACGGTTCCGTAAAAAGGAGCTATTACAACTTCTTGAGAAATAAAGTCTTCGTATTTGTTGTAATAAGCACTAATATCAACTATTACACTTTCGTATTTTCCTCTATAACCAACTTCAAGAGAAGTTACTTTTTCTGGTTTAATTATTTCAGGATTAGCAACAGTTAATAAAGCAGGGTTACCTGCAGCTGCAAAAGCAGTCACAGAACTTGCTGAATAGGAGTTGTTGTATGCAGCTGCACCTGTTTGAGTAACTGTACTAGGTTGTCCAAACATGGTTTGACCTTCAAAACTAACATTAAAATCTCTAGTATATCTATTTAAATTTTCAGGAGCAGATCCTACTAAAATTGCTCTACCAGCATCTAATCCAATAAATAAATCTTGAGTTGTCGGGTTTCTAAATCCTGTTTGTACAGAAGCTCTAATATTATGATTTCTATTTAAAGTTAAACCAGCAGATAATCTTGGAGAGAAGAAACCATCAAATAATTCTGATTTGTCATAACGACCTGATAAGGTTAATTTAAGCTCCATTTCTTCTGATAATTCAATATCTTTCTGTATTTGAGAATATACTCCAAATTCAGAATATTCAATTGGGCTTTGACCATCAGTGTATATTGTACCACCAGAATTTAGTGTGTATTTTCTATAAGAACCACCAACTTGTATATCTGCAATATCCACTAAGTGGCTAAAGTTGTAATTTGCATCACTATGAAAATATTTTGAAGCATCTTGAAATTTAGACCCTGTAGCTAAATTTGGATCATTTATACTTTTGTTAAATGCACTTTTAAATTGTGGTGATCCTGGTTCGTATCTTCCTGTGTCTGCTGCTGCTCTTGCTGCATCATGTTTTTGTTGGTCTGTTAATCCTAATGGGTTACCACCAAGTTCAATCCCAGCATAAGTCGCTATATAATCTCCAAACCAATCTTCGTCACTTTTCCAAGCTCTGTTAACATTAATTCCTGTAAATACCATGTCATAAGAATCTCCTGCTTTGTCAGACACTTCATAAGCTCTAACAAAAAAGTTGTCGTTTCTTACTTCTAGTTTATGTTGTTGTTGGAAAAAACCATCAATATTATATCTGTTTGTTCCTTGATAAATAGTGGTACCTGTTCCTACTTTACCAACATATGAAAACTCTAAACTGTTACCTTCAATTGGACGATAATATAAACCCCAGTCAGCTTTTACACTTTCAGCGTTATATTGTGTTAAGTCTCTTTCGTTATAACCTGTTCTACTCACTACAACATCTGGTATAACACCTAATCCTGATGCAGCTCTAATGTTAGTTGAAACTTCATCTCCATAGACATTTATTCCGTCATAGTTTGTGTTTGATCTTGTTCTAGTTGGGTCAAGTTTGTCAACTTCACTAGTCGCTTGCCAGTCTGTTCCTTTAAGGTAACCAAAGTTGATTTTGGCAGCAAATTTATCGCTAAATTTATGTGCCATTCTTACACTTAAATCGGTGTACGGATTATCTCCTGCAGCTTCTTGAGATGTTATACCTCTTTTAAAAGAAGCACTAATACCTTCATGATCAAATGGGTTTTTACTTCTCATAAATAAAATACCATTAAATGCGTTTGCACCATATAAGGCAGAGGATGCACCAGGTAATAATTCAACACTTAAAACATCAGTTTCTGTCATACCTACTAAGTTACCAATAGGGAAGTTTAAAGCAGGAGTAGAGTTGTCCATACCATCAACTAATTGCATAAATCGTGTATTAGCAAAAGTTGCAAAACCACGCGTATTTACAGATTTGAAGGTTAAACTGTTAGTGTTAACATCTACACCTTTTAGGTTTTCTAAACCATCATAAAAATCTGCAGATGCAGTGTTTTTAATTTCTTTTAATCCAAATCGCTCTACAGTAACTGGAGATTCAAAAATACGTTCTGGAGTTCTAGACGCAGAAATTACTACTTCGTCTAACGCTGTACCTTCATTAAGGACAACATTAATAATTTGTTTATTAGTTGTTACTTCAACATCTTTAGAAGCAAAACCTACACTACTTATTTGTATAGTGAAAGGTGGATTTTGATCAGTCGTTAACGAAAAGTTACCATCAAAATCAGTTGCTGTTCCTACTGATGTGCCAGTAATAATAATGTTTGCACTAGGAATTGGTTGCTGACTTACATCATCTACTACTGTTCCTGTGATCGTTGTTTGCGAAAAAGTTAGTCCGCAAAAGCACAAAAATACAATTGAAAGGATTGTTCTCATTTTTTAGATTTAGTTAATTTATAATGCCAATATACGTTTTTTAACGAAATTTTTAGAAAAAGTGAGAATAAATTATGCACGCATAATAAGTATTTCTAAAAAAAAGACGCTTTAAAGCTAATTATTCACAAAAAAGAGGGTTAGTTTTTGCGTAATTAGAAGCTTTAAAGCGTCTTTGATGTATAAACAGTTGTCTGACTACTCTACAGTAACAGATTTTGCTAAATTTCGTGGTTGATCGACATTTTTTTCAAGCATTACCGCAATATGGTATGATAATAGTTGAAGTGGAATTGTTGTAAGTAATGGAGTTAAAGACTCTATTGTCTCTGGTACTTCAATTACATGATCTGCAACATTTTTAACGTCTACATCTCCAGTAGTAACTATACCTATTATTTTACCTGATCTAGATTTAATTTCTTGAATATTGCTTACAACTTTTTCGTAGTGTCCTTTTTTAGTAGCTATTACAAAAACAGGCATTTGCTCGTCAATTAAAGCAATTGGTCCATGCTTCATTTCTGCAGCAGGATAACCTTCTGCATGAATGTATGATATCTCTTTTAGCTTTAATGCACCTTCCAAAGCTACAGGAAAATTATATCCGCGACCTAAATACAAACAGTTTTTAGCGTCTTTATATATTTCGGCAACTTTTTTAATGTGTTCATCTGCTTTTAAAGCTTCTTTTACTTTTTCAGGTATTAGCTCTAACTCTTGTAAATGATGATGGAAATCTGAATTTGACATACTTCCACTAGCTTTAGCTAACTTTAAAGCTATTAAAGTCAAAACAGTAATTTGTGTTGTAAAAGCTTTAGTGGAAGCCACACCTATTTCGGGTCCAGCGTGTGTATATGCTCCTGCATTTGTTTCTCTAGCAATAGTAGATCCAACGACATTACAAACTCCAAAAACAAAAGCACCTTTTGATTTTGCTAATTTAATCGCTGCAAGTGTGTCTGCCGTTTCTCCAGATTGAGAAATTGCTATTACCACATCCTTTTCTGTAATTACTGGATTACGGTATCTAAACTCTGATGCGTATTCTACTTCTACAGGTATTCTAGCAAGGTCTTCAAAAATATACTCGGCTACCAATCCTGCATGCCAAGAAGTACCACAAGCTACTATAATAATACGATTAGCATTCAAAAACTTTTCTATATTATCATCTATACCAGCCATGCGGATTATTCCTTCTTTGGCTAATAAACGACCTCTGTAAGTATCCCTGATTGCATTTGGTTGCTCATGGATTTCTTTAAGCATAAAATGCTCGTAACCACCTTTTTCAATTTGCTCAAGATTAAACTTAAGCTCCTGCATTGAGGGATTAACTTCAGTATCGTCCTTAATTTTTCTGATTTTTATTTTTTTATTTCGACGCACAATCGCCATTTCTTCATCTTCAAGATAAATAGCATTTTTTGTGTATTCAATAAAAGGAGAGGCATCACTTGCTATAAAAAACTCGTCTTCTCCAATACCGATTGCTAAAGGACTACCTAGTTTAGCTACGACAATTTCGTTTGGTTTGTTTTTGTCAAAAACAGCAATAGCATAAGCTCCAACAACTTCGTTAAGTGCTAGTTGTACAGCTTTACCTAATTTTACGTTTTGTTTTTTCTTAACTTCTTCAATCAGATTTATTAAGACTTCTGTATCTGTATCTGATTTAAAAACGTAACCTCTTTTTATAAGCTCTGTTTTTATCGAGTCGTAATTTTCAATAATTCCGTTATGAATTATAACTAGATCACCTGAATTAGAATAATGTGGGTGAGAATTTACATCATTTGGTACACCATGGGTTGCCCATCTTGTATGACCTATTCCAATTGTTCCTTCTGTTGTGATTTCTTCTTTTACACGTTCTTCTAGATCAGCGACTTTACCTTTAGTCTTAGATAATTTGATGTCAGTGCCATCATATAGCGCAATACCTGCACTATCATAACCTCTGTATTCTAATCGTTTTAAGCCTTCCATTACAATAGAATAAGCTTCTCTATGACCTATGTATCCAACAATACCACACATAATAATTTAATTTTCAGGTTCTGTATAAAAAATTTCAAAACTAGCTCTTACGTTTTCTGGTACAGCTGGTGTATTTCCATAAAGTATTGTTCCTTCTGGAGCGATAACTGAACTTTGAGGAATAATATTTACAATGTTACTTTCATTAGTATTAAATACTTTTGAAGTTCCAAATAAGTTAATATTATTAGTAACGTAAATACCTAATTTTGTATTAGTCGAGTCATTTAATAAGATGTTATTAATATGCTCAGTAAGTCTAATTTTATATTTTACTCCGTTTCCGCTATCATCTCTTTCAAGTTTTGGAGAGTAAATTATTTTTGAGTTATAAGGATCTGTTGAGTTACTAGTTACATCAACAAAATAATCAATAATTGGAAGGTTGTTTTTTAAATCATAAATCATTATCCTGTCTGGCTCTGATGCTCCTCCAGTAGAAGTACTATGATCTACATATAGATTTAGATTAGCTTCATTAATCAACCATTGTCCATTTTTACTTTTAAAGTATTCCCAAGAATCTTGAGTAGCGTTGTTTTCGTCAATAATGTTACCATTAAATAAGTCTAAAACAGTCATTGATCCTTCAAATCCTTTAATGAATAATTGATCATCACCAGAAGTGCTATTTCCGTCTGTTAATGGTGTAAAGTTTGAAAGGTTTGTAAAAGTATTAAACTTGTTACCGTTAAAGTTAAAGGTGTAGGTTCCTGTTTCTCTATCTCCTGCGTCATCACCATCATATTCATACTTAATTTCAACTTTAGCATTAGTAGTAAGGTCTAAAAACAGTAAGCTACCGTCAACAGAAGTATCGTTTTGTTCAACTTTTAAAATTAATCCTCTAAAAAAGTTTTTAAAGTCAGCTGCATTTGTAATTGCAGGGTTTGCGCTTCCGTCTGCAGCAAAGATTATGTCTTCCCAAAAGTTAGCAGGTACAATACTTGGATCGTTTAAATCAACATAAATTCCTGGTGCTAATCTTTCTTCAACTTCAGGGTCTTCTCCTGGTTCAACCTCTGCTTGAATTACATGCTCTAAAGCACTAGGTGTAAATGTTTGATTAGGATCTGCAGGATAAAGTAATTGTTCTTCAAAAGCTTCTAAGTTTAAATTAGTGTAAGCGTTTGAGTAATAAGCTTGTTCGTCCTCAAAATTTGTTTCAGGGTCTAAGTTTCTTAAAAAGTAACTAGATTTGTAAATAGATAGTTTAAAAGGGCTTGAAGAATCACCATATATTGAGTCTAGAGTGTAAGTTGAGTTACCATCTTCATCAGTTTCAGTTACTGTAGAAAAATACGGAAGATATAATTTAACAGAAAGTATTGCTGGATTGTCACCAAAATCTGGAGCTAAATCGTCAGGTGTAATTTGAGAGATAAAACTTGCAGCTGTTGATCCGTAATTAGGATCGTTATATATACCTAAAACATTACTAGATAAACCACTTGTTTGTACTCCATCTAATTTTTTATTGTATGCTATAAAAGGGAATACTCTACTACTTGTAGAAAAATTTTGAGCACCTCTAATATCACTTTCTACATTTACAAAATCTTTGTCGCAAGCAATAGCGGTAAAGGCAATAATCATCAAAACGACTAATGGTTTGATGCTTTTTAATATGAATCTTTTCATAGATATTTCTTAAATATGGCAATATTGCGTTAGTCTAAAACGCTAGTTGTATAAAAATTAGTGTATGCTTCGCTAAATTCGTCTTTAGCATGAAAATCTAGAACAGGTTTTTTAGATTCTTTTAAATAGGATGTTAGCTCTTCAGGTAAATCTTCTGATCCAACAATCAAGGCATCAGAGTTGTCTATTGCTACCTTCATTAGATTATTATAAGTAGGCTTAACTAAATCCTTTATTTGATCTTCATCAATATTATCAAATTTAATTTTATCAACTAATTTTGAATTTAACTCGTTTTCAAAGCCACTTTTATATACTGAAGTAACAATTTTACTTTCGTTAAATAAAGGTTCGTCTTTGTAAAATTGCTTTAAATATAGTGGTAGTAAAGAGGCTAACCATCCATGAACGTGAATAATATCTGGTGACCAATTTAATTTTTTAACGGTTTCAATAACACCTTTAGCAAAAAAGATAGCTCTTTCATCATTATCAGAAAATAAATTTCCATCCTCATCTGTAAGTGTTGCTTTTCTTTTAAAATATTCATCGTTATCTATAAAGTAAACTTGAATACGTTCTTTAGGTATAGAGGCTACTTTAATAATTAAAGGCATGTCTAAATCATTCACAACTAAATTAATACCAGAAAGACGGATAACTTCATGTAATTGATGTCTTCTTTCGTTGATATTTCCATATCTAGGCATGAAAATTCTTATTTGTCCACCTTGCTGATTGATCATCCTAGGTGTTTCAAATGACATTGAAGAAATTTCTGTTTCCGGTAAATAAGGCACCACTTCAGATGATACATATAATATCCTCTTATCTTTCATATATTGTATAGCTTTTTCAGAATTATCATTAAAAAACACGCAAAAGTACAAAATTTTATGCAGATTGCCACTAAAATATTAAGTTTGCATCCGTTAATTAAATATTAAAAATGCTTGTATTTACTAATAAATCTAAAATTGGTGCCCATATTTCTTCTTTAAAACAAGAGGGAGAAACTATTGGTTTTGTGCCTACTATGGGAGCTTTACACCAAGGACATTTGTCATTGGTAAAGGAAGGATTGGCTAATAACTCAAGGTTAGTTGTTAGTATTTTTGTTAACCCTACTCAATTTGATAATGCTGACGATTTAGCAAAATATCCACGAACTTTAGAGGACGATATTGCTCTTTTAAAGACCGTTTCTAACAAAATAATTGTGTATGCACCAACTGTAGATGATATTTATGATGGTAATACAAAAGCCCAACAATTTAGTTTTGATGGCTTGGAGTTTGAAATGGAAGGAAAATTTAGAGCTGGACATTTTGATGGTGTAGGTACTATTGTTAAACGATTATTTGAAATTGTAACACCTAATAACGCTTACTTTGGAGAGAAAGATTTCCAGCAATTGGCAATTATAAAAAAATTAGTAAGTAAATATCATCTGCCAGTAACAATTGTTGGTTGTGATATTTTTAGAGAAATCTCAGGTTTAGCTATGAGTTCTAGAAATGTACGTTTAAAACCTGATTACAAACAAGCAGC
Organism: Olleya sp. Hel_I_94; assembly: GCF_007827365.1. Classification (NCBI taxonomy): domain Bacteria; kingdom Pseudomonadati; phylum Bacteroidota; class Flavobacteriia; order Flavobacteriales; family Flavobacteriaceae; genus Olleya; species Olleya sp. Hel_I_94. The sequence goes on from NZ_VISI01000002.1 coordinate 2,529,076, forward strand.
ACCTTTTATATACAAAACACTTAAAGAAGCTAAAGTTAAGTTTGGCACAAAAAGTGCAGATAAAACAACAAAGTGGGTTCAACAACAGTTTGATAAACATGAGTTATTGCAATTAGAATATTTTATTATAGCTGATGTTGACACTTTAAAAACCGTAAAAAGAAAAAATAAAACTAACACTTACAGAGCGTTTATTGCAGTTTATGCAGACGACATCAGATTAATAGATAATATCGCTCTAAATTAATTATCTTTGCCCTATGCAAATACAAGTAGTAAAATCTAAGATTCACAGAGTAAAAGTAACAGGAGCTGACCTAAATTATATAGGTAGTATAACCATTGACGAGGATTTAATGGACGCAGCAAATATTATTCAAGGTGAAAAAGTGCAAATTGTTAACAATAACAATGGTGCAAGACTAGAGACATATGCCATTCCTGGCCCAAGAAACAGTGGTGAAATCACATTAAATGGAGCTGCCTCAAGATTAGTTGCAAAAGATGACATCTTGATATTAATAACGTATGCGTTTATGGATATTGAAGAAGCTAAAGTATTTAAGCCTTCTTTAGTATTTCCTGACGAAGCGACCAACCTGTTAAAGTAAATGTCCAAAAGGCTTCTAGTAAAAATATTAAAAATAACGCTCCCAATTTTATTGGGAGTTTTTTTAATATGGTATTCTCTATCTCAATTATCTTTTACGGATATAGTTCAGTTTGCTAAAAATGCAGATTATAAATACATTTTGTTAGGTGTTTTTTTTGGCTTACTAAGTCACTTGTCTAGAGCCTATCGTTGGTTGTTTATGTTAGAACCTTTAGGTTATAAAATAAAATTAGGCAATAGTATAATGGCTGTATTTGCTACTTACTTAATTAATTACACAATCCCTAGAGCTGGAGAAGTAGCAAGAGCAACTATATTGACTAATTATGAAGGCGTCCCTTTTGAAAAAGGATTTGGTACAATAGTAGCAGAGCGTATAGCAGATATGATAGTCATGCTAGGTATAATAGCAATTACTTTGTTTTTGCAGTTTGACTTTATATATAGTTTTTTAGTGGATAAATTTGATTTTACTAAAATCCTGGTTGCAGGACTAATCTTAACGGTTTTAGCACTATTTTTTATTCTTTTTATAAAAAGAAGTCAGTCAAAAATAGCTTTAAAAATTAAAGGATTTGTAACTGGTTTGATTGAAGGGGCTCTTAGTATTTTTAAAATGAAAAAAAAGTGGGCCTTTATATTTCACACTTTATTTATTTGGACCATGTACGTGCTTATGTTTTATGTAACTACGCTAGCTTTTCCCGATTTATACGCTATGCCATTTGGAGCTGTTTTAATAGGGTTTATTTTAGCAAGTTTTAGTATTGCAGCTACAAATGGAGGTATAGGGTCGTATCCAGAAGCTATTGTTATTGCTTTTACTTTATTTAATCTACCAGTGGACCCAAGTCGTGCGTTTGGTTGGATTATGTGGAGCTCGCAAACAATTTTGGTTTTTGTCTTTGGAGGAATTTCGTTATTATACCTTCCCTTTTTTAACCGAAACAAATAATTTGTAACTTACACCCAAACTTAATCATCACACATCATGAAACATATTTTTTTTCTATTTGTAGGTTTATTTTTAACGTCTAACCTTAGCGCGCAAACTATATATAAAGAGCTTAACTCTGAAAGGCTAGGAGAAACTAGACAAATAAAAATCCAATTACCAAGAAACTACGATACATCAAGTAAAAAATATCCCGTTATATATGTTTTTGATGCAGATTACTTGTTTGAGCCTGTTGCAGGAAATGTGGACTATTATGCCTATTGGGAAGACATACCAGAAGCTATTGTTATCGGTGTTAATCAATACGGATTAAGAGAAAACGATTGTTATTATAGCGAACAAAACTCTCTGCCAATCGAAAGTGGTGCAGCCTTTTTTGAGTTTATTAGCATGGAGTTGGTTCCGTTTATAGATAAAACCTTCCGTACAGAAAACTTTAAAGTTGCTGTAGGACATGGTAAAACAGCAAATTTTATTAATTACTATCTGTTAAAAGGTATTCCTTTATTTCAATCTTATATTGTTTTAAGTCCAGAGTTAGCTCCAGATATGGCTAATTATTTAACAGAAGTATTTCCTAAACTAGAACAAAAAACGTTTTACTATTTAGCAAGTACTACCAATGATGCCTCAAATATTCATGAACAAACTGAAGCTTTGTCTAACGCATTAAAAGCAATAGACAATAATAATGTTTTAAAAACATTTGAGACGTTTGATGGACCATCACACTACACCTTACCCACTCACGCAATTCCTAAAGCATTAGAGAGTATCTTTTTAGTGTTTCAGCCAATTAGTAAAAAAGAGTACAAAGAAACAATTCTAAATCTAGAAGGCAATCCAGTGGATTACCTGACGGAAAAATACCAAATGATTGATGAGTTGTTTGGAATAGAAAAACCAATTTTAATTAACGATTTTAAAGCAATTGAAGCAGCTATTAAAAAGAAAGAAAATTGGGAATATTTTGAAGATTTAGGAAAATTAGCTAGAAAAGAATATCCAGATACATTATTAGGAAATTATTATTTAGGACGCTTTTATGAAGAAACAGGAGAGCCTAAAAAAGCAATGAAAACATACCAGTCGGCTTATGTGCTATCAGAAATAGCAGGTATTACTAAAGATCACGTTTTAGAATTATCAGAACAGATTAAAGCAGATTTTGGATATTAACTTATGGCTAAAGTAAAAACTACCTTTTTTTGTCAAAATTGCGGTACGCAATATGCTAAATGGCAAGGACAATGTAATGCCTGCAAGGAGTGGAATACAATTGTTGAAGAGGTTGTGCAAAAACCAGAAAAAAGCGATTGGAAAACACCTACTAATAATACAAAACGAGCATCAAAACCATTAAGAATAAACGAAATTGATTCCTCTAAAGAAGCAAGATTAGATACGCTTGATGCGGAATTTAATCGTGTGTTGGGTGGTGGGATTGTACCAGGATCTTTAACGCTTTTGGGTGGAGAACCAGGTATTGGTAAAAGTACATTGTTACTTCAAATTTCATTAAAATTACCCTATAAAACCTTATACGTTTCTGGAGAAGAAAGTCAAAAGCAAATAAAAATGCGTGCCGAGCGTATAAACCCGGAAAACGAAAGTTGCTACATTCTTACTGAAACAAAAACACAAAATATTTTTAAGCAAATAGAAGCCTTAGAGCCAGATATTGTAATTATTGATTCTATTCAAACATTGCATTCTGATTATATAGAGTCCTCAAGTGGAAGTATCAGCCAGGTTAAAGAGTGTACGACAGAGCTTATTAAATTTGCTAAAGAAACCAATACACCAGTAATTTTGATTGGTCATATAACAAAAGATGGTAACATCGCTGGACCAAAAATATTAGAACACATGGTAGATACAGTGCTTCAGTTTGAAGGAGATCGTAACCATGTTTTTAGAATTTTACGTGCGCAAAAAAACCGATTTGGATCTACACACGAACTTGGAATATATGAAATGCAAGGTTCGGGATTAAGAGAGGTTTCCAATCCAAGCGAAATATTAATTTCAAAAAAAGATGACGAGTTGTCTGGTAACGCTATAGCAGCAACATTAGAAGGTATGCGTCCATTAATGATTGAGGTTCAGGCATTGGTTAGTACAGCAGTTTATGGTACGCCTCAACGTAGTGCAACTGGATTTAATGCTAAACGACTAAATATGTTGTTAGCAGTTTTAGAAAAACGTGCAGGCTTCAGGCTTGGCGCAAAGGATGTTTTTTTAAATATAACTGGAGGTATATCTGTGGATGATCCAGCAATAGATTTAGCAGTGGTAGCAGCAATATTATCCTCAAATGAGGACGAAGCTTTGCAAGCAAATTTTTGTTTTGCTGCAGAAGTTGGTTTATCTGGAGAAATCAGACCAGTACAGCGTGTGGAACAACGTATACTTGAGGCAGAAAAACTAGGTTTCTCCACTATTTTTGTGTCTAAATACAATAAAATTTCTTTAAAAAATACTGCAATTAAAATTCAATTAATCTCTAAAATTGAAGACTTGGTGGATTTGATAATTACTTAAACTTCAATTGTAAATATAATTTTGAGATAGTTTTTTAATGAACAAAATAATGCTTTGTGTTTTTAAACGGATTAATATTACGTTCTAACGAAAATAAAAGGTAAATTGAAACCTACATATGATATTTGTCGTAGGTATCTTGCTTTACTGTAAATCCTTTCCCTCATAGCTTTTAAAAGAAAGTAAAATATATGCTATAAATCTATAAGTTAGTTTGTTATGAGTGTTTTGAAGGGTGAGAAAATATCGCTTTTATTTGATAAAATAGTTAGGTTAAAACACTTTTTAACTTGGTTATTTGTTTTTTATAGACAAAAACATTTTTCATACTAATTTATCTGAATTTTCTTTCAAACAACATTTTGATGTGCTCAATATCAATATATTATTCCTTAAACAAATGATTTTAAAACAAACTCTAGCAAATATTTGCTTAAAAGTAGTGGTGTTTATTTTGCTTTTAATCGGTAATCAAACGGTTAAAGCACAATGTATTCCTACAGGGATGCAATCATGGAATTATTTTAATATTAGCAATGTGCAAATAAATGGAGATGGAGCAAGTCAACTAATTAATTTTTCAGGAGGTGATAATTCTGTATATAAAGATTTTACTTCTCAATCGGTAAATGTGACTGTCGGTAACACTTATAATGTGACTATTGATCATGTAAAGGAGACATGGGGAAATGTAAAGGTGAAAATGTGGATTGACTATGAGGGAAATGGAACTTATATAGAGGTTTATGATTCAGGTATAGCGGTAAATAATAATCTATCAACTTATACTACTAATGCATCTTTTACAGTAGATAATGTTTCGATTCCAGGGTCAGTTGTTTTAAGGGTTGCTGCAACGTACCATGGAGGAAGTATTACGGATGCCTGTACATTTATTGATAGAGCAGAGGTGGAAGATTACACATTAAATGTAACACCAATATCTGCTACACCAATTGCTGTAAATGAGGAATTGACTGTGACTAAAAACAGTACTGCTGGTTTGGATAATCAAGTAAATGTAGCTGCCAATGATTATATTGGAACTACAGGTGGTGACTCTGATGATTATGCTATATCTACATTGCCAAGTAATGGAGCGGTTTCAGAAATTTCGGATGGTACTTTCCAATATATTCCAAACGCTAATTTTTTAGGTGCAGATAGCTTTACTTATAATTTATGTAATAATATTAATCAATGTGTGCAAGGTACAGTATCTGTAACTGTCTTAAATAATTATTGTACACCATCAGGAGTAACAAATGGAATACGATACATTACTAATGTCACTTTACCAGGAGAAACCGTTACAATTGATAATGACTCAGGCGATGGAGGAGGTTACGAGGATTTTACTCATATTCCTGCTGCAGATTTATATTTAGGAAATAGTTATGACTTATCTATTTTAATAGATGGAAACACCACTTTAACTGCTAGTAATCATAGGTCTGGATGGGTCGCATTTATAGACTTTAATCAGGATGGTGTTTTTGATACAGGAAGTGAGAGGGTGTATCGTTCTGGTGGTAATACTGGAGGAGAGGAGTCTAATGTATCTTTTCCTTATGCTTCAAGGGAGTTTACTGTTCCTTTTACTGCAGTTCATGGTGCAACTACTATGCGTATTGGTATGAGACAATATTGGTCACCTGACAGTGGTTGCTCTACTGCTACAGTAATAGATTATGAAGATTATAAAGTCAATATAGGGTTAGATCCTAGTGCGCCTCAAGATATAACTGTAACAGGAAATAGTTCTGAAATTACAAATGGACAAACCCAAACTACGTATTCTAATTTTACCGACTTTGGAACTTATGATATTAATGGTGGTGCAAAAACAAGAGTTTTTGAAATAGTTAATAGTGGTTCTCAGCCCTTAGTTTTAGGAGCTGTTCCAGTCCAACTTCAAGCAGGTTCGAGTGCTGATTTTTCTATCTTAACACAGCCAGCAGCAGGAACAACACTTGCAGCGGGAGGCGTTGTATCTTTTTCAATTAGTTTTGATCCAAGTACTATAAATAATAATATTACAGCTGTCGTGTTGTTAAATAGTGACGATCCGGACGAGAACCCTTTTACATACGTAATTAAAGGGGATGGTCAAGAGTTGTATCCTGATACAGATGGAGATGGTGTGTCAAACAATATTGATATTGATGATGATAATGATGGTATAACTGATGGAGAAGAACAATTACAGTGTTTACTGTATAGTAATGCTTCTGTTGTTGAAACCGAATTTTTAAATGAAGATTTTGGATTTGGTTTAAATCGAGCAGCTATAAATGGAAATACAATTGGAGTAACTACTTCATATTGTTATGAAGATGGTGTTTCTGGATTATCTGCAGATGAGTGTGATGCAGATGTAAACCTAAATGATGGAGAGTACGTCGTACATTACTCTGTCACAAATGGTGATGCTTTAAATAATAATGTCACTGCTACGGGAGAAAATATTGCAAATTTTGCTCATTATGCTTGGTATAAAGGAGAAGACCATACACCAGGAGATACAAACGGAAGGATGGCAATATTTAATGCAGCAACGGATCCAGGTGTTTTTTATGAAACAGCAATATCAGGGATTTTACCAAACGTACCTGTTAACTATAGTTTTTGGGCTATAAATATAGATAACGCAGATAATAGGTTTAGCTCAAGCGAGTTGCCTAGAATAAATCCAAACATCACAGTTAGGTTTTTATCATCTGATTACACAACAGAGTTAGCTTCATTTGATACTGGTGATATTACCAGATGTAATTCTGGAAATAGTTGTGTGGATTCTGTATGGAAAGAGTTTGGGACATCAATAATTATTAATCAATCAGAATTTGTTATTCAATTTATAAATAATTCACCTGGAGGTTTAGGTAACGATTTAGCTTTAGATGATATCAGAATAACGCAATCATTATGCGATTTAGATAACGATGGAGTAGTCGATGTTTTTGATTTAGATAATGATAATGATGGTATACCTAATATATATGAATATGGAGCTTTTCCATTTGGTGGTGATTATGATAGAGATGGATTGGTTTTTTCTGGAGTTGCATGGTCAGATAGTAATGGTAATGGAATGCATGATGCATTTGAAGGCTTGACGGGTTTGGATACAGATGGAGATGGTACTCCAGATTATTTGGATTTAGATTCTGATAATGATTCTATTTTTGATGTTGTCGAAAATGATGGATTTGGCGACTTGGATATAGATGGAGATGGTATCGGAGATGGTAATGATGCTGGTACAGGTATAGCAAATGACGACTTTGATAATGATGGTCTTTTAGCATTAATAGATGGTAATGATAACGATGCGGACTCAGATGATCATGGAGCAGGATATAATGGATATAATTTTCCCGTAGATACTGATGGTGATGGTATTCCAGACTATTTAGATGTAGATAGTAATGATAATTTAGATGATATTTCAAATGGTAGTGATATTAGTAATACTATTTACTATTTTTTAGATGTGGATAACAATGGTGTTATAGATGGAAGCACTGATGCGGATAACGATGGTGTTTTGGATGCATTTGATTCTGATAATACACTATATGGGTCGCCAAGAGATATAGAAGATTCTTATAGTCTATATTTTGACGGTCGTAATGATTACGTTCAGGATAGTAATGTAATTTCAAGTGGAACTGCTTCATTAATGACTTGGATAAAATCAGAAGGAGATAATACGTTTAATTCAAATAGAATAGTGGCTGGCCAAAGTAATTTTTATTTAATGGTAAATGATTCCGATAATTCGGTTTCAGTTGTATTAAATGGTAATAATGTTTTAACCTCTACAGATATTGTCGAAGATGGTATATGGATGCATCTAGCATTAACAATAAATGGGTCAGAAACAATTTTATATTTAAATGGTCAAGCTCAAGGTGATCCTGTAAATGTTGGAGTTATCAATGCGGATCCTTCTAACTTTACTATTGGTAGGTTGGCTAATTCAGATTCAAACTACTTCCATGGAGAAATTGACGAAGTCAGAGTTTTTGATGTAGCGCTCACAAAAGATGAGGTACAACGAACAGTATACCAAGAATTAAATGAAAACGAAAACTTTAATCAAGGAAAGATAATTCCTAAAAACATTTCCACAAATGATATAGGCAATAATCTAGTGCGCTATTATAAAATGGATGCTTACAAAGGTGACATCACAGATAATAAAGTAACACCAACAATAGATCAGTCAACAGGAGCTAAATTGTATAATATTAAAAATATTTATTTTCAAACAGCACCTTTACCTTATCAAACTAGTCAAGATGGATTGTGGACTACAGAAGCAAATTGGCAACATGGAGAGGTATGGGATATAAATGAAATAGCAAAAAATAAAGATTGGAGTATTGTTAAAATTAACAACAACATTTCTACTGCAACATCACATACTCTCTTAGGATTAATAATTCAGTCAGATAAAATATTTAACTTATCAGGTGATAATTATGTTGATAATTCATGGTATTTGGAGTTAAACGGTACCTTAGATCTTCCAGGTGATTCTCAATTAATACAATCTATTTCAAGTGATTTAGTGACAGGTTCTCAAGGTAAAATATTAAGACGACAAGAAGGGACAAATAATAAATATCGATACAACTATTGGGCGAGTCCAGTTGGAGCTTTAGGCGTGTCTTCCATCACAAATAATAATGGATTAACCTCTAACTTAAATAATACTCCGTTTACTTTAGATCTTTTAAAAGATGAATCTGGAGCAGCAATACCATTTACATCCAGTTATGACCAAGTAGGAAGCATAAGTACATATTGGACGCATACTTATCAAAATGGATATTCATATTATAATTGGTTAAATTTTGATGAAACAGATGTTATACCAACAGGATACGGTTACTCACAAAAAGGAGTAGGTGTAGGTACAACAGATTATCAATATTTATTTGAAGGAAAACCAAATAACGGAACAGTTGTTATTACTGCGTTAGATACAGGTGGTCCAGGTTCTATTGGTGGTTCGACAAGAACAATTTCGGTTTTAGGAAACCCATATCCTTCAGCATTAAATGTAACTTCCTTTTTAGCAGATAATAGTAGCGTAATAAGTGGAGAGATTTATTTATGGGAACAATGGGCTGGAGATACACATATTTTAAATCAATATCAAGGAGGGTATGCAACTGTAAATAATCTGGCAGGTGTTAAAGCATATCAATTTATTGGATTAAATGGAGACTCAACTCAAAGTGGTGGTGGACCTGCAGAAGGTGTAAAAACACCAACTAAATTTTTACCAGTAGCTCAAGGTTTTGTAGTAGAAATTGTTAACGATGGTGATATTAAATTTTTAAACTCGCAACGTGTTTTTAAAACAGAAGCAACGGACGAAACAATATTTTTTAGGCAAGTAGCATCCAATATTGAAGACGAAGCATCAAATACAGAAGATGTGATTAAAAAAATCAGATTGCAATTAACCACTTCTAATGGTTTGGGACGCGAAATAGTAATGGGTTTTAGTAGTGTAACAAGTGATGAATTTGACTATGGTTACGATGCAAAGGCATATGAGACTTTTAATAATGATTTATTAATGGTCTTAGAGGAAAATACTATGGTGCTTCAGGCGTATTCAGAGATTACATCAGATAAAGTAATTGACTTAACATTTAAAGCGGACGGTAATGGTATGTACAATATAAAAGCGACTCAATTTGTTGATTTTCCATTAGATCAGCCTGTTTTTTTATTAGATAATTTTACGGGTACTTATTATGACTTATCACAAGAGCAAGGTTATAATTTTACATCGCAGTCAGGTATATATACTAATAGATTTGATATTGTATTTCAAGGGTCAGAAACATTAAGTACAGACGGTTTTACTTTTAATAACGATTTTGGTATTTATTACAATTCAAACAGTAATAAATTGTTTGCAAAACAATCAAATCAAGATCTTAAGTCACTAACATTGTTTAATGCTTTAGGTCAGAAAATTTTTCAAATTCAAGATATCAAAGCTGAAGATTTGCAATCCGGTATTAGTCTAAAAAATGCTAGTACAGGTATGTATGTGGTAATATTAAAAACAGTTGAAGGTAAAATACTAAACAAAAAAATTATAATAGATTAATCTCACCACTCTTCCATAAAAACTAAAATGAAAAAAACTTTACAATTGATTGTTGTGCTTTTTGTGCTATCGCTTAAAGCTCAAGTTACTATGACGCCAAGTGCCACTGCAGTTACAGCAGGAGCTAACTGGACTACAACAAAAATAACAGCTAATAACGCGCTAAACTATCCTTGGGAAATAACTGTTGGACCTGATGGAGATTTATGGGTTACTGAGCGTGTTGGTGAAAAAATCTCAAGAATTAGCACAACAACAGCAACAAATACACCAATTACTATGTTAGATTTAAGTGCTAAAGTAACTTATTCTAAACAAGGAGGTTTAATGGGTATGGCAATACATCCAGATTTATATAATCCAATGGTGTCAATAAATAACTATGTTTTTGTATCATATACCTACAATGATGGTGGAGATTTAAAACTAAGGATAGCGCGATTAGTTTACAATAGTGTATCAGGAACTCTAACCGAGGATGTTGCGCTTTCTCCCAATGGAGCTATTTTGGAAGGTGTTCCAGCAAGTGGCGATCATAATTCTGGCAGATTAATTTTTGGGCCAGATAATAAGCTATATTATACCATAGGTGATCAAGGAGCAAATCAATTTGATTATGCTTGTAACCCTATTTTAGCACAAATTTTACCAACATCATCAACAGATTATGATAATTATCCAGGTAAAACGTTGCGAATTAATATTGATGGAAGTATTCCTAATGATAATCCAACTTTAAACGGAGTGAAAAGTCATGTCTATACCTATGGACATAGAAACGTTCAAGGAATTGTGTTTGCAGCAGATGGGACACTTTATGCTTCAGAGCATGGCGCTAAGGTAGATGACGAAATAAACATAATTAAATCTGGTAAAAATTATGGATGGCCTCAAATAGCAGGTTACTATGATAACATGGCATATACCTATTGTAATTGGTCCTCATTAAATGGGACTTGTAATGCTGGTGACTTTAGTGATCACAATTGTCCTGCAGGAGCAGAAACTGCAACAGAATTTGAATCTTATCCTACAAGTAATGATTTGCCAGTAGATTTTGAGCCACCAATCGGAACCTATGGAGGTACTGTAGCTATAGATCCTCCAGGAGGTTGGTTTACTTGGCCAAGTGTAGCTCCTTCAAGTATTGATATTCATGAAGCTAATACAATCCCTAATTGGGGAAGATCATTGTTAATTCCTACTTTAAAAAAAGGAACAATTTACAGAGCTAAATTAACTGCAAATGGAAGTGATATTATTGGTGATGATAACGTTGGGTCTATTGATGGTTATGAGGAATTTCATTCTTCAAACGATAGATATCGCGATATAGCAATTTCTCCAGATGGATTAACGATTTATGCTGTAACTGACAATGCAGGAGGGACCTCTGGTCCTTCATCTAATAGTGGTGTTTCAATATCTAATCCTGGAGTAATTATTAAAATTGAATATGTAGGGCCACAAATTACCAATGCACCTATTGCAAATTGTCAAGATATTACTATAGCATTAGATGCATATGGACAAGCTACAATTACTCCAGCAGATATAGATAATGGGTCTACAAATGTGGATACTATGTTTATTAATCAGGATACATTTGATTGCTCACACATCGGAATACCTCAGGAGGTTTATTTAACAGTTATAAGTGAGGATGGAGGTGAAGATACTTGTGCTGCAATGGTCACTGTTAATAACACTTCAGAGCCTATAACAGCTCCTGTATTAGCGGATGTTTCTGGTTATTGTTTTGTTACAGCAATTGCACCAGTTTTAAACTATAATTGTGTGGATTACACTGGTGTTACATCAGATCCTACTAATTATACTTCAGAAGGTGCTTTTGTAGTGCAGTGGACATTTGATGCTGGATCAGAAGGAATTGTGGTTTCAAATCAAAATGTTATTGTAAACCCAATAGCCAATCCAGCTAATGTGATAGTGACAAGTGTTACTAATACTTCTGCGGAATTAGAATGGGATATTTTGCAAGGTACAACTTATCAAATTCGATATAGAGTTAGTGGCGCATCTGCATGGACAACTATAGCGTCCAACACAAATAGTGTTTCATTAACCGGATTAGATTTTAATACTAATTATGAAGCACAAGTTAGGGCTGTTTGTGGAACAAGTTATTCCAATTATAGTAATCCATTAATAACATTTTCTACAACAGATATTACATATTGTGCATCACAGGGTGTTTCAAATGGTTATATTTCTAATGTTTCCATAAATGGTGAGAGTGCTACATTTATTAATAATTCATCATCAGGAAATTCATCATATACTAATTATACAGCTGTTTCACCTGTTACTTTAAAAGCTGATGGTGAGACTTCGTATTCGTTAAGTGTTAATACAAGTTTTAATGCTTCCGGAGTAGCTGTATGGATAGATTATAATCAAAACGGAAGTTTTAATGATGAAGGAGAAAAAGTTTGGGATGATGCAACTGGTATAACAGGTAATAGTCCAAGGGTTAATACATTTATCATACCTTTAAATACACCAAATGGTACTACAAGAATGCGTATAGCTTCTAGGCAATATTGGACACCAAGCGTTAGTTGTGGAGACATTGTTGAAGCAGGTCAAGATTCAGAAGTAGAAGACTATATGGTCAATATTGTTGCGCCAACCTTATCTATTCAAAATTTTGATTTAGCTGTGTTTAGTGTTTATCCTAATCCTATTAAAGATGCGTTTTCTGTTAAACTATCAAATCTATCAAACAAAGAAACGCATGTAAAACTAATAGATTTACAAGGTCGAATAATTCAGCAAAAAATAATAAGTAAATCTCAAGATACAACTACATTTAATCAATTAAGTCAATTAAATAGTGGTGTCTATTTTATAACGATTGTGGAAGACAATAAAACTTTAGCTTCTAAAAAAATTATAAAAATTTAAATAATATTTTTTTATTAAACTCCAATGCATTTGCATTGGAGTTTTTTTATGCTCAATAATCAGAGTTTTAAACAGAATTCCTTAATTTCGCGACTCTATAACGAAATTAGAAAAAATGAGCGCAGGATTCACTGAATATAAAGGACTTAACTTACCAAACGTAGCAGAAGAAATTCTTAAATATTGGCAGGACAATAACATCTTTGAAAAAAGTGTAACAACTCGTGAAAACGCAGAGCCTTACGTGTTTTTTGAAGGACCACCTTCAGCTAACGGATTGCCAGGAGTACATCACGTTTTAGCACGAGCTATAAAAGATATTTTTCCACGTTACAAAACCATGAAAGGTTTTCAGGTTAAGCGTAAAGCTGGTTGGGATACTCACGGTTTACCAATAGAACTTGGTGTAGAGAAAGAACTGGGTATTACCAAAGAAGATATTGGTAAAACTATTTCGGTGGAAGACTATAATGCAGCCTGTCGTAAAGCGGTCATGCGTTATACTGATGTTTGGAACGACCTAACTCAAAAAATGGGATATTGGGTAGATATGGAAGATCCATATATCACCTACGAGCCTAAATATATGGAAACCGTTTGGTGGCTTTTAAAAGAGATTTACTCTAAAAAGTTAATGTACAAAGGGTATACTATTCAACCATATTCTCCAAAAGCAGGAACAGGTTTAAGCTCTCATGAGGTTAATCAACCTGGAGCATATCAAGATGTAACAGATACAACTATTGTTGCTCAGTTTAAAGCTATTGAAAGTACATTACCAGACTTTTTACAAAACGAAGGCGATATCCATTTTACAGCATGGACTACTACACCTTGGACATTGCCAAGTAATACAGCATTAACGGTTGGCCCAAAAATAGATTATGTTTTGGTGGAAACGTATAACCAATATACATTTAAGCCTATTAATGTAATTATGGCTAAGGCTTTAGTTGCTAAACAATTTGCAGGAAAATCGTTTAATCAAGTACAGACTAAACCAGAACTTTTAGACTATAAAGATGGTGATAAGCAAATCCCTTTTTATGTTGTAAAAGAATTTAAAGGAAAAGACCTTGTTGGTATCAAGTACGAACAATTATTACAATACGCATTACCAAATGATAATCCACAAGATGCCTTTAGAGTTATTGCTGGAGACTTTGTAACGACTGAAGATGGTACAGGTATCGTACATACAGCACCAACATTTGGAGCAGATGATGCCTTAGTAGCAAAACAAGCTTCACCAGAAATACCACCATTATTGGTAAAAGACGATAATGGAAATTTAGTGCCTCTTGTAGATTTACAAGGTAAGTTTAGACCAGAAATGGGAGAGTTTGGTGGTAAGTATGTTAAGAATGAATATTATAATGATGGCGAAGCTCCAGAACGATCAATAGATGTTGAGCTAGCGATTAAGTTAAAAGAAGAAAATAAAGCCTTTAAGGTTGAAAAATATAAGCACAGTTATCCACATTGCTGGCGTACAGATAAACCAATCCTATATTACCCATTAGATTCTTGGTTTATAAAAGTGACTGATGTTAAAGAAAAAATGGTAGCAAATAATGATACCATTAATTGGAAACCAAAATCAACAGGTACTGGACGTTTTGGTAATTGGTTAGCAAATGCAAACGATTGGAATTTATCTAGATCACGTTATTGGGGAATCCCTTTGCCAATCTGGAGAACAGAAGATGGTAAGGAAGAAATCTGTATTGGATCTGTTGAAGAGCTTAAGGCCGAAATGCAAAAAGCAGTTTCAGCTGGTGTTTTAGCTAAAGATATATTCGAAGATTTTGAGGTTGGAAACAATTCCGAAGAAAACTATGCTAAGCTAGATTTACATAAAAATATTGTAGATGGTATTGTATTAGTGTCACCTAGTGGACAGCCAATGCAACGTGAAAGCGACTTAATAGACGTTTGGTTTGATTCTGGATCAATGCCTTACGCACAATGGCATTATCCATTTGAAAACAAAGAAAAAATAGATAATAACGAAGCTTTTCCTGCAGATTTTATTGCAGAAGGAGTGGATCAAACTAGAGGTTGGTTTTATACCTTGCATGCAATTGCAACAATGGTATTTGACTCGGTTGCTTATAAAAACGTAGTGTCTAACGGATTAGTGTTAGATAAAAACGGACAAAAAATGTCTAAACGTTTAGGTAACGCAACAGATCCATTTGAAACTTTAGATACTTATGGAGCAGATGCAACACGCTGGTACATGATATCCAACGCAAATCCATGGGATAACTTAAAGTTTGATTTAGATGGTATTGAAGAAGTAAAACGTAAGTTTTTCGGTACACTTTACAACACCTATTCATTTTTTAGTTTATATACTAATTTAGATAAGTTTAGTTACGCTGAAGCGGAAATTCCATTAGCAGAGCGACCAGAATTGGATCGATGGATTTTATCAGAATTGCATACTTTAATTCAGAAAGTTGATGAGTATTATGCAGAATATGAACCAACCAAAGCAGCACGTGCTATTTCAGACTTTACACAGGATTATGTAAGTAACTGGTTTGTACGTTTAAGCAGAAGACGTTTCTGGAAAGGAGACTATCAAACAGATAAGATTTCGGCATATCAAACCTTATACACTTGTATGGTTACCATAGCCAAGTTAGGAGCGCCAATTGCACCATTTTTTATGGATAAGCTGTATTTAGATTTAAACTCAGTAACCAATAAAGAGGCTTTTGAGAGTGTGCATTTAGCAGAGTTCCCTAAGTTTGACGCTAGTTATGTTGATAAATCATTAGAGCGTAAAATGGAAAATGCGCAAACCATCTCTTCTTTAGTGCTATCATTAAGAGCTAAAGAAAAAATAAAAGTGCGTCAACCGTTGCAAAAAATTATGATTCCGATAGATTCGGAACAACAAAAAGAAGAAATTCTAGCAGTTGCGGATTTAATTAAGCATGAGGTAAACATTAAGGAAATCCAACTTTTAGAAGATGCATCAGATATATTAGTAAAACAAATCAAACCTAACTTTAAAACGTTAGGACCTCGTTTTGGTAAGGACATGAAAACTATCGCAGGAGCAATAAATAAAATGACTGCAGACGATATTAAAATTGTTGAACAAAAAGGAGAAATAGATGTTGATTGTAATGGAAAAATAGTTAAATTACAACGTGATGATGTCGAAATTACCTCTCAAGATATTGAAGGGTGGTTAGTTGCAAATGAAGGTAATATTACAGTAGCTTTAGACGTTACAATATCAGATGCTTTAAAAGAAGAAGGTATAGCTAGGGAGTTAGTAAACCGTATTCAAAATTTACGTAAAGACTCTGGATTTGAAGTAACAGATAAAATTAGTGTACAATTACAAGAAGATGTTAACATTACGCAAGCGGTAAAAACAAACTTAGATTATATTAAAGCGGAAACTTTAACTGATGATCTAAAAATTATTAATCAATTAAATAGTGGTATAGAAATTGCTTTTGATGACGTAAATACCAAACTGTTTATACAAAAAATTTAAAATTATGGCTTCAGATATTAATATTAGATACTCAGATAAAGAGTTAGCAGGATTTAAAGTGCTAATTCAAGATAAAATAAAACAAGCTAAACATGATTTAGAGCTCATTCAAAGTGCGTATATGAATGACCATAATAATGGTACAGATGATACGTCACCTACATTTAAAGCGTTTGACGAAGGAAGCGAAACAATGAGTAAAGAATCTAATTCAGCATTAGCGATTAGACAAGAAAAATTTATTCGTGATTTAAAAAATGCTTTAATCAGAATTGAAAACAAAACTTATGGTGTTTGTCGTGTAACTGGAAAGCTAATAAATGCCAAACGATTAGAATTAGTACCTCACGCAACATTAAGTATAGAGGCTAAAAATATGCAACAATAATAAAAGATATATTCTTTAATTTTATAAACGCTTCAATATATTTTGAAGCGTTTTATATTTAAAATAGTTTGACCTTTTGAAACTTAAAACTACCATTTTATTACTATTAATAGCAATTACATCTGTATGTGCTCAAAAAAGTACTGAAAAAATATGGAATGCAGATGTGATTAATACAATAGTAATAGATGGAGAAAATGTGTTTAATATTACTGTTTCAAATAGTCCATCTAATACTATCTTATTAAAGGTGAAGATTGAAGGCGAACATGCTAATCAACTAGTAATGGTTGACAGTATTGTAAACAAGCAATTGTATATATCCTCATCATTTCAGCCATTATTTGTAAAAGACAACGACAAATTAAGTGCGCACAAGGTTATGTCCGTGGAGTATCAATTGTTTGTGCCCAAAAACATTAAATTAGAGATTAAAAGTAATATTGGATCTGTGGATTTGGTCGGGACGTATCTATCGGTTTTTATTGAATTAAATCAAGGGAATTGTAATCTTAAACAGTTTTTAGGAAATGCCTCCATTAATACAGTAAATGGTGATATTAATATAGAAACAGATCACGCAAAAGTAGAAGCTTTTACCAAAACAGGACAGATTGCATTAACCCAATTTAAATTTTTAAAATATAATCTAAATTGTCATACTATTAATGGTGATATAAAGATTACTAAAACTAAAAAATAGCACTACTTTTGTTTAATTAGATTATGAATTTAAAAAAAGCCACAGCATTAATTTTTGTTATTTTACTTATTGATCAAATAAGTAAAATTTACGTAAAAACTCACTTTGTTTTAGGCGAAGATGTAACTGTTTTTAATTGGTTTAAAATTTATTTTATTGAAAATAGTGGTATGGCTTGGGGAACAAAACTAAGCGATATTTTACCATTTATGACTGATAGAACAGCAAAATTAAGCTTGACAGTATTTAGAGTTTTTGCTATTATTGGTATTGGATATTGGTTAGTTAATACTATTAAAAAGCAACAATCTAAAACTTTAATATTAGCATTAGTATTTATTTTTGCTGGTGCTTTAGGTAATATTTTAGACTCTGTGTTTTATGGTATTATGTTTGAAGACAGTATTAGTCAAGTTGCTTCTTTTTTACCTAGTCAAGGTTATGATAGTTTATTACATGGTAAGGTTGTAGATATGTTATACTTTCCGCTATGGAAAGGCTATTTACCTGAATGGATTCCTGGAATTGGTGGTGATTATTTTACGTTTTTTGAACCTGTATTTAATATTGCAGATGTTGCAATTAGTATTGGTTTTGGAATATTAATTTTCTTTAACGGAAAAGCATTTCCAAAAAACGAACAAGATTAAAATATGTAAATCTTTTTTGGAGTTACGCAGTAATCCATAGGGATATCTCCATCAAAAACATCTTCAATTTCAGCTTCAGCTTCAAAAAAGGATAAGCCAACTTTAAGGGTGTTGGGTTTGCAAGACGCTAATAAATTATCATAAAATCCTTTACCATAACCTACACGATTTCCTTTTAAATCAAACGCTAAAAGCGGTAAAAATACGACGTCTATATTATGGTTTAAAATCTCAATGCCATCTATTGGCTCTGGGATATTATAATCACTTAGTTTTAATGTGGTAGCGTCTGTTAGTAAATAATTGGTTAATGTGTTGTTGGTAAAATTGCTTTTAGAAACAACTATGTTTTTATCCTTTCCTGATAAGATATTTAAAATATAATCGGTATTAACTTCATGTTGTGATGTGATAGTTAAAAATAAATGGTAAAAACTATAATCCCAAATAGGAAGGGTTAGTAACTGATTGGCAATAGTAATGCTTTGTGCTTCAATTTGATCTTGATTAAGTAAGCGTCTTAGTGATTTATATTTTTTTCGTAATTCAATCTTTTTCATCTTAAACTATTTTAAGACTTCTGTAGAGATATGAAACAATGCGTCACCTTGATAAACAATAGGTGATTGATTAATATTAATTATATAACCAGAGTGTTTTGCTTTAACAAAGTGATTAAATTTACCATAAGGATCTGTTATGTTTCCTATGTCATCACCTATTTTAACCTCTATACCAACTTTTATAGTTGCTTTAAACATACCAGAGTGTTTAGCACGCATCCAAGAGCTTTCGGTTATTTTAACACACTCTTTTTTAGGTTCTGTAACCTTAAATTGTCTGCGTAACATCCCAAAATGATTCATTATGCGTTTTGCACCATTAACACCTGTATTAGTAACCGTATTGTCTAAATCAAAAGATTTTCCACCTTCATAAAGTAAGATGGGTTTTCCTAATTTGTTGCACGCGTTTCTAAACGATTTATTAAGGTTTTTAGAATATAAAATAAATGGTGCTCCAAATATTTCGGCCATTACATCATCATCTTCGCTGCCTTTTTCAATACGTATTTGTGGTGCATTAAAACGATACGCACCTCCTGTATGAAAATCTACTATAAAATCTACATGTGGTACAACCTCATGTATCAACTCGTAAGCCACACGACTGGCTAATGACCCATTTTTTACTCCAGGAAACACACGGTTTAGATCACGACCATCAGGAAAAGCCCGAGCCATGTTTATAAAACCAAAAATGTTAAGTACTGGAATACAAATTGTGGTACCTATTTTAGGTTTATTTATCCCTTTAGAGATTAGTTGTCGTACAATTTCAATACCATTAATTTCGTCACCATGTATACCTGCTGTAAATAAAATAGTAGGACCAGGTTTTTTAGAGCGTTCTATAATAATAGGAACATCTACTGGAGTTCTTGTATGTAACTTAGCAACATTAAAACTGACCTCTGCACTTTGACCAGGTTTTATAGCCTCACCTAAAATTTCTAAAACGTCGTTTGTTTGCATCAATTATTTTTTGGTATTTCTTTCTATGTAATTAATAATGCTTTTAGCAATGTTTTTACCTGTAGCATTTTCAATACCTTCCAAACCAGGACTAGAGTTAACTTCTAGTAATAAAGGACCTCTGTCCGATTGTAGCATGTCAACACCACATACTGGTAGCTTCAATGCTTGTGACGCTTTCATTGCAACGCTTAATTCAGCTTCACTTAATTTAATAATTTGTGCATTTCCACCACGATGTAAATTAGATCTAAATTCACCTTCTTTACCTTGGCGTTTCATAGCTCCAACAACTTGACCGTCAACTACAAGTGCACGTAAATCAGCACCTTTAGCTTCTTTTATAAATTCTTGAACAATTACTCTAGCTTCCAAGCCATTAAAGGCTTCTAAAACAGATTCGGCAGCATTTTTGCTTTCAGCTAACACAACTCCTAAACCTTGTGTGCCTTCTAATAATTTAATAATTACTGGCACGCCACCTACATGTTCTATAACTTCTTCAACGTCTCTAGAGTAGTTTGTAAAAACCGTTTTTGGCATTCCAATTCCGGCTTTACTTAATCTTTGTAAACTTTTAAGCTTATCTCTAGATCTTAAAATAGCTTCAGAAGATGCTGTTGTAAAAACATTCATCATTTCAAATTGCCTTACCACAGCGCAACCATAAAAAGTTATTGAAGCACCAATACGTGGTATAATAGCATCTACATAATCTAAATAACGATCTTTGTAGTAGATGGTTGGTTTTTCTTTTTCAATAATAATATCACATTTTAAAGGATCTATTATTTCTATTTTGTGGCCTCTATTTTCGCCTTCTTCAACTAAACGGTCTGTGGAGTATAAGTTAGCGTTTCTAGATAAAATTACAATGTTCATTTATTTATTATAGTTAAAGGATTGGTTTTGTATATCGACATCTACTAAAAATTTTCGTTTTAAAAACTGTCTACCAATTAAAACCGGAAATCTCATATCGTCTCTTGTGCTTAAAGTTAAGTTAATCTTGTATGTTTTACCAAAAAAAACAACATCTGTTTTTATTTTATAACGGTTTTCTACAAAACCATTGCTGCTTTTTACATCAGTAAAAGTGTAATCTTTAAAAACTTTAGTTTTACTATTAAAATTAGGATGACCTTTGCTGTAAAATGTGCAATGTAAGCCATCTTCTTTAACTTCTACCAGAGAGCAGTGTATTGCAGACGTGTAAGCACCTGTATCTATTTTGCAGTCTATTTCAAAAAGATCTAACACTGGAAAGTTAATTTTGTCTGTTCTTCCTATGGTTTTTTTTGTCATGTGTAAAGTTTAAAAAGAGGTGCAAGGTACTAAATAACTAAGCGTGATTAATTTATTTTTAGGTTAAAATTTAGCCGATAAAGGTTAAGTTGTTTTTAAATAATTACCTTTGAATAACTATCAATTTTCTTCGATTTTAAAGTGTAAGATGAGTCAAACTTCTTTAGATGTACAACTTAAAACCCTTCCAGAATCACCTGGAGTTTATCAGTATTTTGATACAGAAGGTACAATAATATACATTGGTAAAGCAAAAAATTTAAAGAAGAGAGTAAGTTCGTATTTTACAAAAACTCACGAAAATGGTAAAACTAGAGTTTTAGTAAAACGTATTGCTAACATTAAACACATTGTTGTACAGACAGAAACAGATGCGCTTTTATTAGAAAACAACCTAATTAAAAAACATAGACCACGTTATAATGTTTTACTAAAAGACGATAAAAGCTACCCATGGATTTGTATAAAAAAAGAGCGCTTTCCAAGAGTATTTAGTACAAGACGCTATATAAAAGATGGAAGCGAATATTTTGGACCTTACACCAATATTAAAACGGTTTATACCTTATTAGATTTAATTAAAGGCTTGTATCAAATTAGAACATGTAATTATGATTTGGCTGAAAGCAAAATCGAGTCAGGAAAATATAAAGTATGCCTAGAGTATCATTTAGGGAACTGTAAAGGACCTTGCGAAGGTTATGAGGATGAGGAAAGTTATAACCAAAACATAAAGGCAATTAGAGAAATTTTAAAAGGAAATTTTAAAGAGTCTTTAGGCGAATTTAAAGCCCAAATGAGCCAATATGCGCAAGACATGCAATTTGAAGAAGCTCAAAAAATTAAAGAAAAAATTCAGGTTCTAGAAAACTATCAAGCCAAATCTACTATTGTAAACCCTAAGATTAGCAATGTGGATGTGTTTTCCATAGTTAGTGATGCAGGTCATGGCTATATTAACTTTTTGCAATTATCATATGGGTCAATTATTAGGTCACATACTTTAGAGATTAAAAAGAAGTTAGACGAAACTGATAAAACCTTACTAGAATTAGCAATTGTAGAAATCCGAGCACGTTTTAACTCAAGGTCTAAAGAAGTTTACGTACCTTTTAAAGTAGATTTAGGTCAAGATATAAAAGTAACTATTCCACAATTAGGAGATAAAAAACATATCTTAGACTTATCCGTTAGAAATGCCAAATATTACAGATTAGAGCGTTTTAAACAAGTAAAAATTACAGATCCAGATCGTCATGCTAATCGTATCATGGCACAAATGAAGGTGGATTTGCGATTAGGTGAGGAGCCAAGACATATCGAGTGTTTTGATAACTCTAACATACAAGGGACAAATCCAGTAGCAGCTTGTGTTGTGTTTAAAAACGGAAAGCCTAGTAAAAAAGATTATCGTCACTTTAATATCAAAACAGTAGAAGGTCCTGATGATTTTGCCTCAATGGAAGAAGTGGTATTTAGACGCTACAAACGTTTGTTAGAAGAAAAACAACCTTTACCACAATTGATAATTATTGATGGAGGAAAAGGGCAATTATCTTCAGCTTTAAAAAGTTTAGATGCTTTAGGGTTAAGAGGAAAAATAGCCATTATAGGAATTGCAAAACGATTAGAAGAATTATTCTATCCAGACGATCCAATTCCCTTATATTTAGATAAAAAATCAGAAACACTAAAAATAATACAACAATTACGTAATGAAGCCCATCGCTTTGGGATAGAGCATCATCGTAACAAACGAAGCAAACAAGCATTAAATACAGAAATGGAAACCATTCCTGGTATTGGAGAAAAAACAATTGTAGAATTATTAAAAGTATTTAAGTCTGCAAAGCGAATTTCAAATGCTAAAATTGACGAGCTAGAAGAGGTTGTCGGAAATTCTAGAGCAACAAAAATTTATAATTATTACCATAAAGAATGAAACAGATATACATTATAATTGTAACATTATTAGCGTTAAGTACAAATCTTAACGCGCAAGAAACACAAGCTGCAGAGCCAAAGGTTGGGCTAGTCCTAAGTGGTGGTGGTGCCAAAGGTTTTGCTCACATTGGTGTTTTAAAAGTTGTAGACAGTTTAGGGATTAGGGTAGACTATATTGCTGGGACAAGTATGGGAGCAATTATTGGGTCACTTTATGCTTCAGGATATTCAGGTAAACAATTAGATTCTATTTTTAAAGGCGTAAATTTTGATGACATTTTAAATGATAATATCCCAAGATCAGCTAAGTCAACTTATGAAAGAGAAATTTCAGAAAGATACGCAATAACACTACCCTTTGATCATCTTAAAGTAAAGCTGCCAACAGCATTATCCAAAGGGCAAAACACCTTTAATTTATTAACAAAATTGTTGCTTCATGTAAGTAGTGAGGATGACTTTTCTAAATTACCAATACCTTTTTTCTGTATTGCTACAGATGTAGAAACAGGTCAGCAAGTTATTTTAGATAAAGGTAATTTACCACAAGCAGTTAAAGCATCCGGAGCTTTTCCTTCATTATTTCAACCAGTAGATATTGATGGTAAATTGTTAATCGATGGTGGTGTTGTAAATAATTACCCAATAAAAGAGTTAAAAGCAAAAGGCATGGATATTATTATTGGTGTAGACGTGCAAGATGGATTAGCCAATAGAACAGATCTGTCTTCAGCACCACAAATTTTATTTCAGATAAATAATTTTAGAACCATTAATGACATGAAAATCAAGTCTAAAATGACTGATATTTATATTAAACCAGATATTTCTAAATTTAATGTCGTGTCTTTTGACGACGGAAATCAAATAATTCACAATGGAGAAGTTGCTGCAAAAAAAGAAATAGATGTTTTAAAACAATTAAAAGCAAAGCAACATTACACACCAAGTAAAAAGCAAACAGACCTGTCTCCAGATAGTTTACAAATTAATTATATAGAAACTAACGGAATAGATAAATACACAAGATCTTACATCCTAGGAAAATTAAAAATCAGACCTTACAGCAAAATTTCATACAACGACCTATCAGAAGGCGCTAACAATATTGTAGCAACCAATAACTTTGATAGCTTTTTTTACGAGTTAAAACCAGAACAAGACAATACTTATAAGATAATTACCAATGTGTCTGAAACTAAAAAAGCAACCTTTTTAAAATTAGGATTACACTACGATGATTTATATAAAAGTGCAATTTTGGCCAACATAACTAAAAAGCAATTTTTATTAAAAAACGATGTAGTGTCAATGGATTTTATAATAGGTGACCACGTTAGGTACAACTTGGATTACTTTATAGATAAAGGGATATATTGGAGTGTTGGTTTAAAATCAAGGTATAACGAGTTTAGTCAGGGCATTGTAGCTAACGCATTTTTAACACCAACACAAATTAACACAACAGGTGTAAATAAAATAAATGCCGAGCTCTCAGACTTTAATAACCAAGTTTACCTACAAACCCTTTTTAGAAATGATTTAGTATTGTCACTAGGTGTTGAGCATAAAAAATTAAGAGTAAAAACCGAAACTATTTTATCCTCAGAAGATGAAAAAGAAACACTATTTGAAAACAGTAACTATGTCAGTCTTTTTGGAGAATTAAAATACGATACCTACGATAGTAAATACTTCCCAACAGAAGGCGTGCTTTTCTCTGCGCAAGGTAATCACTATGTGTATTCCTCAGATTTTTCAAGCACATTTTCTCCATTTACAATTCTAAAAGCAGAGTTAGGATATGCTTTCAAAGTATCAGATAAATTATCATTTAACTTAGTCACAGATGGAGGATTTAAAATAAACCCTAAAGCAAATCGCTTTTTAGACTTTGTACTAGGTGGTTATGGTAATAATTTTATCAATAATTTTAAACCCTTTTACGGATACGATTTTCTGTCCATAGCAGCAGATTCTTACATTAAAGGAGGCGTAAGTTTAGATTATCAGTTTTTACCTAAAAATCACATAATGGTAGCAGCAAACTATGCCAATGTAGAAGACAGGTTGTTTGATGGTACAGATTGGTTTTCATGGCCAGAATATTCAGGATACGCAGTAGGTTATTCGTTTGAATCCTTCTTGGGTCCCATAGAAGCTAAGTATACCATCTCTCCAGAGACTAAACAAAGCTATTGGTTTTTTAACTTAGGGTATTGGTTTTAATTGGGCGTTTTGTACTTAAACCTTTAAGGGTTTAAATACAACCAGGTCATCCATTATATCTTTTTTTGCCATATATGGCAGCAAAAAAAGGATGCCATTACTACCCTTAACGCAAGGTTAGGCGCAACGGTCTCTTTTTTCAATTTAAAAACACTTCCTAAACTCATAAAATTTTACGATATTTGTTACACTATGAAGACAATTTGGAGCGATTTATTATCACATTTAAAATTCTTGATTAAGCGTAATCCAGAGTGATCTTTCTTCCTTGTTAAGCATTTAGTAAAGCGTCACAAGTTTCTTAGACGTTATTTTTTTCAATTTAAAACTATAACAAAATGCCATTTTATCATAAACTAGGAAAAATACCACCAAAAAGACACACACAGTTTAGAAAAGCGGACGGGACATTGTACGCAGAACAGTTATTTGGTACCATAGGATTTGACGGTATGTCAACAAACTCCTATCACGAGCATAGACCAACACAGGTAAAGGAAATTAAAAAACAATACAGTGTTGCACCAAAAATTGCTAAAAAAAACCACATACAATCCTACCGTTTAAAAGGGTTTCAAGTCAAACCAGAAAACGATTATTTACAATCTCGTAAAACAGTACTTATAAACAGCGATTGTAGTATCATTTTAGCAGCACCAAAACAATCAACAACAGATTATTTTTATAAAAATACAGACGCAGACGAGCTTATTTTTGTCCACAAAGGTACCGGAAAACTGCGCACACACTTAGGTAACCTAGACTTCAAATACGGAGACTATCTTTTAGTACCAAGAGGTGTAATTTATAAAATGGATTTTGACACTGAGGATAATCGTTTGTTTATTGTCGAGTCTAAAAGACCAATTTACACACCCAAACGTTACCGTAATTGGTTTGGACAATTATTAGAGCATTCGCCATTTTGCGAACGTGATTTAAGACAACCACAAGAATTAGAAACACATGACCAAAAAGGAGACTTTTTAATAAAAGTTAAAAAGCAAGACGATATTTTTGAAATGGTTTATGCAACACACCCTTTTGATGTTGTAGGTTATGACGGTTACAACTATCCATATGCGTTTTCAATCCATGATTTTGAGCCCATAACAGGACGTATCCACCAACCACCACCAGTGCACCAAACTTTTGAGACAGATGCATTTGTTGTTTGTAGTTTTGTGCCAAGACTGTACGATTATCATCCAGATAGTATTCCTGCACCTTACAATCATAGTAATATAGATAGTGATGAGGTATTGTATTACGTTGACGGAGATTTTATGTCTAGAAACGATATTGATGCAGGACATATATCCTTGCATCCAGCAGGAATACCACATGGTCCACACCCAGGAGCAACAGAGCGTAGCATTGGGAAAGTAAAAACAGACGAGCTAGCAGTAATGGTAGACACGTTTAAACCATTAATGGTCACTGAGGAAGCACTTAAAATAGCAGACGAAGACTATTACAAATCGTGGCTAGACCATTAAAATTAAAAAAGATTTCAAAACAATAATTAATTAAGATCGAATTAAAAATTCAAGAATTTTAAAAGACTACTAAAGTGTTATTTAATAACCACATAATCTTTTGTTCTTGTTGCTATATTCTTTCTTCTATATAAAGTATTATGAGTAAAAAAGAAGTAAAATCAGTAGACTACGGTTTAGAAAAAATATTTGAAGGTGCACAAGATTTCTTGCCACTTTTAGGAACAGATTATGTAGAGTTTTATGTTGGTAACGCAAAACAAGCAGCGCATTTTTATAAAACAGCATTTGGTTTTCAATCTCATGCATACAGAGGGTTGGAAACAGGATCAAAAGATTCAGTAAGTTATGTGTTAAAGCAAGACAAAATCCGTTTAGTATTAACAACACCATTAAACAGTAAGTCACCAATTAACGACCACATTGTAAAACATGGTGATGGTGTAAAAATTGTGGCATTATGGGTAGAAGATGCTAGAAAATCTTACGAAGAAACTACAAAACGTGGTGCAAAATCATACATGGAACCAGTCGTTGAAAAAGACGAATTTGGTGAAGTAATAAGAGCTGGAATTTATACTTACGGAGAAACAGTACACATGTTTGTAGAGCGTAAAAACTACAATGGACAATTTTTACCAGGATTTGTAGAGTGGAAAAGCGACTATAATCCAGAGCCAGTTGGATTAAAATACATTGACCACATGGTTGGTAATGTAGGTTGGGGAGAGATGAATACTTGGGTAAAATGGTATGAAGACGTTATGGGATTTGTTAATTTCTTATCTTTTGATGACAAGCAAATCCATACAGAATATTCTGCTTTAATGTCCAAAGTAATGAGTAATGGTAATGGACGTATCAAATTCCCAATTAACGAGCCTGCAAAAGCTGCAAAAAGATCTCAAATAGAGGAGTATTTAGACTTCTACGAAGGATCAGGAGTACAACACATTGCAGTAGCAACGGATGATATTATTAAAACAGTATCTCAGCTTAAAGCAAGAGGTATCGAGTTTTTACCACCACCACCACAAGCGTATTATGACGATATACCAAACCGTTTAGGTGTGCATATGGAAATGATGAAAGAAGATATCAGTGAGCTTCAAAAGTTATCAATTATGATTGATGCAGATGAGGAAGGCTATTTACTTCAAATTTTCACAAAACCAGTAGAAGATAGACCAACACTGTTTTTCGAAATCATACAGCGTATGGGAGCACAAGGTTTTGGGGCAGGAAACTTTAAAGCGTTGTTTGAATCTATTGAAAGAGAGCAAGCTAAACGAGGAACACTTTAACAAAATTTTATAGTTTAGTAACAAAAAAATGCCATCAAATACTCAGATGGCATTTTTTTGTTTTATACTTTTGGAATAGTAATTGTATTATAAGTTATAATATAATCTGTAACTTAAAAATTAAGTTATATAATTACAATAGTTATGAAAAAACAAATACTTATAATATTAGCAATATTTACCGCTAGCATGTCTTTTGCTTTCCAACAAGAACCTGCTTTTAAAGATGGCGAATGGTTTAAATTTAAAATGAGCTATAGTGGTTGGATGAAAGCTGGTAACGCTACCCTTCAAGTAAAGGAAACTACACTTAACGGAAAACCAGTATTTCATGTCGTTGGAAAAGGTTGGACAACCGGAATGATTAAATGGTTTTTTAAAGTAGAGGATCGTTACGAAAGCTATTTTGATAAAAACACAATTTTGCCTTACAAGTTTATCAGAGATATTGATGAAGGTGGACACAAAAAAAATATCGAAATCGAGTTTGATCAAGCCAATAAAAAAGCGCTAGTTTATAACAAAAAACACGATACAAAAAAGACACTTACAACAAAGCCAAATGTACAAGATATGGTGTCTACGTTTTATTATTTAAGAAATAAATTAGATACAAGTACACTTAAAGTTGGTGACGAAATTAAATTGGATATGTTTTTTGACGAAGAGAACTATGGTTTTAAGCTAAAATTTTTAGGAAAAGAAAATCTAAGTACAAACTTTGGAACTGTTGAAACACTTATGTTTAGACCATATGTAATGGCTGGACGTGTTTTTAAAGAAGAAGAAAGTTTAACGCTTTGGGTGTCTAATGATAAAAATAAAATACCTTTACGTATTAAAGCAGATTTAGCTGTGGGATCGTTAAGAGCAGATTTAGAAGCCTATAAAGGATTAAAGCACAGCTTCAAAATTATTGTAGACTAATTAAAGCATGAGTGTAGACCAAAAAATAACCAACCAGTTAGAAGATAAATATAACGCATTAGACCAAAATGTAAATACACATTTAGAGGGTTTATTGCATAGTAAGCCTATCGATTATTGGGACTACATTCAAACAGATGCGCTTTTAAACTTACAAGTACAACGCACAACCTTGCCTGACGAAATGGTTTTTTTGATGTACCATCAGGTAAATGAGTTGTTGTTTAAAATGATTTTGTGGGAGATTGATCAAGTCGCAAAAAAAGAAAATATAACAGCTTCTTTTTTTGAAACTAAAATCATGCGTATCAGTCGCTATTTTGATGTTTTAACGTCTTCGTTTACAGTAATGAAAGATGGAATGGATGTAGAGCAATACAATAAATTTCGTAATTCGTTAACACCTGCAAGTGGTTTTCAGTCTGCACAATATCGTAAAATTGAATTTGCTTCAACCGAGTTGATTAACCTTATTGACAATAGGTTTAGAGAAACTATAGATAGAAACACGTCTTTTGAGCATGCTTTTGAACATTTATATTGGCAAGCAGCAGGAAAGGATTATAAAACAGGCAAAAAAAGCTATACATTAACAGTTTTTGAAGCCAAATACAAAGACGAATTTATTAGATTTGCAGAATTCTATAACACACATAACTTGTGGACAATCTTCAAAAGTTTACCACAAGATGTTAAAGAAGATAAAGATTTAATCAAAGCAATGCGTCATTACGATTACACAGTAAATATTACTTGGGTAATGGCACATTATAACACTGCAAATCACTATTTAAATATTGGTGGAAAAACTGCAGAAGCAACAGGAGGAAGTGAATGGGTAAAATACATGCATCCAAAGTATCAAAGACGAATATTTTTTCCAGATTTATGGAGCAAACAAGAATTACAAGATTGGGGCAAAAATGTTTAATATTACTAGCTTTTGCTTTAGTAATAATTAGTTGTAAAAAAGAAGATAAAACACCAATAGATACTGTTTCGGTTATTGAACCTGAAGAGGTTTATGAGTTTGGTTTTAAACTTAACGATTATGTTGTTAAGCGTGATACCATTAGAAAAGGTGATAGCTTTGGCGAAATCCTGCAGCGCAACCAGATAGATTATTCTAAAATATTTCAAATAGCACAACAAACAAAGGATAGTTTTGATATTACACGATTGCAAATCGGAAAACCTTACACCTTGTTGTGTTCAAACGATTCGCTTCAACAACCAAAATGTTTTATATATCAACCTACTAAAACGGACTATGTTGTAATCAATTTTCAAGATTCAATTCATGCCTATTCAAGTACTAAGCCTATAAAATTTGTAGAAAAAGAAGTCTCAGGTGTTATCGAGTCTAATATATCTGAAGCTTTTGCAAAGCAAGGTAAAAGTGTATTATTAGCTTATAAAATGTCTGATATTTATGCTTGGACGATTGACTTTTTTAGACTTCAAAAAAACGATAAATTCAGATTAATTTATACCGAAAAATATATCGATGACAGTATTTATGCTGGAATTGATAATATTAAGGCAGCATACTTTCAGCACAACGGAGAAGATTTTTATGCATTCGAATTCGAAACAGATACAGTTAAAGGGCTTAAAGATTATTTTACCGAAGACGCAAAAAACTTAAGACGTGCCTTTTTAAAAGCACCTGTTGAGTATAAACGTATTTCTTCCAGATATAATTTAAACCGTAGAATTGCTTTGTATGGTAATCGCGTAAGACCACACAAAGGGACGGATTTTGCAGCTAATATTGGTACACCAATTAGAGCAACCGCAAATGGGACTGTAATTGAGTCTGCAAAACGTGGCGGAAATGGTAACTATGTAAAAATTAAACACAACTCAACCTACAGTACGCAATACTTGCACATGAGTAAGCGTAAAGCTAAAGTAGGCGATTTTGTTAAACAAGGAGATGTTATTGGTTATGTAGGTATGACAGGTAATACATCTGGACCACATGTCTGTTATCGTTTTTGGAAAAACGGAAAACAAGTAGATCCATTTAAACAAAAATTACCAGAAGCCGAAGCGATTTCGGATAGCTTAAAAGCTAAATATTTAAAATTTGTAAAACCACTTAAAACACAATTAGATGGGATTGAATTTATCCTTCCAATTGACGAAAATCAAATTTTAGATATCCAAGAAACGTCTAAAAACTCAATAACTTATACTAAGTAATGGCATTACCTTCAATCAACCCGACGACCACTAAAGCTTGGAAAAAATTACAAGCACATTTTGAAAACGTAAAAGGTTTAGAAATGAAAGATTTGTTTGCTCAAAATAATGATAGAGCAAACCAAATGGCCATTAATTGGGAAGATTTTTATGTAGACTATTCTAAAAACAGAATTACTTCTGAAACTATTAACTTACTACTAGAATTAGCAGAAGAAACAAAGTTAAAAGAAGCTATTCAGTCTCAGTTTTCTGGAGAAGTCATAAATAAAACGGAAGGTAGAGAGGTGTTGCACACTGCATTGCGTGCTAAAGCTACAGATACTATTTTAGTTGAAGGCAAAAACGTTATGCCTGAGATTTTTGAAGTAAAACAAAAAATTGAAACATTCTCTAATCAAGTAATTTCTGGAGCACTAAAAGGATATACAAATAAAGCCTTTACAGATATTGTAAATATTGGTATTGGTGGTAGTGATCTAGGACCAGCTATGGTTGTGGAGTCGCTTCAGTTTTATAAAAATCATTTAACAACGCATTTTGTAAGTAACGTAGATGGTGATCATGTTAACCAAGTTTTAAAAACATTAAATCCAGAAACAACTTTATTTGTAATTGTATCTAAAACATTTACAACGCAAGAAACGTTATCTAATGCTAATACTATCAGAACTTGGTTTTTAGAGCATGCTAAACAAGAAGATGTTGCAAAACATTTTGTAGCAGTGTCGACTAATATTGAAAAGGTAAAGGCGTTTGGAATTGATCAAAATAATATCTTTCCAATGTGGAATTGGGTTGGTGGTCGTTTTTCGTTATGGAGTGCAGTTGGATTAACAATTAGCTTGTCGGTTGGCTACAAAAATTTTGATTCGCTTTTAGCTGGAGCAAATAAAATGGATACGCATTTTAAAAGCACAGACTTTGAACAAAACATTCCAGTAGTTTTAGCCTTATTAAGCATTTGGTATAATAATTTTTTTAATGCTGAAAGTGAAGCAGTAATACCGTACACACAATACTTAACTCAGTTTGCAACGTACTTGCAGCAAGGTATTATGGAAAGTAATGGTAAAAGTGTTGATCGTAATGGTGATCTTGTTAATTACCAAACAGGAACATTAATTTGGGGAGAACCAGGAACAAATTCGCAACATGCATTCTTTCAATTAATTCATCAAGGAACTAAATTAATTCCAGCAGATTTTATTGGTTTTGCACAGTCACTGCATGGTAATCAAGATCATCAGGATAAATTAATGTCTAATTATTTTGCGCAAACAGAAGCTTTATTAAATGGTAAAACAAAAGCAGAAGTTGAAGCAGAATTTGAAGGTCAAAACCTTTCAGTAGAAAAAATAAAAGAATTAACACCATTTAAAGTATTTGAAGGTAATAAGCCAACAAATACCATCTTCATTAAAAAGCTTACGCCAGAAAGCTTAGGTAAGTTAATAGCTATGTATGAGCATAAAATATTTGTACAAGGAATAATCTGGAATATATATAGTTATGATCAGTTTGGAGTTGAGTTAGGAAAGCAACTGGCAAATAAAATTTTAAACGAGTTTGATAATCAGGCTTTTGATAATCATGACGGTTCCACGTTAAATTTGCTTAATCTCTACAAAAAATTAAGGTAAGCATTGTTAAAAACTTTGTTTATTGTTTGATTTGATTTGTATTACGTAGTACTAAAAAGTATACGTAAATTGCATTGTGTAAATTTGTTAACATTAAGTTAATATTACAACTATAATTAGTCGTATTTTTGCACAAAATTTGAAACTAACAAATCATAATTAAACACAATGAAAAACACAATTAAAGTTATGTTTTTAGCAGTAACACTTATGTTTACTGCATTTACTATGGCTCAAAGTACTGTTACAGGAACAGTTATGGATGCCGATTTAAACTCACCACTACCTACTGCTAGTGTTGTAGAGAAGGGTACTACAAATGGAACTACTTCTGATTTTGATGGAAATTTTACTTTAAAAACTAAATCGCCTTCTGGAGTTATCGAAATTTCTTATGTTGGTTATGGTACAATTAGTATGCCATTCAACGGAGATACTAACTTAGGGAATGTATCTTTAAGTTCAGGTAATTCTTTGGATGAAATTATGATTATTGCATCTGTAGCAGTTGACAGAAAAACACCAGTTGCAGTGTCTACAATTAAAGCTAAAGATATTGAGCTAAAATTAGGAACTCAAGAATTTCCAGAAATATTAAAATCTACACCAGGAGTTTATGTAACTAAGCAAGGTGGTGGTTATGGAGATAGTAGAATTAACCTTAGAGGATTTAACTCAGAAAACGTTGCTGTAATGATTAACGGTGTTCCAGTTAACGATATGGAAAATGGAGCTGTTTATTGGAGTAACTGGGCAGGTTTAGGTGATGTAACATCTACTATGCAAGTACAAAGAGGTTTAGGAGCATCTAAAGTAGCAGTAGCTTCTGTTGGAGGTACAATTAATATTATTACTAAAACTACTGACGCTGAAGAAGGTGGAAGTTTTGGTACAAGTATCGCTAATGATGGATATTTCAAATACGGAATGACATATTCAACAGGTTTAAGCGATAAAGGTTTTGCAGCAACAGTTAGTGCTTCAAAAATTTCAGGTGATGGTTATGTTGACGGAACAGAGTTTTCAGGATATAATTATTTTCTTAGTTTATCACAACAAATAAACGAAGCTCACAGATTATCATTTACAGCTTTTGGTTCTCAACAAGAACACGGTCAACGTTTTAATCGTTCTACAATTGAAGAATTACAAGATACAGATTCAGGACCGCAAAAAGCAAATAGAGATTGGGGTTATAAAAACGGAGAAGTTTATCACCAATCGTATAACTTTTACCACAAACCACAAATGTCCATAAATCACTTATGGAATATAGATGATAATTCAGCTTTATCTACAGCAGTATATGCTTCTTTTGGTTCTGGTGGAGGACGTAGAGATGAAGGATCTAAAATTGGATCTGATGATTACAGAATTGGTACTTCAGGTTTACAACCTATCGATTTTGATAAAATAGTTGCAGAAAATCAAGCTAATGGAGTAAATGGTTCTAGTGATATTATTTCTTCTTCTAGAAACTCTCACGAATGGTATGGTGTATTATCCACGTATAAAACATCTATCAATGATAAATTAACATTATCAGGAGGTTTAGACGCACGTTATTATGTTGGATCACACTGGTACCAAGTGGATGATTTATTAGGAGGTCAATTTTTCTTAGATAATGAGACGGATACATTTGCTTTTGGACAACCACTTAAAGTAGGAGATAGATATAATAAAGATTACGACGGTGTTGTTAATAGATATGGTTTGTTTGCACAAGCAGAATATCAAGTTTCTGAGAAATTAAATGTGTTTATGGCTGGAGATATTTCTAACAGTAACTATAAGCAAAGAGAATACATGAACAATACTATATTTGGTAGCAGAGAGTCTGATGCAGTTGATTTTTCTGGTTATGGTATTAAAGGAGGTGGTAACTATAACTTAGACATAAACAATAATGTTTTTGTAAATGTTGGTTATTTCTCTAAAGCGCCATTTTTAGATGATGTATTTTTAGATGAAGATGGAATTGTTCCAAATGGAGGAGCAGTAAACGAAAAAGTATTTAGTGCAGAGTTAGGTTACGGTTTCCGTAGCGAGAAATTTAGTGCAAACGTAAACGTGTACCATACTAAATGGTTAGACAAATCTCTTAACGGTTCAATTGGTACTGGAGATAACTTATTTTTCTACAACTTACAAGGGATCGATGCTTTACACCAAGGTGTTGAGGTTGATTTTAGATATAAAGCAAATGACAATATTACTTTAACAGGTATGGCTTCTTTAGGAGATTGGCAATGGAAAAGTAATGTATCAGCAATTATTAGAGATCAAGCAGGAGATGCAATTGACGTTGTAGAAGTTGTTGCAGATGGAATTAAAGTAGGTGATGCTGCTCAAACTACATTCGCTTTAGGTTTAGATTATAAATTAGCTCAAAAATCTAATATTTATGTTGATTATAACTTTGCAGGTGACAACTATGCTTCTTATGATGTAACAAACAGAGGGAGTGCAGATTTACCAGATGTATGGGAAGTGCCTGATTTTGGATTATTTGATGTTGGTTTAAAACATGGTTTTGCAATCGGATCTTTTGATGCAACTTTAATAGGAAAAGTAAATAATGTTTTCAATACAGAGTATGTTTCTGATGCTAATGACATCGATGGTACTGCTTTAAAAGCTCAAGTATATTATGGAGCTGGTAGAACTTACAGTGTAGCATTAAAAGTTAATTTTTAAAAAATATTTAAAATGAAAAGAATAATTTATTGTTTAGCAATTTTAGGGATAACCTTAGTGGGTTGTAACCCTATTGAAGACATCTATAATGACTTAGATGCATCAGCAGATCCAATTCAAGGATCAGAATCTTACACACTTACAAGTGATGATTATGATGAGTTAGAATTAGGTTTTGGTAGTTTTAATTCTGTTGAGGAAGCTAAAGCGCTTTTGCCGGATTTTTTAGCTAATAAATATCCATTTTGGGGTCAAGGATCTTCAGTTTTAGTTGGATACCAATTATATGTTGGAAACGCTGAAGGTGTTTCTGATTTAACTAATTCTGATATTTACCAATTAACTAATTCTGATTATGCAACTACAGGTAGTGATGCTTTTGGATTCTACCCAAATGTAAATGCAACATCTCAAATTCCTGATGTATTAACTGCTCAAATCACTGCTCCTACTGAAGGACAAGTAGTTTTAGCAAAATACAAGCAGTATACTGAAAACCCAGTTGTTGGTTTAGCTAACTTAGTAGAGTATAACTTTGCAGGTAGTTTTGAAGGATGGACAATTGTTGAAGAAACTGGAGCAGACGATGTTTGGACATCTTCAACAGGATACCTTCAAGGAAATGGTTATTTTGGATCAGCAGTAACAAATGAAGAGTGGATTGTTTCTCCTTCAGTGGACTTAACTGACGAGAGTGATCTTAAATTTCAAATTACACAAGAACTTGATTTTGCAGATGATGCTTCACTAGTTAAAATTTTAGTGTCTACAGATTACACAGGAGATGTATTAACTGCTACTTGGGATGAGATTACATTAGCAAATCCTGCTACTGGTGATATGGCTGCTTCAGAAGATTACGATTTTTCTGCTTACGATGGTCAAGTTATTAATGTAGCTTTAAAATATGAGTCTATAGGTGATGATCCTGCAACGACTACAGTTGATGAAGGTGACGCTGGAAGATGGAGAATCTCTAACATAGCTATTAAAACTCTAGGAGCAACAGGTACAACAAATTCTAAAGGAGAATACTTTATGTACTCAGGTGGTACATGGGTAGCAATGGAAGGTGTTTATTACTTAAGTTCTGCAGATTATGACGCAATGGGTACAGCTTCTGGACAACCAGGTGAGTATAATAACTTTAGTAGTTCATTATCTCCAAACTCTTATTTACCAACGTTCTTAGATTTAAATTTCCCTTACGGTCAAGAGGATGAGGAGTTATTTATTGTTTACGATTATTTCTCTAGTTCTTCAGGAGCACAAAGAAGAGGTAACTTATACACTGTAGTTAATGGCGAGTTTGAAGCTCATCAATCTACTATATCTACAACGCTTCAGTTTGGATTTGATAACGGTCTTTGGGTACCAGATAATACAATTAGATATACTTTAGCTGCTGAAGATTACGTTACTATAGCATCTGCTTTAGAGGCGGATTATCCAACAGCAACTGCAAGTATGTTAAACTATGGGAATATGGACAGAAGAGTTGGTAACAGTGCAGAATGGACAAACCCAATGGTACTTGAAGCAGTAGCTGTGGTGTTAAACCAAATGGATCCTTCTGCTGCTGAAGAGCAAAAGTATGTTGTGACTATAGAAGTTTACAATGGTAGTAATACTACTGAAGACTTTGCAGTTATTAAAATGGGAGGAATTTGGGTATACCAATAGATTTCTAATTTATAACACATAATAAATTTTAAAAGCCTCTTCAATTGAAGAGGCTTTTTTTATGTAATTAATTATTACCTTTAGACCTTAATTAATAAACTAAAAATATATGTATTCAACATTAAAATGGTTACATCATTATTGGGCATATTTGGTGCTTTTTATGATTGTAGTGGCAACCTTTAACGCAGTGTATAAAACAGTGACAAAAAAGGAGTATGAAGCAAGAGATTTTAGAATGTCTCTTTTTACATTAATTGTATCTCATATACATTTATTAATTGGTATTGTGCTTTGGTTTGCTGCAGACTACTTCTCTGAAATGAGTATGGGCGAAATCATGAAAAATGCAACAATGCGATCAAATGTTGTAGAGCATCCTGTTGCTATGATTCTAGCTGTAGCCTTAATTACTATTGGATATTCAAAGCATAAAAAGAAACTAACATCTACTAACAAACTTAAGTCAATTGCAATCTTTTACAGCATTGCATTAGTTTTAGTGTTAGCTAAAATACCATGGAAAGCATGGTTAAATTTATAGTATAAAAAAAGCGACCTTAATTAAGGTCGCTTTTTTTTATTTATATAATTTAAAAATTAATTCTTCTTAACTTCTGTTTCAGATGTGGTGTCAGTGTCTTTTACCTCTTTAACTAAGTAGATGTAAACAGGGAAGTGATCACTAAACCCATTAGTAAATCCACCATCAGCAAAACTTCTTAAAGGATAACCTTTGTAACGACCCTTTTTGTTTACTAAATAGTATTTATTAAATATACCTGCTTTATAGTAGGTAAAGTTTGAATAATCCTTGTCTAAAAAAGGCTTAGTAATCATTATTTGATCAAATAAACTCCATGCATCTCTATAAGCAGTAGTACCTAATCCCTCTTTTTTAAACATGTCAATATAAGGATTGTAAATACCTTTAAAGTCAACTTTGTTTTTGTCGCTTTCAGCTTTTAAAACATCCTTAACACTAGAGTTTGTTGGGTCATCATTTAAATCTCCCATAGTAATAATTTTAGCATAAGGATCTATAGATTGTAAACTATCAATGATACTTTTGTTTAGCTTAGCAGCTGCAACACGTTTTGGTCTGCTTCTAGCTTCTCCACCACTTCTTGATGGCCAGTGGTTAACAATAATGTGCATTGTTTCTCCTTCTAGTTTTCCCGTAACTAATAGTTGGTCTCTTGTGTTAACGCGTTTACGTGTTTTATCATCGTAAATTTTTAAAGTATGCGTGCTTTTTGATACCACTTGAAATAATGATTTTTGATAAAGTAAACCAACATCAATACTTCTGTTATCAGGACCATCAAAATGTACAATACCATAATCCTTACCTAATAATAAAGGGTCGTTTACAACATCTTCAATTACATTAATGTTTTCAACCTCACAAATACCGATAAGTGCAGGTGTGTTATTAGTAACGTCACTTCCAACATCTGCGATAACACGTGCCATATTATGTACTTTTTTCTTGTACACTTCAGAGCGGTCTGCTTTAAGTTCCATCATCGGACTAGCCTCATCATATTTTGTTGGATCATTAATCGTGTCAAATAAATTTTCAAGATTATAAAAAGCAACAGTATGTACTTTAAACTTCTTCTTTTCTTGAGCATTTACAGAAAAAACAACCGTTAAACAAAACGCTGCAGCCCAGAATTTAAAATTTTTCATGTATTCTAATATTATGTTATAGTTATGTTAATACAAAACTCCTGCCAAAAGTAGATATTTATTATAAATAATGTAAATTTGCACGCCTTAAATAATGATTATTTAACGGTTAAGCATTTTTATTAACTATAATTTCTAGTATGAAAAAAAGTTTTTTAATTTTTTTATTCGGAATTTTCTCAACGTTTACGCTTGTTGCACAACAAACTACAGTAAAAGGTAGTGTTAAGGACGCAGTAACGGATGAGCCTATTCCAGATGTAACAGTATCCATTCAAAAAACAGTATTGACTGAAAAAACAGATGGGTTTGGTCAGTTTACTTTTAAGAATGAAGTCCCTTTAGGAGAGCAAATTCTTAAAATTGAAAAAGATGGATTTACTACAAAGTTTTATCCAATCATTATCAACGAAGGTAAGACGCTTGATATCCAAGATATGACTTTAGATCTAGCAGTTACAAACGAGCAAGATTTATTTACCATTACTTTGTCTGATGACGAGTTAAATGATGACACAAGTGGTTCTGATAATATTTCAGGATTATTATCTGCTTCTCAAGACATTTTTCAGCGTACAGCTGCTTTTGAGTTTAGTTCATCATTTTTCAGAATTAAAGGTTTAGATTCTGACAACGCCAAAGTATTAATTAATGGTGTTGAAATGAATAAGCAAGATACTGGTCGTCCACAATGGAGTAATTGGGGAGGATTAAACGACGTTATGCGTAACCAAGAGTTAAGTTTAGGGTTAACACCATCGGCTTACACATTTGGAGGTGTATTAGGATCTACAAATATTAATACTAGAGCTTCTAATTACAGAGAAGGTGGTCGTATTACTTACTCTTCTTCAAACAGAAGTTATACAAATCGTTTAATGGCTAGTTATGCTTCTGGATTAATGGAAGATGGTTGGGCATATACACTTATGATTGGTAGACGTTGGGGAGACGAAGGTTTTCAGGATGCATCATTATATGATTCAAATTCATTTTTTGCTTCTGTAGAAAAGAAAATAAACGATAAGCATAGCATTAACTTTACGTCTATATACGCACCAAACAGAAGAGGAAAATCTTCTGCAAATACACAAGAGGTTTATGATCTTAAAGGTATTAAGTATAATGAGTTTTGGGGAGATTTTGATGGAGAGCAAAAAAATTCTCGTATTAAAGAAGTGGAAGAGCCAATTTTAATGTTAAACCATTATTGGGATATCACTGAAAAAACAAGCTTAAATACAAACATAGGTTACCAATTTGGTAAAGTAGGAAACAGTCGTTTAGATTATGCTGGAGGAGAAAATCCAAGTCCTGCATACTACCAAAACCTACCAAGTTATTTTCTTGAAGATGACGATTTAGCTGGTGCATATGAAGCTGAACAAGAGTTTTTAAATGATGGTCAAATTGATTGGAACAGAATTTTAGATGCTAACTTAACTAATAATATAACAGGTGCAAATGCTGCCTACGTATTATATGAAGATAGAAACGATGATAAGCAATTAACATTAAATACTATTTTTAATACTGAGATTAACCAAAACATTCTGTTTAATGCAGGTGTAAATTATAAAAAATTAGATTCTGAAAACTTTGCTGAAATTATTGATTTATTAGGAAGCACAACAGGAGCTTTAAATGTTGATTCTTTCAGTCAAAATCAATTTGATTTAAACAATCCTGACCAAGTTGCTTTTGTAGGAGATAAATTTAGATACAACTATAATTTATATGTTAACGAAATATCTGGTTTTGCTCAAGCACAATTCAAATACAACAAAGTTGATTTTTATTTAGCAGGAAGCGTAACAAAAACAGATTACCAAAGAGAAGGTTTATATAAAAACGAAAACCAAGTATATATCGAAAACGGTATTGAAAGAGACAACTCATTTGGTAAAGGAGATAAAATCGAATTTACAGGATATGGTGCAAAAGCAGGATTTACTTATAAAATATCTGGTAAACATTTATTAGATTTTAATGGAGCTTATATCGCAAAAGCACCTTCTATCAGAAACACATATACAAACTCTAGAGAAAGTCATGATTATGTTGGTGTTATTAATGGTGTAAATAATACAGATATTAATATTACTGAAGAGAAAATTTCATCAGTAGATGCAAGTTATATCTTTAGATCTCCAATTATCAAAGCTAAATTAACAGGTTTTTATACTAAAATAGAAGATGCTAACGAAGTAGGTTTCTTCTTTACACAAGGTAGTACTACAGGATTTATCCAAGAAGTATTGTCAGGAGTAGAAAAACAACACATTGGTGGAGAGTTTGGTATAGAAGCACAAGTAACACCTACTATTAAATTAAAAGGTGCGGCATCAGTAGGACAATATACTTACAACAATAATCCAAACTTGTATGTAACATCAACTTCAGAGGATTTTATTGATGTACAAGGTGGAGATGTTGTTAACACATCTGGATTAGTTAGTACATCTAACTTAAAGGATTATAAAGTGGCAGGTGGACCACAAACAGCTTATTCAGTTGGATTTGAATACAGAGATCCAGATTACTGGTGGTTTGGGGCAACAGCTAACTTTTTTGATAATGCTTACATAGACGTAAGTCCATTATCTAGATCAACTGAGTTTTACACAGATGCAGATGGATTACCGTATAATGATTACGATCCAGCAATTGCAAAAGAGTTATTACAACAAGAAAAATTTGATAGCTACATGGTAGTAAATTTAGTTGGAGGTAAGTCTTGGAAGATTGGAGATAAATTTATTGGTTTCTTTGCAAGTGTAGGTAACCTTTTGGATAAAGAATACAAAACTGGAGGTTTTGAACAAGGTAGACGTGCGGATTACAGAGCTTTAAGAGATGATGTAAACCTTGAAAAAAGAGTTTTTGGACCTAAATACTGGTATGGTAGAGGTGCTAATTACTTTGTAAATGTGTATCTTAGATTTTAAAAAGAAAAAGAAAAATTATTAATAATTAACATTACAATTATGAAAACGAATAAATTTTTAACATTAGCATTTAGTTTTATGGCTTTATTGGCTGTAACTTCTTGTGTAGAAAATGACGATTATTCAGTTCCAGAATCTCAAGGAAATGAAGAGAATGCTGCCTTAAATAAATTACTTTCAAAAATTGAATCAGGAGAAGTTGAGTTACAAACAATAACTCAAGTTAAATCTAACTTTGTACAATACGAAGCGACGCAATTTGTATCAGAAATAGCGGTTAAAGGTTATGTGTCTTCAAGTGACGAAACAGGAAACTTTTATAAAGAATTTTTTATCCAAGACAGTCCAACAGACCCAACACAAACTTTAAAGGTAGTGTTAAATCAAGCAGATACTTATAACCAATTTAATAAAGGTAGAGAGGTTTATATCTATCTTAAAGATTTATACATTGGTGAAACTAATACTGGTGATGATGTTGTAACTATTGGTGGTAAATTTGATACGTTTGATAACGATGTTTTAGAAATGACATCTAACCAAATACCTAACCACTTATTTAGATCTACAACTACAGAAACACTAATGCCTGTAGAATTAGAATTATCTGATGTAGGAGAAGAGCATATTGGTATGTTTGTTAAATTAGTTAACGTACAATTTCCTGCAGGTTTAGAAAACAAACCTTACGTAGATCCTACAGACGATTTTGATTCTCAAAGATCTATTGAAAGCTGTTCTGACGCTGGTTCTTTTACTTTAGAGTCTAGTACTTTTGCTGCTTTTAAAAATGAATTATTACCAACAGATGGAAAAGGTTCTATCTCTGGGATAGTAAACAAAACTTATGATGGTTACGACTTAATCATCAATTTAAATACTACAGATGATGTAGTAATGGATGGTTTTAGATGTGATCCTTTATTTCAAGATTCATTCTCTGCTGCTAACTTAGATAAGTGGACAACGTTTAGCGTTACAGGAGCACAAGAGTGGTATTATAACAGCTTTGGTAATCCAAGTGATAGTGCAACTATGAATGGCTTTGCTAGTGGAGCACAAACAAACGAAGATTGGTTAATCTCATTACCAATTGATTTATCTTCAGTACCATCTGCATTTTTATCTTTCCAAACAGTAAAACGTTATGGTGGTAATAACTTAGAAGTATTTTATGCTACAGATTATACAGGAGGAAATCCTAATACAGACGGAACATGGGTTGCATTAGCACCAACGTTAGATACTAACGAAGGTAGCTGGTCATCTTGGACAGATTCTGGTAGCTTAGATTTATCTGCTGCTGCTGGTGGAAATGTATTTATTGCTTTTAAATATACTTCAACAAGTTCTGCTGCTTCAACATGGGAAGTGGATAACGTAAAAATTTCTGCAGAATAATTTTTGCAAAAACTAATATCTAAAAAAAACCTGCTACATTGTAGCAGGTTTTTTTATTCAATTTATGACAACATTCGATCAACTTTTTTTTACTGTTTTTACTGCGTTTAAAGCGCGTTTTAAACAAAAGGCTAATACTATTGCTTTAGTTTATATCTCTGCGTTACAAATCGCCTTGTTCTTTTTATTAGGTGTTTTTACCGCAACATTTTTAACCAAAATGAATGCATCTACTATTTCAAGTCAAAAAGCATGGACCTTATTTGTACTTATTGCGATAGCAATACATATTAAAAACTGGTTAAAGTACAGTGGTAAAACTAGAAAGGTACTTAACGCAAAGTTTAATAGAAGTAAAGCAAGCAGTCACAATCTAACATTACTGTTAAGTTTGCCTTTAGTTAGTTTAATACTTGCAATAATTTTACTGCAAAGTATGTAATCCTACTTAACGTATTAAAAAAAGCCTGCTATATAATAGCAGGCTTTTTTTATGTCTTATGATTTGATTATAACCTTTAATGGATTCAAAACGACCAATAGCCTATTTGGTCTTTATTTACAGGGTCTGACTCTAGACATTTGTGCTATAGCGACAACTCCCAATAAATTGATTAATGCAAATTTTAATAAAGAAGGGTAACAAAACTAAAGGCTTCTTTATATAAACGTGTATAACTAAAATTTAAAAATGTAAATCATGAAAACTCTATTAAAATTTTTATTAATCGTATTTGTATTTGCTTCGGCATTTACTACAAACGCACAACAGGATGACAATAACTATTTTCAATTGTCACCAAGAATTGGTTATGACTTTCCAAGTTATAACAATAACACACCTTTTATAGATTATAATGGTGGAATGGATTTAGGATTATCCTTAGATTATTACTGGAATTGGTTTGGTCTAGGGTTTGATTTTGATTATATCAAAAACCAACCAGAAAGCACCTATCCAACAGACAATCTTTTTTACGCAGGAGGAGGTCAAATTAATAATTTCAT
Organism: Olleya sp. Hel_I_94; assembly: GCF_007827365.1. Lineage (NCBI taxonomy): Bacteria > Pseudomonadati > Bacteroidota > Flavobacteriia > Flavobacteriales > Flavobacteriaceae > Olleya > Olleya sp. Hel_I_94. Next base: position 2,573,554 of record NZ_VISI01000002.1, read on the forward strand.
TTTGTCAGAAGATGATATTTCTAGAGTCTTCTTTGGTATAGGTCCAAATTTCCAATATCGTAGTCAGTCTAGACGTTTCTCTACAGAGCTGAATACAAGAGTTGGTTTAGCGTCAATAAAAGGTGGAAGAACATTGTTAACAGACGATCCTGCTTCAACACTACTAAACTTTCATTCTGGTTATGACTTATCTAGTGTTTTTAGTTTTAAAGGACAATTGCGTTTCACCTATTACTTAAACGATAATTTTGGGATTAATGTAGGTGCTTATTATTTAAAACATTTTAGTGCTACAGAGCAATTGGATCCAACATTAAATATAGCTGCAGGATACCATCCTTTTAACACGGTTAATGATGTAGACGTAAATTTTAATAGCCTAGATCAAAGTGGTCCAGTGTTAAGAGAGGAACCTTGTGATTGTGATATATCTTCAGTAGGACTATTTGCAGGAGTAACTTTTAAATTTAATAAAAAAGAAAAAGTATCTGTATGCGAAGTATGTGGAGAAGACCACATGCCAAGATGTTGTGCGACTTGTGGTTGTGGTGTAACGATTACAGCTAGAGATAAATACACAGACGAAACATTACCTTTTACAGACGTAGTGTTAACAGACCTAAACGGAAATATTGTGCAGTCTGGTGTGACTAACGCATATGGAGTTGTAGTATTTAATGATGTTGCTGAAGCAGATTTAATAGTAAAAGGAAAACTACATGGTATAAACCTAGAAGAAACAAGTATTACTAAAGATGATTTTAAAGCGTGTAAGAAAGATGGTAATAGCATTCAAAAAGTTATTAGATATGGTGATTTAAACTTCATCCTAAAAGGAAACGTAGTAGAGTGTAATACAGATAAAGGTATTCAAGGGGTTGATATTCTTCTTAAAGATAAAGTTAAAGCTGGACAAAAAAACACCTTGTCTGACTTAGATGGTGGATTTATTTTTCATTTAAAACAAGCGTCTACTTATGCGTTAAACGGAAATAAAGATGGGTATTTTTCTAATGAAGTAGAAGTGTCTACATCTGATATTGATCGTAATAAATCACTATTTATTGATTTTGAAATGTGTGTGAATCCTTGTGGTCAAGCCATTAAATTAGATAACATTATTTTTAATTTAGATAAATGGGATATTCTTCCAGCAGCAAGACCAGACTTAGATTATGTTGTCAAATTAATGCAAGATAATCCAACCATTAAAGTGGAAATGTCATCACACACAGACTCTAGAGGTAGTAACCAATACAACCAAGAGTTATCTCAAAAAAGAGCACAATCTACAGTAGATTATTTAATGACTAAAGGAATTTCTAGAGACCGTTTAATTGCTCGTGGAGCAGGAGAGTCAGAGTTGTTAAATCGTTGTGCAGATGGCGTGCAATGCTCAGAAAATGAACACACTATTAATCGTAGAACAGAATTTAAAGTTGTGTGTATCAATTAAATTAAAAGCTATAAATCAATGTCAAATTAAGGCAGTATATAAAACAAAAAGCTGCCTTAATTTATTAAAAATTATAATCATGAAAACAATATATAAAATGAAAAATAACGATTCAGAATCTAGATTTTTCACATCAATAAAATTAGTAGTAATAACCGTTTTAACTTTATTTGCTTCTGCATGTAGTGATGACGAGGCTTGCGGTTATACCACACCATCAGACACCTTTCCATTTTCATGTGACTCTGGTATGGACGTAGCGTTTTTAATAGACTATACAGGTAGTATGGGAGAAGCTATTGAAGGTATTAAAAGTTCAATTTCATCAATAGCAACAAGTATTGTAACAGAGTCTGGTGGTGATTACCGATTGTCGTTATCAGTTTTTGACGAGGTTACTGCAGGTACTACTCCTAGTTACAATACTCAGGTTGGATATACTAATTTACCTACTGCGCAAAAACAAGTTATTACTACAGGTACACCTACTGACCAATACTTAACCATGATGGAGCCATTTGCTACTGCAAATCAAACAACTTTTAGCACGCAATTAGCTAATTTAAATAGTGCAAATATGTCATTGGGTTCTGGTAATGGTTTTGCAGAGCCTGGAGCATTATTACTAGATCAAATTTTAAATAATAATTTTTCGGGATCTTGGAGATCTGGTATAACTAAACTAGTATTTATAATTACAGATGCACCAGCAGGAGGAGATGATGATATTAATACTGCTATTGATGATACCTTTTTAAATGGATTGGCTACTCAAGCTAATTTAGATAACGTGCAATTAGTTTTAGTATCCACATTAGCATCGTCTAATTATGAGCTAGAGCTTATTAATAATAATATTTTAGGAGATAAAATGATTGTCCCTAACTTTAATAGTATAGCAGAAAATATTATCACACTAATCGAAAATATTTGCGACGGAAACGAAGAATAATCATTACATAATTTCAAAATTAGTCTAACAAACTCAAGACTGTTAATACAAATAGTCTTGAGTTTTATTAAATTTTAAACAATGAAAAAACTCTTTACACTACTAATAACATCTCTTATTTTATCGTCATGTACAGATGCAAATAATGGTTTAACTAAAGCATTAGCTTTACAAAACATTAAAGCTTGCGATGCAGAAAATCCAGTGGAATTTATAAAAGGAATTTATGTTGGTAAAATGACCTATCAAAATGCAGGAACAAGTCTAGCAGAGTTAGTTTACATTAAAAAATTAGCAAAATCTGGGATTGTAGTCTTGGATTCATTATCCTCTAGCAATCAACAAATGTCAGATCATATCAGGATAAATACCGTTTATAATGTTTCCATTAAACCAGAATATAAAAAGCATATTACCAAACAGAAGGACAATATTGCTTATGTTAGATTAGTCTCTAGAGAAGTACAAGAAGTAACATCTATTACATTAAAAAACGATGTTAGAGCAGATGTGATGGCAACTTTTAAAAAGATAAAAACACCATTTTATGACATTCAATTTGATCAATCAACCAGGTTAAAAACAAGACAAGATGTGTTTACAGAAGTCATTGGTTTTAATAAGTCAAATAAAGATGGTTGGACAAGTTGCTTTTTAAAAGAAAACAAACAGTAATAAAATATATTAAAAAGTAAAATACTAACTTAGTAATCTAGCTATTAATTTAAACCACCAACCAATGAAAAATTTAACATCAAAGTCATTACTAATCATTTGTTTAGTACTAGGGTTTTTACTCTTTCAAGAGTGTCAAAAAAACAACGATTCTTACAAAGAACCAACAGGTTTAATCTCATTAAAAAAAGCAGAAATGTATGAGAAAAACTATCTTGAAAACCAATATAAATTTATAAACGAAAAATTAAATCAGCCATTAGTGGATACCATAGAAGGTGTCGACATGCAGGATAGTGATTATATTAAAGACTCTAGAGCGATTCGTTTTAGTCTTGAAGAATTAGAAAACTACATAAAATACGTTAAAGCTTATACTGATAAAGAATATGCAAAAGACGAAATTAGTTTAAGAGTATATTTTGGAGCCAAAAATGTAAAATTTGAAAAAGACAAGGATAGCGTCATGCGCTCCACCTTATTTTTTATTCCAACGGTTAAAGAAGTTACTAGAAACACTGAAGCTCCACATCAAAACATTAACCAGTTAAACCCACTTAACTATGGTAGTGCAGGAGATCCTGATAGTATAGAATATAAAACTAAAGGATAATCTAAATTATGCTTAGCCAAGATATTATATTAAGATTAATAATGTGGTTACCACAAATTGCAGCTTTTGTATTTGCAATTGTAATGTGGCCAAAGTATAAAAATACTACACAGCGCAATTTTATATACTTCTTAGGTTTTGTGTTGGTTATTGAGTGTTTTGGCTACTTATTACCTATTTTATATGGTGTTAAAAGTGGCTATGTATATAATGTTTATACTATATTATCCGGATTGTTTTTACTTACTTGGTTTAAGTCCATATTACAAACAAAAAAACTGGTCATCGTCTTTATTTTTGTATTCATTACATCAATTGGTTATTCTCTTTTTTTTCAAGCGTTTGGTGTATTATGGAAAATCCCCTTAGTCGTTTTAGCAATTGCAATACTAATTTGTAGCACAGTATTTTTTTCTGATTTATTAACCAAAAATGAGGTCGTCAATTTTAAAACCGACCAAAAATTTTGGATTGTTACAGGGTGTTTAGTCTTTTATATTGGCTATTTACCATTAGTATTGTTGCAAAAATATTTTGGATTGTCAGGTATTTACTATCGTATTCCTATCACGATTAACATCATTATAATGTTTGGATTTATAATAAAAAGCTTTTTATGTCTGAAAAAGAATTAATTTTCATAGCATTATTTTCAGTTGCTTTATTGGTGGTTTTATCACTAATATTTCTGTTTATGACGTTCAGCAATCGTAAAAACAAACTCATTCAAGAACAATTAGAAACTAAATTAAATAATCAAAAACGTCAACACGAGCTGGAACTTAATGCGCTTAGAGCACAAATGAATCCACATTTTGTGCACAATTCGCTTAACGCCATTCAATATTATATTCAGCTAAACGAAGTTGAAAAAAGTGAAGATTACCTATCTAAATTTTCAAAATTAATGCGACAATTTTTTGAGTATTCTCGAAAAGAACGCATTTCGGTTGAACACGAAATTTCGTTATTAAAAAATTATTTAGATATAGAAAAGCTTCGTTTTGAAGACGATTTTGACTTTCAATTAAATATAGATAATGCATTGGATACACAAGATTTATTTTTGCCTCCAATGATTTTACAACCTATTGTAGAAAACGCCATTAACCATGGTATCTTTCATAAAAAAGGAAAAGGAGAAGTTGTTATTGACTTTGTAAGTATCAATGATTATAGTTTTAAAGTTGAAATTACAGATGACGGAATAGGTATTAATAAGTCTAAACTTATGAATGCTAAAAAGAAGCAAACGCATACAGAACATTCTAGTTTTGTGTTAGAAGAGCGTTTGGCTTTATTAAAAGTAAGTAAACATTGGGATGTCGCGTTTACAATTCAGGATCGTGCAGATACATCCGATAAAACAGGAACCAAAGTCACCTTGATTTTTAAGGAAGGCTTAAATAAAGACGATTATGACCATTAAAACCATATTAATAGACGATGAGCGTAAAGCGTTAGCTATTTTAAAAAATAAGCTACAACGTTTATGTCCTAATGTTAAAATAATAGCAGAAAGCCAAAGCCCAAAAGAAGGGATTGAATTAATTAAAAGCCTAAAACCAGACTTGGTGTTTTTAGATATTGCAATGCCAGAATTAAGTGGGTTTGATGTGTTAAAGCAATTTGAAAATCCTGATTTTGAAATCATTTTTGCAACAGCTTTTGATAATTATGCTATTGAGGCTATAAAACATTGTGCAATTGGTTACTTAGTTAAACCTGTAGATAATAAAGACCTGGTAGAAGCTGTGGCTAATGCCGAAAAAAATATTGGTGATAAATCTGCGCTTCAAAAAAACAAACAGTTAATTGAAAACTTAGGTGTACAAACGTTTCAAAAAAAGAAAATTATAATTCCGTCTGTGGAAGGCTTAGAGTTTATTAAAATTGAAAACATTGTGCATTGCGAAGGCGAAGCGGGTTATACTAAAATTCATTTAAAAGAGGGTAAACCATTATTAAGCTCCAATAGTATTGGGCATTTTAATAAGTTATTAGAAAATAGTGACTTTTACTTAGTGCATAAATCACATTTAATAAACTTAAGTTATATAGAAAAATACCTGAATGAAGGTTATGTAATCTTGACCGGAAATGCAAAAATTCCTGTCTCGCGTAATCGCAGACAGGAATTTTTAGATCAACTTAAAAGCTGATATGTTACTGTACAGTTAACGTGTACTGTGGTGTTTTATTTAATGGGCAAAAGTATGTGTATTCTCCTTTTGCTAATGTTGTTGCGCTAGACGTTTGTGTTTCTCCATCCTTAACAACACTAGTTACGTAAGCAGTTTTAATGTGGTTTTCTGGGTTAGAAGCATCAGCACCTTTTTTTATTAGTACAAATCCAACATCTGTTCCAACAGCATTATTTGCTATTTCAAAAATATAAGTACCTTCACTTATAGTTAATCCTTTTTGGGTAAACTCACCTGTAGTTTGCTCTAATGCTACTGTTTTTATAGCATCATGTTTCATCATTTTGTCTTGTGCATTAACAGATACTAAAAGTGTTAATGTCATTACTAAAGTTGCGATTAATTTTTTCATTGTTATTTATTTTTAAGGTTATAATTAATTAAGATATTACTGTTTCTAATGGTTGTGCTACTGGAAAATCTACAGGGACTTGTGTTGTATTATGGATGTAGTTAGAGATTGTTTTATCACCAACTAAAGCAATAACATCAATTAAGTTTCCGTGGTTATAACCAGCGTCTAAAAAGTTGTTTAAAATTGTAGCGTCTGTTTTTCCTCTGGTTTCTGTAATGTTTTTAGCTAAAGCAGCTAAAGCATTAAACTTAGTGTCAAAAGAGGCTTTTCCTGCTCTTAATTCTAAAATTTGGTCGTCTGTAAAACCATTCATTTTACCAATTGCAGTGTGTGCAGATAAACAGTAAATACAGCTGTTTACTTCACTTACAGCAAGATTTACTACTTCTTTTTCTTTAGCTTTTAAAGAGGTCTTTGCATTTGCAAAATTCAAGTAGTTTTCTAAAGCAGTTTCGCTATTAGCATACGTTGCATATAAATTTGGTACAAATCCTACAGCTTTTTCTAATTGGTCAAAAATAGCTTGATTGGTTGCATTTACTTCGTCTCTTTTAAGTGCTTTAATAGGTGTCATAATCTTATGTTTTTAATGTTGTGTTTTTATATAATTGAATTGTCAATAATTCCTTTGTTAATTTCTGCATCACAATAGTAATCGTGTAATTGTTTATGCTCACAATGTTCTTGTGGATTGATAGATTTGGTTAGCTTTCTTTTTGCTTTTGTAAAGATTTCAATTAAATTGAATATAGATATGGTCGTTTTCATAATGCTGTTGTTTTTATATTACAGTGCAAAGATGCGACGCGAAAGCGGGTTTTAAAACGACGATATTACCTGAGTGGTTGTCGATTTTTCCCAAATTGTATTTTTGTGAAGAAATAAAGGCCTTAAATGTGGTTTATAAACCTTTTTTAAAGTCCGAAAGGGTAATTCTGGTTTGTTTTTTAAACAATCGGCTTAAGTGTGAAGCATCCTCAAAACCAATATCGTAAGCAATTTGCTTGGCAGTTTTGTCAGTATACATTAATTGACGTTTGGTTTCTAATACTAAACGCTCATGTATAATCTTTAAAGGGCTTTGTCCTGATTTAGCAAAGCTATTGGATAACGTTTTTGGAGACTTAAATAATTTTTCTGCGTAAAAACTAACTTGATGAGCTTCTTTAAAATGGGTTTCTACTAATAAGTTATACTGTCTTAATGTTTCGTCAGTAGCTTTATTAAGTGGCGTAGATGGTGTTTCGTTTTTAAGTAAACGTGTGGTCTTTATTATAAATCGTGCTAATAACATTCTAAGCATTTCGGCCTGAATAGTATCTTCCGTTTCAATTTCATCTAAAAACATATCATGAAGCACATTAAATTTGTGTTGCTCATTTTCGTTTAAAGAAATCACCGGAATAGTATCATTCCCAAAAAATAAAACACCAGCACAACCCACCTCTTTGTCATGGTCTTTTATGCAATAAAACTCTTGGTTAAATTGATAGACTACGCTATCGTCCCCATCAATGTATTTAAAATTTTGGATAGGTGTTAAGGATAATATTTGATGCGGTTTTAAAACCAAAGGGACGCCATCCACTTCTGCGGTAATGGTATTGCTACCCGTAAGAATAAAGGTGTAAAGCCCAATTTGCTTTGCGGTTGTAAACTGTTTTAAAAGACTTTGGTCAGAGATTTTTAATGTTCCGTTAGTGGAAAACTCTGTAAATGTTTTTAGCATAAGTATATAGTCTGATAAAGTAAGGCTACATTACATTTAAAAATAAATTTCTTGAGCCAATCTAAACGTATTTGCATGTGCCTCTACAATGGTTTTAATGTCAGGACTGTAACCACCACCCATGCTGCACATAACTGGGATGTTGTTAGTTTTACAGGTTTCTAAAACAAATTGATCACGTGCTTTACAGCCTGTCACGGTTAGTCCTAATTTGCCTAGTTTGTCTGTAGCAATCACGTCTACACCGCATAAATAATAAATAAAGTCGGGTTGGAAGTCTTTAATTAGTTTGGGTAATGTGTTATGTAAAATGGAAAGATATTCGGTGTCTCCAACATTATTTTCTAAAGCAATGTCTAAATCGCTTTGTTCTTTTTTAAAGGGATAATTATGTTTTCCGTGCATAGAAAAAGTAAACACCGAAGGATCATCCTTAAATATTTGGGCAGTCCCGTTACCTTGATGTACGTCCAGATCTACGATTAAAACACGTTTTGCTAATCCTTTTTTCTGAAGAAATCGAGCGCCAATGGCTTGATCATTTAACATGCAAAAGGCTTCGCCACGATTAGTATAGGCATGATGTGTTCCGCCAGCAATATTCATAGCAATGCCATGTTTTATAGCATATTTACTTGCTTTTATCGTACCGTCTGCAATCACAATTTCACGTTCAATTAAAACCTCACTCAACGGAAACCCAATTTTACGCGCCGCACGCTGATCCAATGTAATATTAAGCAAGTCGTAAAAATATTCGGGATCATGTACTGCCAGTATTGGTGCTTCGTTTAGCATTCTATTGGGTTCAAAAAAATTAGCCTCGGTACAAGTGCCTTCGTGTTTTAATTGTGCAGGAAGCAACTCATATTTTAGCATCGGAAACCGATGTCCCTCAGGTAATGGATGACAGTAAATAGGATGATAAGCTATTTTAAGCATAAGTAAATTGACAGTTTAAGTTTTAAATTTAGGGTTTAGTAGGTTCAAAAAAAAATTAACTGCGTTTTTAAAATTTAGTATCTTCTTAACAACTTATCGTATACCTTTGTACTTTAAATTAAAGTATAACATGGCAAGATTTAGCGTTTTAGTTATTTCTCTTTTAATAGGGTGGTCTACCTTCTTCACTTCTGAAGTTGAGGTCGCTGCTGTCGTGCAAAATACTTTTCCACAACATACAGTGCAAGCTAGTGCAGCCTTAAATTCTCAAGGTATAATTGTAAATTCTCAAATTGATCTTACAGTTAATGTACAGGCAGAAGACAGCATTACTTTTTTTAAGCAATTCGCTTTTGTAAATGCGGTTAGTAGGGAGCAGCAAGAAAATGTCTTGGTGTATCAAAAAACTAACACATCTATTGACGTTGGATTGTCCAAAACACAGATTATTTACCCTTTTCATTGGTTTACATAAGTACAATACGTTTTTATTAACTATTGCAACGCTTGTCTTTTAAGTAAAGATAATGTGTTGATTTCTTATACATTAAATCAAAATATTAAAACAATGAAAATTTCATTCTCATTACTAGCTATACTAGTAACATTAAGCGTATTTGTGCCTTTTTTTATATTCATCTTTAAAGGATTAAATAATACTACAAAAACAAAACATAAAGCAGAAAATCTATTAAAACCAAATGGGTTTAAGTACAAATTAAAAGAGGTTTGGAACAATAAATTTATCGGTTTAACCGAAGATAAAAAAGTACTATCCTATATTGCTTTTAAGCCAAACGAAAACCAAGTGTATAATTTAGAGCTTTCTGAAATCAAGTCATGCGAAGTCATTTCTGATTACAAAAAAGATATAGATAAAGTCACACGATTAAAGCATTTAGATTTAAAAATCTGGTTTTATACACCTAATAAAGAGGCTGTGGTTATTAGCTTTTTTGATACAGACGAAGCCTTTACAGAAGATTATGAAGCACGTAGAATAGAAAACTGGAAAGACATTATTGATAATAACTTAAAGGTTACAGTCAAAGCTAAAATGGCGTCTTAACGTATTGCATTAGTTTTATTAAAAGCATCAATCTATAAGTTATATTGATGCTTTTTTTATTTATGTAGTTTTAATTGTATGCGCTTTCGCGGAACATCAACCTCTAAAACCTTAACAATTACCTGTTGGTGTAAATGGACGTGCTCATTGACATCTTTTACAAAACTATCAGATAGGTTAGAGACATGTATTAAACCACTTTCTTTAATACCAACATCTACAAAACATCCAAAATTGGTGATGTTATTGACAATGCCTGGTAATAATTGACCCGCAACCAAGTCGTTAATTGTTTTAATATTTTGATTAAAAGTAAACACTTTAGCTTCTTCTCTAATATCTAATCCTGGCTTTTCAAGTTCTTTAATAATATCTTCTAAGGTTAGTAAACCAACAGTGTCAGTACAATAATTTTTTAATTCTATTTTTTTAAGCAACTCTTGATTGCCAATCAAATCATTTAAAGTGACCTTTAAATCTTTGGCCATTTTTTCGACTATATTATAACTCTCAGGATGCACTGCCGAGTCGTCTAACGGGTTTTTAGCCGCTCTAATTCTTAAAAAAGCAGCACCTTGTTCAAACGCTTTTCCGCCTAAACGGGGTACTTTTTTTATCGCATTTCGGCTAGTAAAAACACCGTGCTCATTTCTGTAGTTAAAGATGTTTTCTGCTAGTTTTGGACCAATACCAGAGACATAGCTTAGTAAAGACGTACTTGCAGTATTGATGTTTACACCAACACTATTTACGCAGTTTTCTACCACAACATCTAGTTCTTTCTGTAGTTTGCTTTGATCCACATCATGTTGGTATTGTCCAACACCAATAGACTTAGCGTCAATTTTTACCAGTTCTGCTAAAGGGTCTTGCAGGCGGCGCCCAATGGAGACACTACCTCTAACAGTGACATCGTAGTTTGGGAACTCGTCTCTTGCAATTTTTGAAGCAGAGTAAATACTAGCGCCAGCTTCGCTAACCACAAAGACTTGCATGTCTTTTTTAAATTGAATCTTTTTAACCAACGCTTCCGTTTCTCTGGATGCTGTTCCATTACCAATCGCAATAGCTTCAATGTTGTAAGCTTCCGTTAAAGTGGATAGCTTTTTTATAGCACCAATACTATCACTTTTTGGAGGATGCGGATATATGTTTTCGTTATGTAATAAAACTCCTTGTGCATCTAAGCAGACTATTTTACAGCCTGATCTAAAACCAGGATCAATTGCTAATACTCGTTTTTCGCCTAAAGGCGAACCCAATAATAGTTGTTTTAAGTTTTTTGCAAATACCGAAATAGCAGATGCATCAGCCTTCTCTTTTGCTTTTTGTAGCGCTTCGTTGCTTAAAGACGGGAATAATAGTCGTTTGTACGCGTCGCTAATGGCTAACTCAATCTGATCTGCGCAGGCGTTTTCGCTTTTAATAATGCGTCTGTCAATGTTTTCTAACGCCTTTATTTTATCTATTTCAATTTTAACACGAATAAAACCCTCTTTTTCTGCTCTTAAAATGGCTAATAATCTATGCGACGGAATACGACTTAACGCTTCTTCCCATTCAAAGTAGTCTCTGAATTTTTGAGCATTCTCATCCTCTTTTTTTGTTTTTACCACTTTCGTGGAAATCATAGCATGACGCTCCAATTGGTTACGTAAATTATTACGAATATCTGTGCGCTCGTTTATCCACTCAGCAATAATATGTCTTGCACCTTCCAAAGCGTCGTCCACTGTTTTAACGTCGCCTTTTACGTATTTAAATGCGATAGATTCCACATCATTTGCATTTTGTGACATGATGATTTTAGCTAAAGGTTCTAATCCATTTTTTCTTGCAGTTTCTGCCTTAGTTTTTCTGCTTTTTTTATACGGTAAGTATAAATCCTCAAGCGTTGTTAAGTCAGTACATGCTGTAACCTTGTCTTGCAATGCATCAGTTAAAACGTCTTGCTCTTCAAGTGCTTTTAAGATTGCTATTTTTCGTTTTTCTAAGGCTTCAAATTCTTCTTTATATTTTACAATATCTCCAATTTGGACTTCATCTAAATTTCCAGTTGCTTCTTTTCTGTATCTTGAAATAAACGGAATAGTTGCGTCCTGATTTAATAGGTCAATCGTATTTTTTACTGATGTTTCAGGTAATTTAGTCTTAGAAATTATATAGTTTAAAAGCATAAAAAAAGACCTTATTTTTTTATAATAAATAAGGTCTTGTAATATATTTAACTCTGATTAATTTTCCGAGTAAAATCGGACAAAATTCTAGTTTTCTCCAGACTCCATTTTAGCGTCATTAATCATTTTTTCATTTGGTAGAATGGCTACGTTTACACGTCTGTTTTTTGCTCTGCCTTCTGCAGTTGTATTATCATTAGTAGGTTGTGTCTCTCCAAACCAATTTGTTGTAAATCTACCGCTACTTAAGCCTTGATTTGTTAAGTAATTGGTAACAGCATTAGCTCTGTTTTTAGATAATGTCATGTTGTTTTCTTCGCTACCAACACTGTCTGTATGTCCAACAACTAAAATATTAGTATCTGGATACTCTTTAAATACAGCTACAAGTTTGTTAAGTGTCTCTTGCGACGCACCATTTACGTTATATTTTGCTGTGTCAAAATACACACCACTATTTTCGTCAAAAGTTACGACAATACCTTCGTCAACACGTTCCACTGTAGCACCAGGGATTTCTTCCTCTATTTTTTGTGCTTGTTTATCCATTTTGTTTCCAATAAGGATTCCGGCTCCACCACCAACAACTCCTCCAATAACAGCACCTAATTCTCCGTTACCACCTTTACCAACATTGTTACCAATTATGGCTCCTAAAATGGCTCCTCCAGTAGCACCAATGACACCACCTTTTTGTTTATTATTTGCATTTTTTACACTGCTACAATTTGTAAAGCTAAAAGCCATAGCAACTGTTAATGCACTTATTGATATTTTTTTTAATATAGATTTCATAGTTTTTATAATTTAGAAAAGTTCATGTTAATTGTAAATGGTTTACCATCAACTGTGAGGGTTTGTTCCCATCTCATGTTAGTGTCTGATAATTGGGCTAATTTTAATCTAAACCCTTGATTGCTTTCACTTTTCCCTTTAGCATCGGTTGGCTTTAATAAGAAGTTGTATAAACCTGTAGTTTCGTCTATCTCCTGAATAGTAAAGTTAAAGTTTCTTTCTCCTGTATTACAATTTGGAGTGTTTATGGTATAAATACCTGTATTATTATTTGGTATAAACTGCCAAGTACTTTGCTCAAAACATTCCTTAGATGTGTCATTTAATAATGATACATTATAAGTGCCTGATTGATTGTAATTAATGGTGTTTAAAACCCATTGACCTTTAATGGTTTTTTCTGATTGTCTTACTGTTTTTGAAGATCCACAGCTAAATAGTAGACTTAAAAACAAAACGGTTATTATTTGCTTCATGATTGTTTAATTTATTTGATACAAAGGTGCAATATTACTTGATATTTGATATTACACGATTATTAATATAGGTTATATAATTACCATTTTTAAAATTGTAATTGGTAAGGTAGAGAAGGTGTATGCTTGCGATTAGAAGAATTAATTGTCAAATTTAGTAAGTGTATATTCTCCAGTCCTTTTATTATAGTTTCCTAAAAAGTAGCTAGATTGATACTTAAATAAGGTTTGCAAATGTGCATTATTGTACGTTCTGTTAGCGTCTTGAAAGTTTTTGATTTGATCAAATTCGTTTAACGGAATGTCACCTGTTTTGTGATTTAAATCTTTGTCAAATAAACAGCTTATTCTAGTAGATTTTGTTCTAGTGTAGCTATTAAAGCTGTCTAATATTAGACCATATGCAATTACACCAAAAGCGCCAAAATTGACCATAGCAAAACCACCTCTATCAATTTCTACACTGGCTCCTAATGTTATAATTAAGTCCTCATTTTTTGAATAAGCAGTAATACCTATTTTAGACTGTGTTATTTTTCTTAAAAATTTAGAGGTTTTTTCTAGTTCTCTGTAATCATCAAATGCACCACCTTCCTGAATTATTGGTGTGTTTTTAAACGTGATTTCTTCTTTGTCGTTAATATTAAACGTTTTTATTAACCCAAAATCATCTAAATTATAGGCACTAAAACTTAAGTGATCTAATGTAGAATAGATGGTTAACAGTTTGTCTTTATGAATAAAGGAATTAGAATTTGCGCCATGATGATTATTAGTATAACCTGTATTGATAATGCTATTAAAGTTATAAGAGTCACTTTCTAGATCTAAACTAATAACGTAAGTATACTTGTTAAAAAGATTATTGGTAATTGTAAGTTTATTATTGTCTACATATAATTTTGTGAACGCATTAGTTTGTTCTAAACTATTAGGAACATTACTATTAACAACCTCAATAGCTGCGTAGTTAGGGTTACCAAATAGCAAAGGGTATAATGGGTAATCTCTGTCTATGTTATTAACTATTGCTTGCGATGATAAATCGTAATGAGTAGTCTTAATAAGGCCTTTATCAGTTAATGTTCTAGATATTAAAACATCTTCTTTCCTGCTAACAGATAAAATATGAAGCTTATTTTTTAAGACTAGATATTCGACTATTTTTTCTTTTTTAAATTCAATGTTTAAGTCTTCGGTTATTTTAAAATTTCCTGTTTTAAAACTTAACGAAACCGAACTAAAATGAGATTTGTTATTATTACTAAAAAACAGCGTATAAGTCTCTTGGTCATATATTGCACCAATTAAAATCTTACCCTTTTTAGGAATTATTACATTATTTATTGAGCCGATTAATTGTTTATTTTGATCATGAAGATTTCCAAAAATCACCTTTCTGTTTGTAAAAAACATGGCGATTTGGTTAGTATCTTCATTAACCACAGGGATGACGTCCTTAGGGTACAGTTGTTTTGTTTCTTCTTCAATATTAAATCCAACCCATTCTTCTTGAGCAGAAGTTAAGGTGCTAAAAACAAATGCAAATAGTATTAAGGCGTACTTCATAAACTTATTTTACAATAATAATTTTGGTTAACTAATGTGTAATCCATTACTAACATTAGCATCATCGGGATTTACAAATACTAATTTGCCTTCCGCATTTTCTGTCATTAAAATCATACCTTGACTCTCTACACCACGTAATGCTCTTGGTGCTAAATTAACTAAAACAGTCACTTTTTTACCAACAACTTCTTCTGCAGTAAAGCTTTCTGCTATTCCAGAGACTATTGTGCGTACATCAATACCTGTATCCACTTTTAAGATTAAAAGTTTTTTAGCTTTAGGCATTTTTGTAGCTTCTAAAATGGTTCCAACACGTATGTCTAACTTAGTAAAATCATCAAAAGTGATTTCATCTTTTTGAGGCTCAACGACTTTGTTAGCAGCTTCATTAGCTTTTTTACTTGCTTCTAACTTATCTATTTGCTTTTGGATTGTTTCGTCTTCTATTTTACTAAATAACAATTCACCTTTACCTATTTGGTGCAAAGCAGGAAGTAATGTGTCTTTAGTAGATATATCGTTCCAAGAGTTTTCTGTTGTATTAAGAATGTTTTTTAATTTGGTAGAAGTAAATGGTAAAAATGGTTCTGATAATGTTGCTAAAGCGCTTGCTATTTGCAATGCGACAAACATAATTGTTTTTGTTCTAGCTTCATCTGTTTTAACTAGTTTCCAAGGTTCTTCATCTGCTAAATACTTGTTTCCAAGTCTTGCTAAGTTCATTAACTCCTGACCAGCTTCTCTAAAACGGTAACGCTCTAAAGAGCTTTCAATAACTGCAGGATATGCTTTGACAGTCGCTAAAGTTTCTTCGTCTATAGCAGAAAAATCAGATGGTGTCGGTACAACACCTTCGTAGTACTTATTAGTTAAAACTACAACGCGATTAATAAAGTTTCCGAAGATTGCTACTAGCTCGTTATTGTTTCTTGCCTGAAAATCTTTCCAAGTAAAATCATTGTCTTTAGTTTCTGGCGCATTAGCAGTTAAAGCATAACGTAACACATCCTGTTGGTTAGGAAAATCTTGTAAATAATCTGGCAACCAAACAGCCCAATTTTTAGACGTCGATAATTTGTTGCCTTCTAAGTTTAAAAACTCGTTAGCTGGAACATTATCAGGCAAAATATAGCTGCCTTCTGCTTTAAGCATAGCAGGAAATATAATACAATGAAATACTATATTATCCTTACCAATAAAGTGTACTAATTTAGTGTCTTCATCCTTCCAGTATGGCTCCCAATCTTTACCTTCTCTTGCAGCCCATTCTTTGGTTGATGATATGTAACCAATTGGTGCATCAAACCATACGTAAAGCACTTTGCCTTCTCCTCCAGGAACCGGAACCGGAATTCCCCAATCTAAATCTCTAGTTACAGCACGAGGTCTTAATCCATCATCAATCCAAGATTTAACTTGACCATAAACGTTAGGTTTCCAATCTTTTTTATGACCTTCCAAGATCCATTCACGTAAAAACGCTTCGTGTTTATTTAAAGGTAAAAACCAATGTTTTGTTTCTTTTAAAGTGGGAACATTACCAGTTATAGCCGATTTAGGATTAATTAAATCTGTTGCATTATGTGACGTTCCACATTTTTCGCATTGGTCACCATAACTTTCTTCGTTACCGCATTTTGGACACGTACCAATTACAAAACGGTCTGCTAAAAATTGGTTAGCCTCTGCATCATATAATTGTTCTGACACTTCTTCAACAAATTCATTTTTATCATACAAAGTTTTAAAAAACTCAGAAGCAGTATCGTGGTGAATTTTGGCAGACGTACGTGAGTAGTTATCAAACGTAATTCCAAATTCTTCAAAAGAATCTTTAATTATTTTATGATAGCGATCTACAATTTCCTGAGGTGTAACACCTTCCTTTTTTGCTTTAATAGTAATTGGCACACCATGCTCATCACTACCACAAATAAAGGCTACATCGTTACCAGTTAGTCTTTTATATCTAGCGTAAATATCTGCTGGAACATAAACACCAGCTAAATGTCCAATATGTATTGGTCCATTAGTATAAGGTAATGCTGCAGTAATTGTATATCTTTTTGACATCTTTGTTATCTTTTGAAGGTGTAAAAATACGTAATTTGACAGCCATTTAGAAAAAAAATGTAATTTTACATTATGTCAAAAAAGAGATTATTATTGTTAGTGTGTTGTGCTGTTTTTTTCTTAGGAAATACAACAGGATTTGCGCAAAATAAAACCGAAACTAAATTGATACAGCCACCTTATTTAAAAGCAGGAGACACTGTTGCTATTGTTGCGCCTTCTGGTGTTTTAAAAAATAGATTTGATGAAGTAAATCGTGCGAAGCAGCTTTTAGAAAGTTGGAAGTTACATGTCGTTATTGGTAAGCATGTTTTTAATCAGGCAAACCACTTTGCAGGTACAGATCAAGAGCGTTGCGAAGACTTTCAGATGGCTTTAGATGACCCTAAAATTAAGGCTATATGGTCTGCTCGTGGTGGTTACGGAACCGTTAGGATTTTGGATAGCTTAGATTATACCAAATTTTTAAAGCAGCCTAAATGGATTATTGGTTACAGTGATATTACAGCGTTACATAACCAAATACATAATTTAGGAGTGCAATCGCTACATGCAATAATGGGAGTGAGTTTACCTGAAAATTTAGAGGACATTGCAGATAGTATTGCCACTTTTAAAAATACGCTTTTTGGACAACCTTTACGTTATGCATTAAAGGGATCAAAATATAATAAATCTGGAGATGCTAATGGTATTTTAGTAGGTGGAAACCTAACTATTTTACACACTATGTTAGGCTCTAAAGATAGTATAGATACGGATGGTAAAATTTTATTTATTGAAGAAATAGGAGAGTACAAGTACCATATAGATCGTATGTTACAAAGTTTAAAACGTGCTGGTTACTTTGATAATTGTAAAGGTGTTATAGTTGGTGACATGAGCAGAATGCGAAAAAACACAACATTATGGGGAACTTCAATTGAGCAATTAATTTTGGATGCGTTGTCTGATTATAATTTTCCTATTGCGTTTAATATGCCTGCAGGACATGAAAAAGATAACAGAGCTTTAATTTTAGGACGTCAAGTAGTATTAAAAGTAGATAAAAGTAAATCGACTTTAATTTTTGAAGAATAATGGCTAGTCACAATGAACTTGGTAAAAAAGGAGAGCAACTAGCTGTAGATTTTTTAATTGAAAACAAGTACGATATAATAGAACAAAATTATCGTTTTGATAAAGCTGAGGTGGATATTATTGCTCAAAAAGCTGATGTTTTAGCCATAATTGAAGTCAAAACAAGATCTACAGATACTTTTGGTGACCCTCAAGACTTTGTAAAACCTAAACAAATCCAACGTTTAGTAAAAGCTGTGGATGAGTATGTTACAGTAAATGGATTAGATGTTGAAGTCCGTTTTGACATTATCGCAATAGTCAAACAGAATAATCAATTTAATATCAAACATTTAGAAAATGCCTTTTATCATTTTTAATTTGTCGTGATTGCTAAAAAAAAGGTGTCCTAATAAAAATTAGTATTTTGATGTTTAACTTTTTAGTTACCTATTCTTCTTTTTTTGATTGAGGTAATGTTTTAAAATAAGCTTCAAAAGCTTTAAAATCGTATGGTTTTTTGATTATTTTTTTATCACTATCTAATACAAAATAACTTGGTGTAGATTTTACGTTATAGTTGTTTCCAATCTCATTATCCCATTTTCCTTCACCAAAAACATGATAAAATTCAGGATAGTCATAGGTCATGTCTTTCCATCTGTAACGGTCTTCATCTAAAGCAATCGCAATAACTTTTAATTGTTTATTGTCTAAAGTTTTCACATACTTACGTAGTTCTGGAATCTCTTCTAAACAGTGTGAGCATGTTGTGCTCCAAAACACGATTAGGTAATTATTAGACTCATCTAATTGATATAGGTTTTTTACAGTTGCCTCGCCTTCTTCATCATAGATTACTATTTCAAAATCTTGTCCAATATTACCAACAGATGCATTTTTAAAATAAGTTAAATCTTCTATTAATTGCGTGTCGTTTTCCGCTTTAGCTAAAGCTAATAAATGGGTGTCTGTAATATGGTTAGCAACAGGTTCAACTTCTTCTAAAGCAAATTGATTCCATAAAATTTCTAACATTACTTTTTTAATCTTAGGATTGTTACCAATAGCTTTTACTACAGTATCTATGTTATTTTTGTAGGAAGTAATTTGGTCATTGCTATCACTAAAATTAAAAACATAATTTAATGTTGCTTCAATTAAAAAGTTTGAATTTTGAAGTACTGGATTTCCAAAATTGATATGTTTAAAGTAGCTGGTTTTAGCATTTTCTGTAAACGTTTTGGCGTCAATTAAATTTTCAGGAATGTAAGGTTGACTGGCAGTTATAAAATTAAGCACTAATTTACCTTCCGATGCCTTTTCAAACTCTGACTGTGTTGTTTTTAATATGTCAATAATGTTTTTAAAATCTTTTTCTTTTTTACCTCCAGAAGAATAAAAAGCATTTAAGCTCTGTCCAATCATAGACATGCTATTATTGTAAGAAATCCAAAGTTTGTTTTCTTCAGAAGTTACAAATTCTAGACCTTTTTCTAAATCAAACGTTAACTCAATATCCTCGTTGTTATACAAAAAATCGAAGTTATATTCGTCTTGTGGTTGTGCATAAACAATACGATACGTGCCAGGAGCTTGTGTTTTTTTAAGATTAAAAATAAAGCTTCCGTCTGCTGCAATATCTGCATTGTCTACAAAAATTGAAGTGTCTGCAGTAACTTGGTATAGAAATGCAAATTTAAATTGATCTGCTGGAGTAAAAGTTCCTTTAATTGTGTTTTGAGCCATCAAAAAGGTTGGCAATATGGCAAATAAAAACAGTATTTTTTTATTCATTTTTTGTGATTTTCTTTTATAATTTCAAAAACTATTCCAATATTGGTTGTAAGGCAATTAAAGCTTTTTTAACCGTTTTTATATTGTCAAAGGTAAGTAATAAACGTAAGCCATTTCTGGTTTGTTTTTCTTTCATTTTACAAGCCTGAGGATGTGTTTGTACATACTGTAGTAATTTTGTAAAATTTGGGCTTTGGTAAAAACTGCTTTGTTGATCATTAATAAAATAACAAATTAGCTTTCCTTGTTTCATTATTACTTTTTCAATACCTAATTTGGTAGCTACCCATTTGATGCGTACGCTATTTATTAAATCCACAACCTGTGTTGGTAACTCTCCAAAACGATCAATAAGTTGTGTCTCAAATTCGGTTAATTCAGCTTCGGTTTTAAAATTGTTTAATTGGGTGTAAAGACTTAATCTTTCGGCAATATTGTTAACATAGTCGTCAGGGAATAAAAGTTCCATGTCTGTGTCAATAGTAATGTCTTTAACGTATTCTTTATTTTCTAAAGGTTCATCATATAACTCTTTAAACTCATTTTCTTTAAGTTCTTCAATTGCTTCATTAAGGATTTTTTGATAGGTATCAAAACCAATTTCATTTATAAATCCGCTTTGTTCACCTCCTAATAAATCTCCTGCTCCTCTTATTTCTAGGTCTTTCATAGCAATATTAAAACCACTACCTAACTCAGTAAACTGCTCTAAAGCTTGTATACGTTTTCTGGCATCGTCTGTCATTGCAGAGTATTCTGGAGTTATAAAATAACAAAATGCTTTTTTATTACTACGTCCAACACGACCACGCATTTGATGCAAATCACTTAATCCAAAATTATTAGCGTTGTTAATAAAAATGGTGTTGGCATTTGGTACATCCAAACCGCTTTCAATAATTGTTGTACTGACAAGCACGTCAAATTCGCCATCCATAAAACCAAGCATCAAGCTTTCTAGTTTTTTACCTTCAAGTTGTCCATGACCAATACCTATTTTAGCATCAGGTACAAGTCTTTGGATCATACCAGCAACTTCTTTAATGTTTTCAATACGGTTGTGAATAAAAAAGATTTGTCCACCACGTTCTATCTCGTAGCTTACAGCATCTCTAATAGACTCCTCTGTAAATCTAATCACGTTACTTTCTATTGGATAACGATTTGGTGGAGGTGTAGTAATGACTGATAAATCTCTTGCTGCCATTAAACTAAATTGCAACGTCCTAGGTATTGGAGTTGCTGTTAGCGTTAATACGTCTACATTATCCTTTAAAGTTTTTAATTTTTCTTTTACAGCAACACCAAATTTTTGTTCTTCGTCAACAATAAGCAATCCTAGATCTTTAAACTTAACATTTTTACTTGCTAGTTGATGCGTGCCTATAATGATATCGACGTGACCTTTTTCTAATTTTTCTAAGGTTTCCTTTTTTTGTTTTGCAGTCCTAAAACGGTTAACGTAATCCACAGTTACCGGAAAGTCTTTTAAACGTTCTGTAAAGGTTTTATGGTGTTGAAAGGCTAATACTGTTGTTGGTACTAAAACTGCAACTTGTTTACCATTATCCACTGCTTTAAAAGCTGCACGAATGGCTACTTCGGTTTTACCAAAACCAACATCTCCACATATTAAACGGTCCATTGGACGCTCGCTTTCCATGTCTGCTTTTATATCTGCAGTTGCAGTGATTTGATCTGGTGTGTCTTCGTATAAAAAAGAAGCTTCTAGCTCGTGTTGTAAATAGCTATCAGGTTTGTATTGGTATCCTTTTTCTAGCTTACGTTTTGCGTATAATTTAATTAAGTTAAAAGCGACATGCTTAACTCTAGATTTGGTTTTTTCTTTAAGAACTTTCCAAGCTTTACTTCCTAATTTGTATACTTTAGGAGGTTTACCATCTTTACCATTAAACTTAGTTATTTTGTGTAATGAGTGAATGCTTAGATATAGGACATCACGTTCTCCATAAACTAATTTTATGGCTTCTTGTTTTTTACCTTCGACATCTATTTTTTGAAGTCCTCCAAATTTTCCTATTCCATGATCAATGTGTGTTACATAATCACCAATGTCAAGGTTTGTAAGTTCTTTTAAGGTTATGGCTTGCTTTTTAGCATATCCATTTTTAAGATGAAATTTATGATAACGTTCAAAAATCTGGTGATCTGTATAAACGACTATTTTAAGGTCGTGATCTATAAACCCTTGATATAGTGATTGGGTAATGGTTTGGTAATGGACGTCTTGCTCAACATCGTCAAATATATCATGAAAACGTTTTGCTTGTTGCTCACTGACACAAGCTATATAGTTTGTGTAATCGTTATTATGATTGCTATTTAGGTTATCTATTAATAAGTTAAACTGCTTATTAAATGTAGGTTGCGGTGTGGTATTATGTTGTATGACTTGTGTCGCACTAAAAATTGAGTCTGTACCTAGCTCTACGATGCTAAAATCTAATAGTTGTTTTTTTAGCTCGGCAGCATTACAAAATAACTCTAGTGGTTCTGCGTGTTTGATGTCTTTGTTTAATTTAACAAAAGCAGCAATTGCTTTGTCAAAAAAGTCGTCCACACGATCAAAGGTTAAGTCAAAATTTTTGCCAAAAACGACTGTTTTTTGAGCAATGTATTTTAAAAAACTTTGTCTGGACTCATCCATTAATTTATTAGCAACATTTGGTATGATACTAATTTTTTTAATTTGCTCTGTAGATAATTGTGTTTCTACATCAAAAGTCCTGATACTATCTACTTCGTCTCCAAAAAACTCGATTCGGTAGGGTTCGTCATGACTAAATGAAAACACATCTACAATTCCTCCACGTACTGAAAACTCTCCAGGTTCTGTTACAAAATCAACACGTTTAAATTTATACTCAAATAGGACTTCGTTAACAAAGTCTATTGATAGGCTATCATTAACGGTTATTTTAAGTGTATTACGTTCTAGCTCTTTTCTGGTGACTACTTTTTCAAACAGTGCGTCAGGATAGGTAACGATTATAGCGGGTTTTTTACGTGAGTTAATACGGTTTAAAACTTCGGCACGTAGAAGTACGTTTGCGTTATCAGTTTCTTCTATTTGATAGGGTCTACGATAGCTTCCTGGATAAAATAGGACGTCTGTTTTGTTAATGAGTTGTTCTAAATCGTTTAGGTAAAAAGCAGCTTCTTCTTTGTCATTAAAAATAAGTAAAAAGGGCAGCTGTGTTTGTTTAAAAGATTGTGCTACTACGTAGGATAATGATGAGCCTACAAGTCCTTTTAAATGTGTTTTACTTTGGGTTTGGGCAATAGCAGTTTGCAGTTTTTGCAATTGCAAAGACTGTAAATAGGTTTGCGAGATTAAGGTTTTACTCACTATAACTTTAGTTTGTGCAAATATAAGCAATGCATAAATTATTAGCTTTTAGATTTACAAAATTTAACTTTTTAGAAATATCCATGGGTAAGTGCGTTAAGGATGGAGTGGTTTGTCTGAGCTCCTCGCAGAGAGCGAGCCACGAGAGCCTGGTTTTTTACACCTATTAAAGGGTGTAAAATAAACGCCCAAAAAAATAGAAACTTTTAATTTTAAAAGGTGTACGGTTTGACTATATTTGTAGTCTAAAATTAAACAAAAAAGTATGTCATTTTCAGATTTATTCGATAGTGGATTTAAAAAGCGTAATGAGGATCATTTTGCTGCAATTGTACGTGTAGCAATGAGTGATGGTGTGATTAGTGAGTCAGAAAAAGCGTTTTTAGATCGTTTAGCACGTAATTTAGATATTAGTGAAGGCGAGTATAAGCAGATATTAATTGATTATAAAGAGCATCCTATTAACCCTCCAACATCTTATGATCAACGTTTAGAGCGTCTGTATGATTTGTCAAGAATGGTTTGGGCTGATCATATTGAAGGTCCTAAGCAAACAGCTGTATTGGAGCGTTTATGTGTTGGTTTAGGTTTTAAATCTAGCAATGCAAAATATATTACGCATAAGGCTTTAGAGCTAGTGCATGAAGGTGTTGATTTAGATACTTTTGCTGAAGAAATTAAAACGATGAACAGATAATCCTGTTTGATAATTATAAAAAAAAAGCGAACTTTAAAGTTCGCTTTTTTTTATTTTAAATATTCTTCTATTTTGGTAATTAAGGCGTTTTCGTCAAATGGTTTTTGGATAACATCGTTAATTCCTGCTTTTTTATAGCGTTTTAAATCGTCTTTCATAACACGAGCGGTTAATGCTATTACTGGGATTTTTTTATGTTCGCGTTCTGGCATTTTTCTAATTAGTTTGGTAATCTCGTCACCATAACTATTAGGTAATTTTATATCCATAAGTATTAGGTCAAACTCAGAGTTTTCTATTCTTGGAATAACGTCTTCTCCTTTTGTTACTATGTCTAAAAAGTAATTACCTCTAGAGGCTAATATTTTTAGTATGGATAATTGAGTAATTTCTGAATCTTCAACTAATAAAATACTGTATTTTTTATTTGATCGTGGTGAAGTTACAGCGTCTTTCTTTTTAGTCTTTAGTTTATGGTTTTTATCTAAGCTAAAATTGATATTGGTAGAAAACGTGCTACCTTCCCCTTCTGTACTGTCTACACTAATTTTGCTATGTGTTAAGCTTACTAAGTGCTTGGCAATTGCTAATCCTAATCCTGCACCTTTGTAGGCTTGAGAGTTATTTAATTGTGTAAAACTTGTGAAGACATCTTCTATTTTGTCTTGAGGGATTCCTATTCCCGTATCTATTATTTGGAAGTGTATGCTTGCTTTTTGAGCTCTGATTTGGTTTAAAGACACATTAAAGGTAATAGTACCTTCTTCTGTAAATTTTATAGCGTTTTCTAGAAGGTTGCTTAACACCTGTCTTAATCTTAAAGGGTCACCACCAACAACTTCTGGTAGGTTATCATTAAAATTAGTGATTAACTCTAATCCTTTTTGCTGCGCTTTAATTTCAAAAATACTTTTTATGTCTTCTAGTAATTGTCTAATATCAAAAGGACTAATAACAAGGTCTAACTTACCTGCTTCAATTTTAGAGATGTCTAAAATATCTTCTATTAATTGTTTTAGGTAAGTAGATGACGAGTCTATTACTTTTAAGTAATTTAATTGCTCGTCACTTAAATGGGTCTTTTTTAAGATATCAGAAAACGTTAAGATTCCTGTTAAAGGGTCTCTTAACTCATGACTAAAGTTTGCAATAAATGCGTTTTTAAAGGCTTCTTTTTCTTGTAGGTACTCGTTTTTTAACTCTAAAATTTGAGAGTTAATAACAGACTCATTTCTAACCTGAGCTGTTGTTTGGTAATTGTCATAATGCGTAGTAAGATCTAAAACAACTACTAAAGGCGGTTGTTTACCGTCAAAAGTTTTTACAATAATGTCTGTTATTATTGTTTGGTTTTCAGGATTTGTTAAATGAATACAAGAAAATACGTGTCTTTGGTTTGGTTCTAGAAGTGTACTATGTATACTTTCAAAAAAAGGATGAATTGTGGAAATGTTTTTTCCAACTACCTTAGTAAATATAACATCGTCAGACTCTAATATTTTACCATCTAAGTCTACAACTATGTATTGATTTGTGGATTGCGAATATTCTTTTTTGTATTGTTCTAGCATTATTTTTTCGCTTGTTAAATTACAGCTTCTGC
The DNA here is from genome assembly GCF_007827365.1 of Olleya sp. Hel_I_94. NCBI lineage: Bacteria > Pseudomonadati > Bacteroidota > Flavobacteriia > Flavobacteriales > Flavobacteriaceae > Olleya > Olleya sp. Hel_I_94. Next base: position 2,599,168 of record NZ_VISI01000002.1, read on the forward strand.
TAAATTAATAAAAACATCGTCAACGTTAGTCCCAGATTTTGCACTTGTATAAAAATCGACAAAGCGTCCAAAAATGTCTTTATTCTGTTTAATAAACTCGTTAGTAACCAAATCTTTTTTGTTACCAATAACTTTAATTGGTGTTTTTGGGTAACGGTCTTTGATGTAATCTAAATCCGCTTCTATGTTTTGGTAGGTTGCAGGTCTAGTCATGTCAAAAACATATAAAAAACCATTAGTACCTATAAGGTATGATGGTCTAGTATTTGTAATGTCATCGTTTCCTTCTAAGTCCCAAATAACAAGTGTTATATCTTTATCTGATTTTGGTATTGATACTTCTTTTTTTAAAATGTGTACACCAATAGTTACTTTGTAGTCTTCTGTAAACGTGTCTTCTACAAATCGTCTTATTAAAGAGGATTTACCAACTCCAAAGTGGCCTATTAAAACTATTTTTTTAGATATTTTCATTGTCAAAGTAATCTTTTAGTTTAGTGTTAAAAATATCACTGTTTTCTAAATCTGTTTTGTTTATAATGTTTTGTGCAAAGTCTAGAAGTTTGTCTTCAAGTTTGCTTCTAAAGGTAGCTGTAAATGCACCTGAAATTACAACAGCAATATAATAATTAGAAAAGTTTTGAAGATGAATGTGGTAGTTTTCATATTCTATATATTCTAAATTTTGAATTTGAGTTGTAAACGCATCTTGCGCAAAACTTTTTATGGCTGTTAACATACCAGCAACTGTGTCTTGGTCTATTCCTTGGGTTTTTGAGTATTCTGATACAATTAGTCCTGAGCCACTTTCAATAACCATTATTTGCTCTATCTTAGATTTAAATTGATCGTGAATAATTATTTCTCCTTCTGATACTCCTGATTTTTTTGATCTAAATTTTCTTTTTATCGAAGCCCAAGAAAAGGTGTTGTTTAAGCTTTTATTTATGTTTTCAGATAGGATTTGTATTTCTTTCTGTACATATTTTTTAATCATTTTACCCATTATTGGGTATAAGGCTTCAACTACTGCATCCTGAGAGTTTTTAATTTCTTCTTGTAACGTTTGCGTAATTGTTGGTCCTAATGTTTTTGGCATTTCCTTGATAAACGCTTCTAGTTTATCTTCTAGAATAGGGTCTATATGTTTAGATAAATTATTTTGCTTGTTAATTAAATCTTCAAGTTTTTTAAGCTTTTCTTCAATTGACAAGGCGTACTCATGCTCATCTTTAAGCAAGATGTCCTTAAGGATTTTTAATTTATCTTCTTGGTTCATGCGGAAGTCAATTTGTTATTGACTTATTTTTTCGCCTAATTTGGTAAATAGTTCACCTAAAAGTTTACGATCCACTTTTTTCTCGTTTAAATCGTCAACTTTATCTTCTAAATTGTTTTCTAGCTCTGTGATTCTAATATTAATATCAGTGCTTAGGTTATCAATGTTTTGAAGCAACTCAGACTTGACTTCGTCCATTAAAGCTTCTAATTCTTTTTTCTTAGCAAGAATATCTTTTTTTAGTGTTTCAAACTCACTATCGTAAGCTTGCATGTTTTCACCAAAAATAAGTTGCTTAATCGCATCTATTTTTGAAGTTGCTTCAGAAGATGCTTGCATGTTGTCTTCGTTGATTTTGTCTGTATTTGCCATCAGGATAATTTATGTTTCAAAATTAGCAAAAAAATAAACACAATGTTAATTAATCAGCGTTTTGCATGAATTCTTCAGCTTTAAGTACCATGTTTTTGCTTCCGCAGAAAAAAGGAACGCGTTGGTGTAGTGCTGTTGGCTCAATATCCATAATTCTGTTATAACCATTACTTGCCTTTCCGTTAGCTTGTTCTGCTAAAAAAGCCATAGGATTACATTCATACAATAATCTTAATTTACCGTCTTCATTTTTTGAGCTTTTAGGATACATATAAATACCACCTTTAATCATGTTTCTATGAAAGTCAGAAACCAATGACCCAATGTACCTGGATGTGTAAGGTCTATCTCCTTCTTCCATTTGACAGTATTTAATATAGTTTTTTACACCCTGTGGGAAGTGTGTATAATTACCTTCGTTTACAGAGTATATGTTTCCGTTTTCCGGAAACTGCATATCTGGATGTGATAAATAAAAAGTACCGATTGCTGGATTTAATGTAAATCCATTAACACCATGACCAGTGGTGTATACTAGCATTGTAGATGTACCATAAACCACATAACCTGCAGCAACTTGTTGGTTTCCTGGTTGTAAAAAATCTTCGATAGTTACAGGTGTTCCAACTGGCGTAACACGTCTATAAATTGAAAAAATAGTTCCTACAGACACGTTAACATCAATATTAGAAGAGCCATCCAAAGGGTCAATTAATACAATGTATTTATTTTGATTGTTATCATCTTGACTATTTATTGTAATAAAATCATCTTCTTCTTCACTTGCAATACCACAAACAATATTACGATTTGTAAGGGTTTGGATAAATTTATCATTTGCATAAACATCTAGCTTTTGCTGGTCCTCACCTTGTATGTTTGTATCTCCTGCAGCACCAATAATATCTACTAGTCCAGCTTTGTTAACTTCATGATTTACAACCTTGGCAGCAAGACGTATAGAGTTTATTAATCTAGAGAGTTCTCCAGATGTGTATTTAAACGAAGCTTGGTTTTCAATAATAAATTCTCCTAACGTTTGATTTTTTTTAGACATGTGTTTAGATGTAGTTGTTTGCACAAATATCGTATATTTTAACAATTATAACGTTGTAGTTGTCCATAATTTGGTATTATAAACATTCTTAAACTATATTTGATTAAATTAAAATTTTATGGAGTTTACAATTCGTTTTGCCGAAAAAAGAGATGTTCCGGCTATGCTTGACTTGATAAAAACACTTGCTGTTTTTGAAAAACAACCTGAAGCAGTCATTGTTACAGAAGCAGATTTATTGGAACAAGGTTTTGGAAAACATCCCTTATTTACAACTTTTGTGGCCGAAAAAAATGATGAAGTTGTAGCTATGGCTTTAATATATATCCGTTTTTCTACCTGGAAAGGTAAGACAGTACATTTAGAAGATTTAATTGTTAAAGAAAACTATAGAGGAGAAGGTCTTGGTACTTTACTTCTTGACGAGGTTATCAAATACGGTTATAGTTTGGGTGTTAAACGTATATGTTGGGAAGTTTTGGATTGGAATGAACCTGCAATAAAATTTTATGAAAGTAAAGGAGCTACTTTACTAAAAGATTGGTTTTTAGTACAAATGGATCAATCAAGTATTGAAAATTACATCCAAAAATTATAAATGAGAGTATTTAAATTTGGAGGTGCGTCTGTTAAAGATGCCAAAGGTGTTAAAAATCTAATTTCGGTTTTAGATCAAGTAGGACATGATAATACGTTAATTATTGTGTCTGCAATGGGTAAAACCACTAATGCTTTAGAGCAGGTTATAGGTAATTATTTTGATAACAAACCAGAATTACAGCAGGCTATACAAGCAGTTGTGACTTATCATAACGATATTGTATTAGAGCTTTTTGAAAATAAAAATCATCCCGTTTTTGATATTACAAATGCGCTTTTTGAAGAGCTCACTAATTTTTTGAAAACAAATAAATCTCCGGATTATAATTTTGTTTACGATCAAGTGATAGGATTTGGAGAGTTAGTATCTACCACTATAATTAGCCAATTTTTAAACTTAAAAGGATTTACTAATAATTGGATAGATGTTAGACAATTAATTAAAACAGATGACTATTATAGACGCGCAAATGTTAATTGGGACCTGACACAGCAGTTAATTACTAAACATGTTGATACTAGTAAGCTTAATATAACTCAAGGGTTTTTAGGAAGCGATAAAAATAATTTTACAACAACTTTAGGTCGCGAAGGTAGTGATTATACAGCAGCCATTTTGGCTTATTGCCTAAGTGCAGATAGTGTTACCATCTGGAAAGATGTACCAGGTGTTTTAAATGCCGACCCTAGACACTTTAAAAATGCACAATTATTAAACGCCATATCATATACAGAAGCTATTGAACTGGCTTTTTATGGTGCTTCAGTAATACATCCTAAAACATTACAACCACTGCAACGTAAAGAAATACCGTTGTACGTTAAATCGTTTTTACAACCAAATGAAGATGGAACAATAGTTAGTAAAATTAAAGGAATTGAGCCAAAAGTTCCCTGTTTTATAGTAAAGCAAAACCAAGTCTTATTATCATTATCTACTTTAGACTTTTCCTATATTGTAGAAGATAATATTAGCGAAATATTTAATTTGCTATCAAAATATAAAATGAAAGTTGATGTTATCCAAAACTCTGCGATTAGTTTTTCTGTTTGTTTTGATAATAATTACAATAATTTAGAACCTTTATTGTTACATTTAAAAGCTAAATTTAAAGTGACATGTAATGATAACGTATCTTTGTACACGATTAGGCATTACAATCAAAAAGCAATTGCCGATTTAGAAGTCGGAAAAACAGTTTTATTAAAACAAATGTTTCAAGAAACACTACAAATAGTAACTAAATAAATCTATTGATTACATTTGTAAACTCTAATATGAATAAAATTAAATGGGATTAGTCACTGCAAAAGAAGTTTCAAAAGCTATAAAACTTGATAAATACGGGTTTTTAGGGACTTTTGTTGGTTGGTTATTAATGAAAGTTTTAAAGATATCTACTTTAAATAAAATCTATAATCGTAATAAACATTTATCACATTTAGAATTTTTAAACGGAATTTTAGATGAATTTCAAATTAAATTTGAAATACCTGAAGAAGATTTAAAGCGTTTACCTAAAGATGGAGCATACATTACAGTTTCTAATCATCCTTTAGGCGGAATTGATGGTATATTACTTTTAAAATTAATGCTAGAACAACGCGAAGATTTTAAGATAATTGCTAACTTTTTATTACATCGTATAGAACCGATGAAGCCATATATAATGCCTGTTAATCCTTTTGAAGACAGAAAAGATGCAAAATCTAGCATAGCAGGTTTTAAAAGCGCAATTTCACACTTACGCGATGGTCACCCATTAGGTATATTTCCTGCTGGAGAAGTGTCTACTTACAGAGACGGTAAATTGGTAGTAGATAGACCATGGGAAGAAGCAGCTATGAAGTTAGTACAAAAAGCGAAAGTACCTGTAGTACCAATATACTTTCATGCTAATAATAGTAAGTTGTTTTATAAGCTATCTAAAATTAGCGATATTTTTAGAACCGCAAAATTACCATCAGAGTTGTTGACTCAAAAAAGACGAGTGATAAAGGTTAGAATAGGAAAGCCAATCTCTGTGAACGATCAAGCCGAGCATGAGTCGCTTTCAGATTTTTCTGAATTTATAAGAAGAAAAACCTATATGCTATCCAATGCATTTGAACCAAAAGAAAAAATAATAGATACCATTTCCTCTAGCTTAAAATCTCCAAAATCTGTAAAAGCACCTAAACAAATTGTGACACCTGTTAGTCAGCAGGCTATGATTACTGAGGTTGATGCTTTAAGACAGCAGGATTGCAAATTGTTAACTAGTAAAAATTACGAAGTCTTTTTGGCTACTGCCGAAAACATGCCAAACCTGCTTCGTGAAATTGGTCGTTTAAGAGAAATAACTTTTAGAGAAGTAGGAGAAGGAACAAACGAACCTATAGATCTAGATCAATTTGATAACTATTACCACCATTTATTTTTGTGGGATAGTGAGGCTAATGTTTTAGCAGGAGCCTACAGGATGGGATTAGGATCTCAGATTTTTGCCAACTATGGTATTAACGGATTCTATTTACAAGATTTA